>NZ_JBFACE010000060.1:0-27641 GCF_040640655.1 Streptomyces sp. NPDC021749 | reverse complement strand
ATCCGCCGCTACATCATCTGGCGGAACAAGCACGCTGCCGACGAACGCCTACGCGAGGTCGTGAACAGGGCGAACGTTGCTTGATGCGGCACTAGTCTCGTGGTGTGCCTGGCTTGTCCGGTCGGATCCTTGTCGTGGACGACAACAAGGTGATCCGGCAGTTGATCAGGGTCAACCTTGAGCTGGAGGGCTTCGAGGTCGTGACCGCGGCTGATGGTGCCGAGTGTCTGGATGTCGTGCACCACGTGAGACCTGATGTCGTGACCCTTGATGTCGTGATGCCGCGGCTCAACGGTCTGCACACCGCGGCACGCCTGCGGTCCGATCCGCGGACCTGGGACATCCCGATCGCCATCGTCAGCGCCTGCACGGAGGGCGAGGTGGGCAACGGCGAGCCGGTGGCGGTGGACGCGTTCCTGGCGAAGCCGTTCGAGCCGACGGAGCTGGTGCGGACGGTGGGGAAGCTGGTGCGGGAGGGGCGGCAGAGGGACCGGGAGTGGCAGTTCGGGGCGGGGGAACGCCCCGGGGGAAGTCCGGTCGGGCCCGAGGGTGGGGGCGAAGAGACGGAGTACGGCGGTGGCCGGCGGGAGGGCGTGGGAGACGGGGCCGGTGCTGAGGGGGAGAGGGAGGACGGATCGTCCGGTGGGCACGTCGGCGCGAGTGAGGGGGCCCCGTCCCCGGCCCCGTCCCGTGGGCATGTCGGGACGGGTGGGGAACACGGGGCGGGTTAGGTGAGGAAGACCGGGCGGGGCGGCCGAGGCATCGGTCCCGGGCGGCCGGGGAGACCAGTGCGGCCCTCCTTCACGCTCGCCGTCACCACGCGGACTGGTGTCCACAGGGCGAAACCGGTCGCGTCGATGCCCCCGGTCTCCCATACGCTTGTCCCGTGACCCCCGCTGAGCTCTCCCGCACCGTCCTGCGTTCCGTGCGCGGTGCCGTTGAGGACCGGGAGCTCTCCGTGCCGGTGCCGGCGCGGATCGTGGTGCGGCCGCCCAAGCGGCCCGGGTGTGGGGACTACGCCTCGAATGTCGCGCTGCAGCTCGCCGGGCCCGCGGGGCGGTCGGCCCGCGAGGTCGCCGAGATCCTGCGGAAGCGGCTGGCGGGGAGCCCCGGGATCGACCGGGTCGAGATCGCCGGGCCGGGATTTCTGAACTTCACGCTGGGGGACGGGGCGCTGGTCGATGTCGTGCGCCAGATCCTGGCGCAGGGGGCCGCTTACGGCGATCGTTCGTTTTACGGCGATCGTTCGTTCGCCGCTCTTCCGTCGGCTGCCGTCACCCGTTCCGTAAGCGTTCGGCCGGTCGCCCGGCCCCGCGGCGCCCGGGAGACCGTCGTTGCCGAGGCGCTGGCGCGGATCGATGCGGCGGTCGAGGGCGGGGAGCCCCCCCGCCTCCCGGAGGTTTCCGACGAGCTGGACGGGCTGGTCGCCCGGCTCGGGAGCGACGAAGCACGCTGGGTGTTGTTGCGGCCCGCCGCTCACGATCCGGTGCGGGCGCCCGAGCGGCCGGTGCAGCGGGAGAGCAATCCGCGGTTCCTGGTGCAGTACGCGTACGCGAGGGTGCGGGCGTTGGTCCGGAACGCCGATGACCTGGGGTTCACCGCCGAGCCGGGGGACACCCTCGGGAACGGGCCGGGGGGCACCCGCGGGAACGGGCCGGGGGACACTCTCGGGAACGGGCCGGGGGACGCCCTCGGGAACGGGCCGGGCACGGCCGTGGGTGAGCCGGGGGACGCTCCCGCTTCCCCGTCGGCCCCTCGCCCCGCTCGGGCCGCCGCCCTTCGCGACCTGCACACCCTGCTCGCCACCTACCCCTCCGTCATCGAGGGCGCCGCGCGGCTTCGGGCGCCGGATCGGGTGGTGCGGCATCTGGAGGCGACAGCGGAGGCGTTCTTCCGGTGGCACGACGTGTGTCCGCCGCTGCCCGTCGGGGAGCAGAAACCCTTGGCCGTGCACCGTGCCCGGCTGGCCCTTGCCGAGGCCGTCGGGACGGTGCTCGCCAACGGCCTGCGACTGCTCGGCATCTCCGCACCCGAACACCTCTGAGCTTGTGAATTCTTGAGGGGATCTTCCTGTTATGAGCCGTTCCGCGCACCCCGCCGGGCCCCGGCACGCCGACGTCCTTCCCGAGGGGCACTACGCCGGGCCGCCCGCCGACCTCAACACCCTTGACGCGCACGTCTGGTCGCGTACGGTCCGGCGCAATGACGACGGTGCGGTGACCGTCGGCGGGCTGGACGTCCGGGCGCTGGCCGAGGAATTCGGGACGCCGGCGTACTTCCTGGACGAGGAGGACTTCCGGGCGCGCTGCCGGGCCTGGCGGGACGCCTTCGGGCCGGACGCCGACGTGTTCTACGCGGGGAAGGCCTTCCTGTCCCGGGCCGTCGTGCGGTGGCTGCACGAGGAGGGGCTGAACCTCGATGTGTGTTCGGGGGGTGAGCTCGCCACCGCGCTCTCGGCCGGGATGCCCGCCGAGCGGATCGCGCTGCACGGGAACAACAAGAGCACCGAGGAGATCACCCGGGCCGTGGAGGCCGGGGTGGGGCGGATCGTGCTCGACTCGTTCCAGGAGATCGTGCGGGTCGCGCACATCGCCCAGAAGCTCGGCAAGCGGCAGCGGGTGCAGATCCGGGTCACGGTCGGTGTCGAGGCGCATACCCACGAGTTCATCGCGACCGCGCACGAGGACCAGAAGTTCGGCATCGCGCTGGCCGGCGGGCAGGCCGCGGAGGCCGTGCGGCGGGCGCTGAAGCTGGACGGGCTCGAACTGATCGGGATCCACAGCCACATCGGGTCGCAGATCTTCGACATGGCGGGCTTCGAGGTCTCCGCGCGCCGGGTCGTGCAGCTGCTGACCGAGGTGCGCGACGAGCACGGGATCGAGCTGCCGGAGATCGACCTCGGTGGCGGCCTCGGCATCGCGTACACCTCCGAGGACGATCCGCGCGAGCCGCACGAGATCGCCGCGGCGCTGAACGAGATCGTGACCAAGGAGTGCCGGGCCGCGGGCCTGGGCGTGCCGCGGCTGTCGGTCGAGCCGGGGCGGGCGATCGTCGGGCCGACGGCCTTCACGCTCTACGAGGTCGGCACGGTCAAGGAGCTGGAGGGGCTGCGGACGTATGTGTCCGTGGACGGCGGGATGTCGGACAACATCCGCACCGCGCTCTACGACGCGGAGTACAGCGTGGCCCTCGTCTCCCGGACCTCGGACGCCGAGCCGATGCTGTCGCGGGTGGTCGGCAAGCACTGTGAGAGCGGCGACATCGTCGTCCGGGACGCCTTCCTGCCGGCCGATGTCGCGCCGGGGGACCTGCTCGCGGTGCCGGCGACCGGGGCGTACTGCCGGTCCATGGCGAGCAACTACAACCACGCGCTGCGGCCGCCGGTCGTGGCGGTGAAGGACGGTGCGGCCAGGGAGATCGTCCGACGCGAGACGGAGGAAGATCTCCTGCGCCTGGATGTCGGGTAGGGCCGGATCGCCGGGGCCCGGCCCCGGATGAAATAAATGTCTCGGTATCCGGACGACGGACGGAAACTGACGTCCGGTGCGTGAGACTGGTGCATGAGTCTTGTGCAAGAGCAAGACGGAAATCGCTGATCGATGAGAAGCAGAGGTCGAATGATGCGTACGCGTCCGCTGAAGGTGGCGCTGCTGGGCTGTGGTGTTGTCGGCTCAGAGGTGGCGCGCATCATGACGACGCACGCGGACGACCTCGCGGCCCGGATCGGCGCGCCCGTGGAGCTGGCCGGGATCGCGGTACGCCGCCCCGACCGGGTGCGCGCGGGCGTGCCGGCCGAACTGGTCACCACCGACGCCACCGCGCTCGTCAAACGGGGTGACATCGACGTCGTCATCGAGGTCATCGGCGGCATCGAGCCGGCCCGCACGCTGATCACCACCGCCTTCGAGCACGGCGCGAGCGTGGTGTCCGCCAACAAGGCGCTGGTGGCCGCGGACGGCGCGGCGCTGCACGCGGCGGCCGAGGCCAACGGCGCGGACCTGTACTACGAGGCCGCCGTCGCCGGCGCGATCCCGCTGGTCCGGCCGCTGCGCGAGTCGCTGGCCGGCGACAAGGTCAACCGGGTCCTCGGCATCGTCAACGGCACCACCAACTTCATCCTCGACCGGATGGCGTCGACCGGCGCCGGCTACAGCGAGGCGCTGGACGAGGCGACCGCCCTCGGCTACGCGGAGGCCGACCCGACCGCCGACGTGGAGGGCTTCGACGCCGCCGCCAAGGCCGCGATCCTCGCCGGGATCGCCTTCCACACCCGCGTCACCATCGACGACGTGCACCGCGAGGGCCTGACCGAGGTCACCGCCGCCGACATCGCCTCCGCCCAGCGCATGGGGTGCACGGTCAAGCTGCTGGCGATCTGCGAGCGGGCGGCGGACGGGGAGTCGGTGACCGCCCGGGTGCATCCGGCGATGATCCCGCTGACGCATCCGCTGGCCTCCGTCCGCGAGGCGTACAACGCGGTCTTCGTGGAGGCCGACGCGGCCGGCCAGCTGATGTTCTACGGGCCCGGCGCGGGCGGTGCGCCGACCGCCTCCGCGGTGCTCGGGGACCTGGTCGCGGTCTGCCGCAACAAGCTCGCCGGCGCCACCGGCCCCGGGGAGTCGGCGTACACCGCGCTGCCGGTCAGCCCGATGGGCGAGGTCGTCACGCGCTACCACATCAGTCTCGACGTGGCCGACAAGCCCGGCGTTCTCGCGCAGGTCGCGACGGTCTTCGCCGAACACGGCGTATCGATCGATACGGTCCGCCAGCAGGGCAAGGACGGCGAGGCCTCCCTCGTCGTCGTCACCCACCGGGCCGCCGACGCGGCCCTGTCGTCGACCGTCGGGGCGCTGCGCGAGCTGGACACCGTACGCGGCGTCGCCAGCATCATGCGGGTCGAAGGGGAGTAAAGGAACCCATGTCTGCCAATTCCACCGCCGCCACCACCAGCCGTCAGTGGCGCGGAATCATCGAGGAATATCGCGACCGGCTGCCGGTCAGCGACGCGACCGAGGTCGTCACCCTCCGCGAGGGAGGTACGCCGCTGGTGCCGGCGCAGGTGCTCTCCGAGCGCACCGGCTGCGAGGTGCACCTCAAGGTCGAGGGTGCCAACCCCACCGGTTCCTTCAAGGACCGCGGTATGACGATGGCGATCACCCGTGCCAAGGAGGAGGGCGCCAAGGCGGTCATCTGCGCCTCGACCGGCAACACCTCCGCGTCGGCCGCCGCGTACGCGGTGCGGGCCGGCATGGTCTGCGCGGTGCTCGTCCCGCAGGGCAAGATCGCGCTCGGCAAGATGGGTCAGGCGCTGGTGCACGGCGCGAAGATCCTGCAGATCGACGGCAATTTCGACGACTGTCTGACGCTGGCCCGCGGCCTGTCCGACAACTACCCGGTCGCACTTGTGAACTCCGTCAACCCGGTGCGCATCGAGGGCCAGAAGACCGCCGCCTTCGAAATCGTCGACATGCTCGACGACGCCCCGGACATCCACGTGCTGCCCGTCGGCAACGCCGGCAACATCACCGCGTACTGGAAGGGCTACCAGGAGTACGCGGCCGACGGCATCGCCTCCCGCACCCCGCGGATGTGGGGCTTCCAGGCCTCCGGCTCCGCGCCGATCGTGCGCGGCGAGCCCGTCAAGGACCCGCAGACCATCGCCACCGCGATCCGCATCGGCAACCCCGCCTCGTGGGCGAACGCCGAGCGTGCGCGGGACGAGTCGGGCGGTTTCATCGACGAGGTGACCGACCGTCAAATCCTCGCCGCCTACCGCCTGTTGGCCGCGCAGGAGGGCGTGTTCGTGGAGCCCGCCTCGGCCGCTTCGGTGGCCGGTCTGCTCAAGGCCGCCGAGCAGGGCAAGGTCGACCCGGGCCAGCGCATCGTCTGCACGGTCACCGGCAACGGCCTGAAGGACCCGGACTGGGCGGTCGCCGGTGCGCCGCAGCCGGTCACGGTCCCGATCGACGCGGCCGCGGCGGCCGAGCGGCTCGGCCTCGCCTAGGACGCGGCCGTACGGGCCGGCCGGCCCGTACGGCGCCCGGTGACCGGACGCCGCCGTCCGGTCACCGACCCCGCACAGCAAACTGTGCAAAGACTGCAAAGCCCGAGGATGCAGCCATCGGGGCACGGGAAGGCGCGCGACACGCATCGTGCGCCTCCTGTGCGCCCTATGTCGCGACAGAACCTTCCTTCGATAGGCTGGCAGCCAACTCCCCTCCCCACGGCATAACGCAGTGGTGTTCAGGGCAGGTCAGAACAGACCCCACGAGCCGGCCGGGCACCTCGGTGCCGCGGCGCTCCGGGTCAGTACCGCAGCATCAATCAAGGAGAGTCATCGAGCGATGGCCGGTCCCGCGTTCCGCGCCGCCGCCGTCCGGGTGCGCACCCCCGCTACCAGCGCCAATCTCGGTCCCGGCTTCGATGCCCTGGGTCTTTCCCTGGGCCTGTACGACGATGTCGTGGTGCGCGTCGCCGACTCCGGGCTGCATATCGACATCGCAGGTGAGGGCGCCGACACCCTGCCGCGCGACGAGAGCCACCTGCTCGTCCGGTCGATGCGTGCCGCCTTCGAGCTGCTCGGCGGACAGCCGCGCGGCCTGGAAATCGTCTGCGCCAACCGCATCCCGCACGGCCGCGGCCTGGGCTCCTCGTCGGCCGCCATCTGCGCCGGCATCGTCGCCGCCCGCGCCGTGACGATAGGCGGCGAGCAGAAGCTCGACGACACCGCGTTGCTGGAACTGGCCACCGAGATCGAGGGCCACCCCGACAACGTCGCCGCCTGCCTGCTCGGCGGCTTCACGCTCGCCTGGATGGACAACGGCACCGCACGGGCGATCCGGATGGATCCCGCCGATTCCATCGTTCCGGTGGTCTTCGTGCCCGGGAAGCCGGTGCTCACCGAGACCGCCCGCGGACTGCTGCCGCGCACCGTCCCGCACGTGGACGCCGCGGCCAACGCCGGTCGCGCCGCACTGCTCGTCGAGGCCCTGACCAGGCGCCCCGAGCTGCTGCTCGCCGCGACGGAGGACCGACTTCACCAGGAGTACCGTGCCCCGGCGATGCCGGAAAGCGTGGCCCTGGTGAACCGACTGCGCGCGGACGGCGTCCCCGCAGTCGTGTCCGGGGCGGGCCCGACGGTGCTCGCGCTGGTCGAGGACGCGGCGGCCGAGAAGGTCGCGGCACTGGCGGGTGAGGGGTGGGCGGCGAACCGGCTGACCCTCGACGCGGCGGGGACCGGTGTCCTGCCGCTCGCCGGGTGATCGACGATTGCCGGTCTTTGAGAGGGGGAATGTTTGTTGGATCCGGTAGTGTTAACCTCAAGTGAGTACGAGCCGCCGCTGTGGCGCTGTGCTTCGTGTCCCCCATCGGGACCACCTTTCTTCCGGGAGCCTCCCCAACTGCTAGCAGTTGCCTGAAGCAGTAGCGAGCATGCTCCGGAATCGGCGTGACGACATGAGTGACTGTGCATCTCATCGCGCCGGAATCATGAACTGATCTCTCCGCCACTTCCGGCGGGACCACCGCCCCGGCCCGGTCCGCGAGACCTGAGGACCCAGCCGGACAGCACAACCGGTCGCCGAGCCAGACAGGCCGACGCCCGCTCCAGGGAAGGACCCTTCGTGAGCGACACCACCGATCTGATGGGCGCGCGCACCGATGGCAGTGCCACCACGCCCGCCACGGACGCTCCCGCCGCGCCTGCCACCACCCGGCGCCGCCGTTCCGGCACCGGCCTTGAGGGCATGGTCCTGGCCGAGCTGCAGCAGGTGGCCTCCGGCCTCGGTATCAAGGGCACCGCGCGGATGCGCAAGAGCCAGCTGATCGAGGTCATCAAGGAGCGCCAGGCCGGAGGCTCGGGCACGGCCGCCAAGGCCGACGCGTCCACCGAGACCGAGGCCAAGCCCAAGCGCCGTACGACCTCCAAGGCCCGCACCGGCGAGGAGGCCGCCGAGCCGGCCGCCAAGGCCGACAAGACCGAGCGCGCCACCAAGGGCAAGGCGGACAAGGCCGGCGCCCAGCAGCAGATCGACATCCCCGGCCAGCCGGTCAGCGACGAGCAGCCGGCCGGTGACCGGCGCCGCCGCCGGGCCACCGCCGCCGCGGGCGCCCCCGAGCCGGCGGGCGACCTCAAGACCGACACCAAGGTCGAGGCGAAGACCGACACCAAGACGGAGGCGCGCACCGAGACCGCCGCCGCCCCGCAGGAGACCGGCGACGGCCGGCCCGCCAAGGGCGGCGAGCGCCAGGAGCGCGGCGACCGCCAGGACCGGGGCCAGAAGGGCGACCGCGGCGACCGCCGCCAGCGCGACCGCGGTGACCGCGGTGACCGCCGCAAGGGCGACGCCGGCGACGGTGGCCAGGGCGGGCAGCGCCAGGGCCGTGACCGGGACCGCCGGGACGACGACGATGACTTCGAGGGCGGCCGGCGCGGCCGTCGCGGCCGCTACCGCGACCGCCGGGGCCGCCGCGGTGGCCGCGAGGACTTCGGCAACGAGCCGCAGATCGCCGAGGACGACGTCCTGATCCCGGTCGCGGGCATCCTGGACATCCTCGACAACTACGCGTTCATCCGGACCTCCGGCTACCTCCCTGGTCCGAACGACGTCTACGTCTCGCTCGCCCAGGTCCGCAAGAACGGCCTGCGCAAGGGCGACCACGTCACCGGCGCGGTCCGGCAGCCCAAGGACGGCGAGCGGCGCGAGAAGTTCAACGCGCTGGTCCGGCTCGACACCGTCAACAGCATGGCGCCCGAACAGGGCCGTGGGCGGCCGGACTTCGGCAAGCTGACGCCCCTTTACCCGCAGGAGCGGCTGCGCCTGGAGGGCGAGTCCGGTGCGCTGACGACCCGGATCATCGACCTGGTCGCGCCGATCGGCAAGGGCCAGCGAGGCCTGATCGTCTCGCCGCCGAAGGCCGGCAAGACCATGATCATGCAGGCCATCGCCAACGCGATCACCCGCAACAACCCCGAGTGCCACCTGATGGTCGTCCTCGTCGACGAGCGTCCTGAAGAGGTCACCGACATGCAGCGGTCGGTCAAGGGCGAGGTCATCTCCTCGACCTTCGACCGCCCGGCCGAGGACCACACCACCGTCGCCGAGCTCGCCATCGAGCGCGCCAAGCGGCTGGTGGAGCTGGGCCACGACGTCGTCGTCCTGCTGGACTCGATCACCCGTCTGGGCCGTGCGTACAACCTCTCGGCGCCGGCTTCGGGCCGCATCCTGTCCGGTGGTGTCGACTCCACCGCCCTCTACCCGCCGAAGAAGTTCTTCGGTGCGGCGCGCAACATCGAGGACGGCGGCTCGCTGACCATCCTGGCCACCGCGCTGGTCGAGACCGGCTCGCGGATGGACGAGGTGATCTTCGAGGAGTTCAAGGGCACCGGCAACATGGAGCTCAAGCTCGACCGGAAGCTCGCCGACAAGCGCATCTTCCCGGCGGTGGACGTGGACGCGTCCGGCACCCGTAAGGAAGAGATCCTGATGGGCAGCGACGAGCTGGCCATCGTCTGGAAGCTCCGCCGGGTGCTGCACGCCCTGGACCAGCAGCAGGCCATCGAGCTGCTGCTGGACAAGATGAAGCAGACGAAGTCCAACGCGGAGTTCCTGCTGCAGATCCAGAAGACGACGCCGACCGCGGGCAACGGCAACGACTGACGCCCCCGGAGCGCTCCGGCGCCGTCCGCACCGCCCCCCTCGCCCTTACGGGTGAGGGGGGCGTCGTGCTGCGTGGCCCGTACGGCGGCCCGTAGCGGCGTCCCGGGGCCCGGCCGCGCGGCCGGTGATCTGTGACCTGCGCCGCGCGCGGGGAGCCGGCGAAGTGCCCGATCTGAGACGTTCCGCACAGATCGCCGCCGGACGCAACGTTCCGGCCAGGACGGAAACCGGGACGAAAGGCCAGGTGAGGACGGCGGAGCCGGCGCACGGCCGGACGCGGTCCGCCGGGATTCCTAAGAATCCGCTCATCACTTGCTGTGCAACCCTTCCCGTCGACCTCCCGTCTGACAAGGCGCAACGCGCCGTGACAGCGAGCAGCACGGTGGCGGCGAGGGGTAGCGACGCGAACAAGGACTGAGGAGCAGATGGCGGACAGCAGCGGGACCGTGAAGACGGCCGAAAGCCGTGCCCGCGGCATACGTGCCACGGGCCGCCGGCGCAAGGGGCCGACCCGGCGCCGCCGGGTACTCACCATCACGCTGTGCGCGCTGGTCAGCGTCGTACTGCTCGGTGGTGCCGGACTCGGCTACGTCTACTTCAAGCTCAACGGCAATCTGAAGGGCGTCGACATCAACGCCGCCCTCGGCCACGACCGGCCCCAGAACGTCGACGACGGCTCGATGGACATCCTCGTGATGGGCTCCGACTCGCGGGCCGGCAAGAACGGCGAGTACGGCAAGGACGAGGGCGGCGCGCGGTCGGACACCGCGATGGTCGTGCACGTCTTCAAGGGCCACAAGAAGGCCAGCGTCGTCAGCATCCCCCGGGACACCCTGATCAGCCGGCCCGACTGCACCACCAAGGACGGCAAGGACATCCCCGGTGAGCGGCGGGCGATGTTCAACACCGCCTTCGAGGTCGGCGGCCCGGCGTGCGCCGTCAAGACCGTCGAGTCGATCAGCGGGATCCGGATGGACCACTTCATCGAGGTCGACTTCACCGGCTTCAAGAAGCTCATCGACGCGCTGGGCGGCGTGGACATCACCACCACCAAGGCGATCGACGACCGCAACAGCCATCTGCACCTGCGGCCCGGCCACCACACCCTCGACGGCGAGCAGTCGCTCGGCCTGGTCCGCACCCGGCACGGCGTGCCCGGCGGCGACGGCAGCGACCTGGGCCGCATCCAGCTTCAGCAGACGTTCCTCAAGGCCCTGATGAACCAGGTCAAGAACGTCGGCGTGCTGACCAGCCCCACCAAGCTCTACGACATCGCCGACACGGCCACCAAGGCCGTCACCACCGACACCGACCTGAACTCGGTCAGTGAACTGACCGGCCTGGCCAAGAGCCTGGGCTCCATCGGGTCGGAGAACATCGACATGGTGACGCTGCCGGTGACGTACGACACCGCCAACCCCGACCGCGTCGTACCGCTGACCCAAAAGGGCAAGCAGGTCTGGGACGCGCTGCGCAACGACCGGGACATCCCGAAGTCCGCGATCAAGGGCTCGGCCGGTGACCAGGGCGGCACGGGCAAGTACGTGAAGTAGCCGGAGGCCACGGTTCCGGTGCCCGCGCGGCACCGGAACCGGGCGGGGAATAGCTGCGGACGAACCCCGGTTTTGGGAGATACGGCTAGTCCTGGCAGACTGGACCGTCGGCCCCGGTTCACGTGACGCAACCCGCGACACGACCCGGTGCACTCCCGAACCTAGGAGAATCCCTTGAAGCGCGACATCCACCCGGAGTACGTCGAGACCCAGGTCAGCTGCACCTGTGGCGCGTCCTTCACCACCCGTAGCACCGTTGCCGGCGGCAGCATCCGTGCCGACATCTGCTCCGAGTGCCACCCGTTCTACACCGGTAAGCAGAAGATCCTGGACACGGGCGGTCGTGTGGCCCGCTTCGAGGCCCGCTTCGGCAAGAACGCCGGGTCCGCCAAGAAGTAGCGACCCACAAGGCGCCGGTCTCCGGTCGCCCCTGTCCAGGGGTGGCCGGACCGGCGCCTTTTTTGGCGGGGGACGCCCCCCGGGTAGAGACAGTCAGCCAGCCAGCAGAGGAACCCCACGATGTTCGAGGCGGTCGAAGAACTGATCGGTGAGCACGCCGATCTCGAAAAGCGGCTGGCCGACCCCGCGGTCCACGCCGACCAGCGCGAAGCCATGCGGCTCAACAAGCGCTATGCCGAGCTGACCCCGATCATCGCGACGTACCGCGAGTGGAAGCAGACCGGCGAGGACATCGAGACCGCGCGCGAACTGGCCGCGGACGACCCGGACTTCGCCGACGAGGTCAAGGAGCTCGACGCCCGCCGCGAGGAGCTGACCGAGAAGCTGCGGCTGCTGCTCGTCCCGCGCGACCCCAGCGACGACAAGGACGTCATCCTGGAGGTCAAGGCCGGCGAGGGCGGCGAGGAGTCCGCGCTGTTCGCCGGCGACCTGCTGCGGATGTACCTGCGCTACGCCGAGCGGGTCGGCTGGAAGACCGAGATCCTCGACGCCAACGAGTCCGACCTCGGCGGCTACAAGGACGTCCAGGTCGCCGTGAAGACCAAGGGCGGCAACGGCGCGACCGAGCCCGGCCAGGGCGTCTGGGCGCGGCTGAAGTACGAGGGCGGGGTGCACCGCGTCCAGCGCGTGCCCGCCACCGAGTCGCAGGGCCGCATCCACACCTCCGCGGCCGGTGTGCTGGTCACGCCCGAGGCCGAGGAGGTCGAGGTCGAGATCCTGGCCAACGACCTGCGGATCGACGTCTACCGCTCGTCCGGGCCCGGCGGCCAGTCCGTCAACACCACCGACTCCGCGGTGCGCATCACCCACCTGCCCACCGGCATCGTCGTCTCCTGCCAGAACGAGAAGAGCCAGCTCCAGAACAAGGAGCAGGCGATGCGCATCCTGCGCTCGCGGCTGCTGGCCGCCGCCCAGGAGGAGGCCGAGCGCGAGGCCTCGGACGCCCGGCGCAGCCAGGTCCGCACGGTCGACCGCTCCGAGCGCATCCGCACGTACAACTTCCCCGAAAACCGCATTTCGGACCACCGCGTCGGCTTCAAGGCGTACAACTTGGACCAGGTGCTCGACGGCGAGCTCGACCCGGTCATCCAGGCGTGCGTCGACGCCGATTCGGCCGCCAAGCTCGCCGCCGCCCAGTAAGCCCGCTCGACCCGTCCGCACGGCTGGAGGACCCCCGTGAACCTGCTGCTCGCCGAGGTGGCCCAGGCCACCCAGCGGCTGGCCGACGCCGGCGTGCCCTCACCCCGCTTCGACGCCGAGGAGCTCGCCGCGCACGTGCACGGCGTCAAGCGGAGCCAGCTGCACACGGTCCCCGACGCGGACTTCGACGCCCGCTACTGGGAGGCCGTCGCCCGCCGCGAGGCCCGTGAGCCGCTCCAGCACATCACCGGCCGGGCCTTCTTCCGCTACCTCGAACTCCACGTCGGGCCAGGGGTGTTCGTGCCCCGGCCGGAGACCGAATCGGTGGTCGGCTGGGCGATAGACGCCGTACGGGCCATGGACGTCGTCGAGCCGCTCATCGTCGACCTGTGCACCGGCTCCGGGGCGATCGCACTCGCCCTGGCGCAGGAGGTGCCGCGCTCCCGGGTGCACGCCGTGGAGCTGTCCGAGGAGGCCCTGGCGTACGCCCGCAAGAACGTCGAGGGGTCCCGCGTCGTTCTCCATCACGGCGACGCGCTGACCGCGCTTCCCGAGCTGGACGGCCAGGTCGACCTGGTCGTCTCCAACCCGCCGTACATCCCGCTGACCGAGTGGGAGTACGTCGCACCCGAGGCACGCGACCACGACCCCGAGCTCGCGCTGTTCTCGGGCCAGGACGGCCTGGACACCATCCGCGGCATCGAGCGGACCGCACACCGCCTGCTGCGGCCCGGCGGCGTGGTCGTCATCGAGCACGCGGACACCCAGGGCGGGCAGGTGCCGTGGATCTTCACCGAGGAGCGGGGCTGGGCCGACGCGGCCGACCACCCCGACCTCAACAACAGGCCCCGTTTCGCCACCGCGCGCCGGGCGATGCCATGACGCCCACCGCCTTGATGAACCCCCCAACCGTTCGGCACCAGGAGGACCGCTAATGGCACGGCGATACGACTGCAGCGACGCGACCGACCGCGCGACCGGTCTGCGTGAGGCCGCCTCGGCCGTCCGCCGCGGTGAGCTGGTCGTGCTGCCGACCGACACCGTCTACGGCATCGGCGCGGACGCCTTCAGCGCGGAGGCCGTCGGCGACCTGCTGGAGGCCAAGGGCCGCGGCCGCGGCATGCCCTCCCCGGTCCTCGTCGGCTCGCCCAACACCCTGCACGGCCTGGTCACCGACTTCTCGGAGCTGGCCTGGGAGCTCGTCGACGCCTTCTGGCCCGGCGCGCTCACCCTCGTCGCCCGGCACCAGCCGTCGCTGACCTGGGACCTCGGCGAGACCCGCGGCACGGTCGCGGTCCGCATGCCGCTGCACCCGGTCGCGATCGAGCTGCTGACCGACGTCGGTCCGATGGCCGTCTCCAGCGCCAACCTCACCGGCCACCCCTCCCCGCAGGACTGCGACGCCGCCCAGCAGATGCTGGGCGACGCGGTCTCCGTCTACCTCGACGGCGGCCCGACGCCCGCCGCCGTGCCGTCCTCGATCGTCGACGTCACCGGCAAGGTCCCGGTGCTGCTGCGCGAGGGCGCGCTCAGCGCCGACGAGCTGCGCAAGGTGGTACCCGAGCTCAAGGTGGCCAATTGATGGCGCCCCTGGGGCGTGGCATAGCGGGACCAGGCGACGACACCGACCCCCCGGTACCCTCTCCGCCCCTTTTCCGGATCCTCCACGTCAGCACCGGCAACGTCTGCCGCTCGCCCATCACCGAGCGGCTGCACCGCCATGCCCTGGAGCGGCGGCTCGGCGGTGCCCACTGCGGCGGGCTGATCGTGGAGAGCGCCGGCACCTGGGGCCACGAGGGCGCCCCGATGGAGGCGCACGCGGCCACGGTGCTGACCGACTACGGCGCGGACCCGGCCGGCTTCATCGGCCGGGAACTCCTCGACGAGCACGTCATCCGCGCCGACCTGGTCCTGACCGCGACCCGCGACCACCGCGCGCAGGTCATCTCGATGGGCCACTCCGCGGGGCTGCGCACCTTCACCCTCAAGGAGTTCAACCGGCTGGTGCGGGCCATAGACCCCGCCACGCTGCCCGACCCGGACCCGGACCTGCCGGACGGCGGGCTCGTCGAGCGGGCCCGGGCGCTGGTCGGCGCGGCCGCCGCGCTGCGCGGCTGGCTGCTCGCGCCCAACCCGGAGTCCGACGAGGTCTACGACCCCTACGGCGCTCCCATCACCTTCTTCCGCTCCATCGGCGACGAGATCAACCAGGCCCTCGACCCGGTCGTCACCGCCCTCACCGGGGTCCCCGCGCGGGCCTGACCCGGCGCCGCGCCGGCGGCCGGCGGCGGGCCGGCGGGCCGGCCGCGCCCCGGGCGGCCCGCACACCGCGCCCGATCCGGCCCCCGCGCCTACATTGGGACTACGTCCCGACGAGGCCCGGAGCACGCCATGCCCGCCACCACCGCGTCACCCCGCAGCGAGACCCCGGCCGAGCGCACCCCGGCCGCCGAGACCGGCGGCCAGGCCGCCGCCGACGGCGCCGACGTCACGCTCCAGGACCGGGCCCGGGCCGCCGCCCGCGAGGGGGTCACCCACCCCGCCGGGGCGCCGGACTTCGGCGCGCTGCTGCGGCAGGACCCGGAGATCGCCGGCGTCCTGCTCGGCGAGAGCGCCCGGCAGAGCGACGGGCTGCAGCTCATCGCCGCCGAGAACTTCACCTCACCGGCCGTCCTCGCGGCCCTCGGCTCCCCTCTGGGCAACAAATACGCCGAGGGATACCCGGGCGCGCGGCACCACGGCGGCTGCGAGATCGTCGACCTCGCCGAGCGGATCGCCGTGGAGCGCGCCAAGGCCCTTTTCGGCGCCGAACACGCCAACGTCCAGGCCCATTCCGGGTCTTCGGCCGTTCTGGCCGCCTACGCCGCCCTGCTGCGCCCCGGAGACACCGTCCTGGCCATGTCCCTGCCGCACGGCGGACACCTCACCCACGGATCGCCCGCCAACTTCTCCGGCCGCTGGTTCGACTTCGCCGGCTACGGCGTCGACGAGGAGACCGGACTGCTGGACTACGACGCGATCCGCGCGCTGGCCCGGGCCCGCCGCCCCAAGGCGATCGTCTGCGGCTCGATCTCCTACCCCCGGCACCTCGACTACGCCGCCTTCCGCGACATCGCCGACGAGACCGGCGCGTACCTGATCGCGGACGTCGCGCACCCGATGGGCCTGATCGCCGGGGGAGTGGCGCCGAGCCCCGTGCCGTACGCGCACGTGGTGTGCGGCACCACCCACAAGGTGCTGCGCGGGCCGCGCGGCGGGATGCTGCTGTGCGGCGCCAGACTGGCCGAGCGGATCGACCGGGCGGTGTTCCCCTTCACCCAAGGGGGCGCCCAGATGAACGCGGTCGCCGCCAAGGCCGTCGCCTTCGCGGAGGCCGCCACCCCGGCCTTCGGCGCCTACGTCCGTCAGGTCGTCGCCAATGCCCGGGCGCTCGCCGCTGCGCTCGCCGAGCAGGGGCTGACGATCACCACCGGGGGCACCGACACCCATCTGATCACCGCCGACCCGACGCCGCTGGGCCTGGACGCCCGGACCGCCCGGGGCCGGCTGGCGGCCGCCGGGATCGTGCTGGACACCTGCGCACTGCCCGGTGCGCAAGGTGCCGCGGCCCGCCGGACCGGGCTGCGGCTGGGCACCGCCGCGATCACCACCCAGGGGATGACCGAGGCGGAGATGACGCAGGTCGCGGCGCTGATCGCGGCGGCGCTGCGGGAGGACGGCACGGCCCGCCGGGAGACCGTCGCTTTGGTCCACCGCTTTCCGCCTTATCCCGAACCCGGATGACGGCCGGAACCGCGCGCTGACACCAGGCGTCTTCTCCTGTATTCACGGCCAGGGGGCGGACCCGCATAGGGTGTGGGGCTGTGATGGCCAGCTATACCTCTGGGGCAGCCCGTGCGTGAATACCTGCTGACGCTGTGCGTCACGGCCGCGGTCACCTATCTCCTGACCGGGCCGGTGCGGAAGTTCGCGATCGCGGCCGGCGCGATGCCGGAGATCCGCGCGCGTGATGTGCACCGCGAGCCGACACCGCGGCTCGGCGGCATCGCCATGTTCGGCGGGCTGTGCGCCGGCCTGCTGGTCGCCTCGCACCTGACCAACCTCAAGAGCGTCTTCGAGAACTCCGACGAGCCGCGCGCGCTGCTGTCGGGCGCCGCGCTGATCTGGATCCTCGGCGTGCTCGACGACAAGTGGGGCGTGGACGCGCTGGTCAAGCTGGGCGGCCAGATGATCGCCGCGGGCGTCATGGTGCTGCAGGGCCTGACGATCCTGTGGATCCCGATCCCCGGCGTCGGCACGGTCTCGCTCACGCCGATGCAGGGCACGCTGCTGACCGTCGCACTGGTCGTGATCACCATCAACGCGGTGAACTTCGTCGACGGCCTGGACGGGCTGGCCTCCGGCATGGTGTGCATCGCCGCCGCGGCGTTCTTCATGTACGCGTACCGGATGTGGTTCGGCTACGGCATCGAGGCCGCCGCGCCCGCAACGCTGTTCTCGGTCGTCCTGATGGGCATGTGCCTGGGCTTCCTGCCGCACAACATGCACCCGGCGCGGATCTTCATGGGCGATTCCGGGTCGATGCTGATCGGTCTGGTGATGGCCGCCGGCGCGGTGTCGGTGACCGGCCAGGTCGACCCGGACCTGCTCAACCAGAAGGCGGGCGGTCTGCGTGAGGCCACCCACGCGATGGTGCCGGTCTACATCCCGCTGCTGCTGCCGCTGACCGTCATCGCGGTGCCGGTCGCCGACCTGATCCTGGCCATCGTCCGGCGCACCTGGAAGGGGCAGTCGCCGTTCGCCGCCGACCGCGGGCACCTGCACCACCGGCTGCTGGAAATCGGCCATTCGCACAGCCGCGCTGTGCTGATCATGTACTTCTGGTCGGCGCTGATCGCGTTCGGCGCGGTGGCCTACTCGGCGAACAACGCCAGCATGTGGATCGTGCTGGGCATCGTGCTGCTCAGCGCGGTGGGTCTGGTGCTGCTCCTGCTGCCGCGCTTCACGCCGCGGGCGCCGCGCTGGGCGGAGCGGATGGTGCCGCCGCGCTACCGCAGGGTGGTCCGTACGGTGCTGGCGCCGGAGGGTGACGGGGCGGCCGACGGGGTGCCGGCGGAGGAGCCGGAGCCGGTTCCGGCGGGGATCAACGGGGCCACCGCGATCGGCGACCGGTCACGTTTCGTGGACCGGCGGAAGGCGGGCAGTCACCGCTGATCCCGGGTGGGGATCGCTCGAACGGGCACCGGAAATCGGGACGGTTGACTCCATACCAGACAAAAAACCGGCTGTCAGTGCACCAACGCGCAGGTTCACGCTCAAGTGTGACAGGGTCCACACGAACCAGGTAAAGACCTCATCAAATAGTTTGTGATACCGTTCACGAAACCCGGCGACAGAGCCGAAGGACCGTAGTGCGACGGTCCTCCGGCCTCAGGTTCCGCCTCAGGCCGGGTCTACGCTCGTCCCTGACGACAGCCCCCACCCCATGCCGGAGCGCCGCCATGCAGTCGAATGACGCCCGACTACTCCTCCACGCCGTTGTGCCCACGCTCGCCCTCGGCGTCATCGCCGTTGCCGTGAGCGCGGTGGTCGCCGGCGCGAAGGGAGCGATCGGCGCCGTCGTCGGCACCCTGCTGGTGATGCTCGTCATGGGCGCGGGCCTGCTGGTCCTGCAGAAAACCGCGAAGAACCTGCCGCAGCTGTTCCAGATGATGGGCCTGCTGCTTTACACGACGCAGATCCTGTTCGTGCTGCTCTTCCTGCTCGCGTTCAAGGACACAACGCTGTTCGACACCAAGGCATTTGCGTTCACCTTGCTCGGCGCCACCCTCGTATGGATCGCGGCGCAGACCCGCGGTCATATGAAGGCAAAGACTCTGTACGTGGATCCCGACTCCGCCCCGGAGAAGAAGGCGGAGACGGCGGGGTCGCCGACGTGACACGTAGGGCCGAGATAAATGCCCTCATGCGGGCCTGCTATCGTCCGGTGCCAACTGCGGCACAGTTGGCGCAGGCGGCTGAGCTCCCGAGTCCTGCGGGACGGAACGGGAAGTTCTCGCGGCCGATGCCTGCGATACGGCCCGGCCCAGGGCCGGCCAGCCGCCCCCTAATCCGTAAGACCAGTCCAGTGCCGCTCCGTGGCTCAACGCCGCGCCGACACAACGAGGTTGCCGTACCCATGCGCCACGCTGAAGGAGCTCGCGGTGAGTGCTGAAACGATGCTCGCCTTCGAGACCGACTGCCACATCTTTTCCGGGTGCGGCTTTGATGCTCCCGGCCTTCATAACTTCGTCTTCAAGCCGCTCTTCACGATCGGCGGCTACGAGTTCAACAAGCCGATGCTGCTGGCGCTGCTCAGCACGGTCGTCGTTGTCGGCTTCTTCTGGGCCGCATTCGGCAAGGCGAAGGTGGTCCCCGGAAAGCTGCAGATGATCGGCGAGGCGGGCTACGACTTCGTGCGCCGTGGACTCGTCTATGACGCGCTCGGGAAGAAGGAGGGCGACAAATACGTCCCCTTCATGGTCTCGCTGTTCTTCTTCGTGTGGATCATGAACCTGTGGTCGATCATCCCGGTCGCCGCCTTCCCGGTCACGTCGGTCATCGCCTTCCCCGTGGGCCTCGCGGCGATCGTCTACATCCTGTGGGTCTTCCTGACCTTCAAGAAGCACGGTTTCGTCGGCGCCCTGAAGAACATCACCGGCTATGACAAGTCGCTCGGCTGGGTGCTGCCGCTGATCGTCGTCATCGAGTTCCTCTCGAACATGATCATCCGGCCGTTCACGCACGCGGTCCGGCTCTTCGCGAACATGTTCGCGGGCCACCTGCTGATCCTGATGTTCACCATCGCCAGCTGGTACCTGCTGAACGGCATCGGCATCGTCTACGCCGGCGCCTCGTTCCTCATGACCCTCGCGATGACGGCCTTCGAGCTCTTCATCCAGGCCGTCCAGGCGTACGTCTTCGTGCTCCTGGCCTGCAACTACGTTCAGGGCGCGCTCGCCGAGCACCACTGAGCACCCTGCCTCCCAGCCCAACAGCTGTCCGGTGGCCAACCCCCACCGGTACGTGAAATGAGAAGGAAGTAACGGCATGTCCGCTGCTCTCGAGACCGTCAACCTCGCCTCCGCGACCGCCTTCACCGGCAGCGCCAGCGCGATCGGCTACGGCCTTGCGGCCATCGGCCCCGGCGTCGGCGTCGGCATCATCTTCGGTAACGGCACCCAGGCCCTGGCCCGCCAGCCCGAGGCCGCCGGCCTGATCCGCACCAACCAGATCATGGGTTTCGCCTTCTGTGAGGCGCTCGCCCTCATCGGCATCGTCATGGGCTTCGTTTTCAAGTAAACGAAACCCCCGACACCCATTAGACGGAAGGCACTGATGTGAACGCCCTGGTCACCATGGCGGCGGAGGTTCCCGAGAACCCCCTGATCCCGCCGATTCCAGAGCTGGTCATCGGCCTGATCGCTTTCTTCATCGTCTTCGGCATCCTCGCCAAGAAGCTCCTCCCGAACATCAACAACGTTCTGGACGAGCGCCGGAAGCTGATCGAAGGCCGGATGGACGACGCCGAAGCGCTTCACGCCGAGGCCCAGCAGGTGCTCGCGGACTACCGGGCACAGCTGGCCGACGCCCGCCACGAGGCCGCGCGTCTGCGCCAGGAGGCGCAGGAGCAGGGCGCGACTCTCATCGCGGAGATGCGCGCCGAGGGCCAGCGGCAGCGTGAGGAGATCATCGCTGCCGGTCACGCCCAGATCGAGGCGGACCGCAAGCAGGCCGCGCAGGCGCTGCGCCAGGACGTGGGCAAGCTCGCCACCGACCTGGCCGGCAAGCTCGTCGGCGAGTCCCTTGAGGACCACGCCCGGCAGAGCCGGACCATCGACCGCTTCCTCGACGAGATCGAGGCCAAGGCGGCGTCGGACGCGACGAAGGCTGAGGCCGGCCGATGAACGGAGCGAGCCGCGAGGCACTCGCCTCCGCACGCGAGCAGCTCGACGCGCTGACGGACAATCCTTCCGTCGACGCCGCGAAGCTCGCCGAGGAGCTGGCTGCCGTCACCGCTCTGCTCGACCGCGAGGTGTCGCTGCGTCGGGTCCTCACCGACCCGGCGCAGGGTGGCGAGGCCCGTGCCGAACTGGCCGGACGGCTGTTCGGCAGCCGGATCGGCGGCCCGGCCGCCGACCTGGTGTCCGGCATGGTCCGCGCCCGCTGGTCGCGCTCGCGTGACCTGGCGGACGCGCTGGAGGAGCTGGCCTACAGCGCCGACCTCGTCGCCGCCCAGCGGGCCGGTGCCCTCGACGACGTCGAGGACGAGCTGTTCCGGTTCGGCCGGATCGTCGGCGCCAACCCCGAGCTGCGCCGTGCGCTGACCGACCGGAACGCGGCGGTGTCGGCCAAGACGGAGCTGCTGCGTTCGCTGCTGGGCGGCCGGGCCGACCAGGTCACCGAGCGCGTCGTGATCCGTCTTGTCGTACAGCCGCGGGGCCGTAGCCTGGAAGCGGGGCTCGACGCCCTCTCCAAGCTGGCGGCGCACCGCCGGGACCGGATGGTCGCGGTGGTCACCTCCGCGGTGCCCCTCAGCGAAGGACAGCGGGAGCGGCTGAGCGCCTCCCTGGCCGCGCTGTACGGACGGCAGATCCACCTGAACCTCGACGTGGACCCCGAGGTCCTCGGCGGTGTCCAGGTACGGATCGGCGACGAGGTCATCAACGGGACCATCGCGGAGCGCCTCGACGAGGCGACCCGGCGGATGGCCGGCTGACCCAGCCACCAACTCAAGAGCTGCACAACCGGCGGCCAGGCGCCGGACCAGCCGGCCGGACCGAGAGGTCCGGCTGTGGTCCGGAAGAAGCCCCGGGGACCAGCACAAGCATGACGGCGGCCCGAGTTGGGCCGTAAGCGGAAAGCCCCTGGGGGACACCCCCAGACCCCGCAAGTAACTTCGGGCCCAACAAGGAGAGCAGGGAACCCAGATGGCGGAGCTCACGATCCGGCCGGAGGAGATCCGGGACGCGCTGGAGAACTTCGTCCAGGCGTACAAGCCGGACGCGGCCTCGCGCGAGGAGGTCGGCACGGTTAGCGATGCCGGAGACGGCATCGCACACGTCGAGGGACTCCCCTCGACGATGGCGAACGAGCTGCTGAAGTTCGAGGACGGCACGCTCGGTCTTGCGCTGAACCTGGAAGAGCGCGAGATCGGTGCGGTCATCCTCGGTGAGTTCAGCGGCATCGAGCAGGGCCAGTCGGTGCAGCGCACCGGCGAGGTGCTCTCGGTCGCCGTGGGCGAGGGCTACCTCGGCCGCGTCGTCGACCCGCTGGGCAACCCGATCGACGGCCTCGGCGAGATCGAGACCGACGGCCGCCGCGCCCTTGAGCTGCAGGCCCCTGGCGTCATGGTCCGCAAGTCGGTGCACGAGCCGATGGAGACCGGCTACAAGGCCGTCGACTCGATGGTCCCGATCGGCCGCGGCCAGCGTCAGCTGATCATCGGTGACCGCCAGACCGGCAAGACCGCCCTGGCCGTCGACACGATCATCAACCAGCGCGACAACTGGCGCTCGGGCGACCCGAAGAAGCAGGTCCGCTGCATCTACGTCGCCATCGGCCAGAAGGGCTCCACCATCGCGTCCGTGCGCGGCGCGCTGGAGGAGGCCGGCGCCCTGGAGTACACCACCATCGTCGCCGCCCCGGCGTCCGACCCGGCGGGCTTCAAGTACCTCGCGCCCTACACCGGCTCGGCCATCGGCCAGCACTGGATGTACCAGGGCAAGCACGTCCTGATCATCTTCGACGACCTTTCGAAGCAGGCCGACGCCTACCGCGCCGTGTCCCTGCTCCTGCGCCGTCCGCCGGGCCGTGAGGCCTACCCGGGCGACGTCTTCTACCTGCACTCGCGTCTGCTGGAGCGCTGCGCCAAGCTCTCCGACGACATGGGCGCCGGCTCGATGACCGGTCTCCCGATCGTCGAGACCAAGGCGAACGACGTGTCGGCGTTCATCCCGACCAACGTCATCTCCATCACCGACGGCCAGTGCTTCCTGGAGTCGGACCTGTTCAACGCCAACCAGCGTCCGGCGCTGAACGTCGGTATCTCCGTCTCCCGCGTCGGTGGTTCCGCCCAGCACAAGGCCATGCGCCAGGTCTCCGGCCGGCTCCGCGTGGACCTCGCCCAGTACCGCGAGCTGGAGGCGTTCGCCGCCTTCGGTTCCGACCTGGACGCGGCCTCCAAGGCGCAGCTGGAGCGCGGTAAGCGCATGACCGAGCTGCTCAAGCAGAGCCAGTACAACCCGTACCCGGTCGAGGACCAGGTCGTCTCCATCTGGTCCGGCACCAACGGCAAGATGGACGACGTCCCGGTCGAGGACATCCGCCGCTTCGAGCGCGAGCTCCTCGACTACCTGCACCGGGAGAAGAAGGACCTCCTGACCAGCATCCGCGAGGGCGCCAAGATGTCCGACGACACCATCGGGGCGATCTCCGAGGCCGTCGACGGCTTCAAGCGGCAGTTCGAGACCTCGGACGGCAAGCTGCTCGGCGAGGACACCACGGCCGGCACGAGCAAGTGACGACGGAAGGGACCTGATCCATGGGAGCCACGCTCCGGGTCTACAAGCGTCGCATCCGCTCCGTCACCGCGACCAAGAAGATCACCAAGGCGATGGAGATGATCGCCGCCTCGCGCGTCGTCAAGGCGCAGCGCCAGGTGGCGGCGTCGACGCCGTACGCGAGTGAACTGACCCGCGCGGTGACAGCGGTTGCCACCGGCTCGAACACCCAGCACCCGCTGACGACCGAGGCCGAGACCCCGGTCCGGGCCGCACTGCTGCTCATCACGAGCGACCGCGGTCTGGCCGGCGGTTACTCCTCCAACGTCATCAAGGCCGCGGAGCAGCTCACCGAGCGGCTCAAGGCCGAGGGCAAAGAGGTCGACGTCTACATCGTCGGGCGCAAGGGTGTGTCGTACTACGGCTTCCGCGAGCGCAAGGTCGTGGAGTCGTGGACCGGCTTCACCGACAGCCCGACGTACGCGGACGCCAAGGCGATCGCCGCACCGCTGATCGACGCCGTGCAGAAGGACACCGCCGAGGGCGGCGTGGACGAACTCCACATCGTCTTCACGGAGTTCGTCTCGATGATGACGCAGACGGCGCTCGACGACCGGCTGCTGCCGCTGTCCCTGGACAAGGCGGCCGCCGAGTCGGCGGAGTCGTCCAAGGGCGAGATCCTTCCGCTGTTCGATTTCGAGCCGTCGGCCGAGGACGTCCTCGACGCCCTGCTGCCGCGGTATGTCGAGTCGCGGATCTACAACGCGCTGCTGCAGGCCGCCGCCTCCAAGCACGCCGCCACCCGGCGCGCGATGAAGTCGGCGACCGACAACGCAGAAGAGCTCATCAAGTCGCTCTCGCGGCTTGCCAACGCGGCCCGCCAGGCCGAAATCACCCAGGAAATCAGCGAGATCGTCGGTGGCAGTGCCGCACTGGCCGACGCGACCGCGGGGAGTGACTGACAACTATGACCACCACTGTTGAGACGGCCGCGGC
Source organism: Streptomyces sp. NPDC021749 (assembly GCF_040640655.1). NCBI lineage: Bacteria > Bacillati > Actinomycetota > Actinomycetes > Kitasatosporales > Streptomycetaceae > Streptomyces > Streptomyces sp. NPDC021749. The sequence goes on along the minus strand of NZ_JBFACE010000060.1, from coordinate 3,293 downwards.
GACGGGCCGCGTCGCCCGTGTCATCGGCCCGGTCGTCGACGTGGAGTTCCCCGTCGACGCGATGCCGGACATCTACAACGCGCTGACCGTCGAGGTCGCGGACCCGGCCGAGGCCGGTGCCAAGAAGACCCTGACCCTTGAGGTCGCCCAGCACCTGGGCGAGGGCCTGGTCCGTGCGATCTCCATGCAGCCCACCGACGGCCTGGTCCGCCAGGCCCCGGTCACCGACACCGGCAACGGCATCACCGTCCCGGTCGGTGACATCACCAAGGGTAAGGTGTTCAACACCCTCGGTGAGATCCTGAACAAGCCGGAGGCCGAGTCCGAGGTCACCGAGCGCTGGCCGATCCACCGCAAGGCCCCGTCCTTCGACCAGCTTGAGTCGAAGACCGAGATGTTCGAGACCGGCGTCAAGGTCATCGACCTGCTGACCCCGTACGTCAAGGGCGGCAAGATCGGTCTGTTCGGTGGTGCCGGTGTCGGCAAGACCGTTCTGATCCAGGAAATGATCTACCGCGTGGCCAACAACCACGACGGTGTGTCGGTGTTCGCCGGTGTCGGCGAGCGCACCCGTGAGGGCAACGACCTCATCGAGGAGATGAGCGACTCCGGCGTCATCGACAAGACCGCGCTGGTCTTCGGTCAGATGGACGAGCCGCCGGGCACCCGTCTCCGTGTCGCGCTGGCCGGTCTGACCATGGCGGAGTACTTCCGCGATGTGCAGAAGCAGGACGTGCTGTTCTTCATCGACAACATCTTCCGCTTCACCCAGGCCGGTTCCGAGGTGTCGACCCTGCTCGGCCGGATGCCCTCCGCGGTGGGTTACCAGCCGAACCTGGCCGACGAGATGGGCCTCCTCCAGGAGCGCATCACCTCGACCCGCGGTCACTCGATCACCTCGATGCAGGCGATCTACGTCCCCGCGGACGACCTGACCGACCCGGCGCCGGCGACGACCTTCGCGCACCTCGACGCGACGACGGTTCTGTCCCGTCCGATCTCGGAGAAGGGCATCTACCCGGCGGTCGACCCGCTGGACTCGACGTCCCGGATCCTGGACCCGCGCTACATCTCGCAGGACCACTACGACTGCGCCTCGCGCGTCAAGACGATCCTGCAGAAGTACAAGGACCTCCAGGACATCATCGCGATTCTGGGTATCGACGAGCTCGGCGAGGAGGACAAGCTCACCGTCCACCGCGCCCGTCGTATCGAGCGGTTCCTGTCGCAGAACACCCACGTGGCGAAGCAGTTCACCGGTGTGGACGGTTCGGACGTGCCGCTGGACGAGTCGATCGCCGCGTTCAACGCGATCGCGGACGGCGAGTACGACCACTTCCCCGAGCAGGCCTTCTTCATGTGCGGTGGTCTTGAGGACCTGAAGAACAACGCCAAGGAGCTGGGCGTCTCCTGACCCCCGTGCCGGTCCCGGGGGCGGCCCTGGCCGCCCCCGGCCCGTACGACCACTAGTATTTGACCCAACATCTGCCACACCAGGCAGGTGGAGACCCGAGGAGCCATCGTGGCTGAGCTGCACGTCGAGTTGGTCGCCGCCGACCGTCAGGTCTGGTCCGGCAAGGCCAGCCTGGTCGTCGCGCGCACCTCGTCGGGCGACATCGGCGTCATGCCCGGACACCAGCCGCTGCTCGGCGTGCTGCAGTCGGGCCCGGTGACGATTCGTACGACCGGCGAGAGCGGGGACGGCACCGTCGTCGCCGCTGTGCACGGCGGCTTCATCTCGTTCGCCGACAACAAGCTGTCCCTGCTCGCAGAGGTGGCCGAGCTGTCGGACGAGATCGATGTCCAGCGCGCGGAGCGGGCCCTGGAGCGAGCGAAGTCGGAGGCCGACGCGGCCGCCGAGCGTCGCGCCGATGTCCGGCTGCGTGCGGTGACGGGCGTTCACTGAGCCCCGTCACCGACGAGATCGATCCTCAGCCGCGGGCTGCCCGGAATTCTCCGGAGCGGCCCGCGGCTGAGGCAATGCAGGTGCGTTTCCTCCCACGCAAGCGGGAGGTACCCCCACCCCCGGGTTTCGCCCGGGGGCACCCAACGAGGCGAGGAGGTCGGTCGAGATGGTCCTCGCTCTGCTTGTGAGCGGCGCGGTCGTGGTGCTGGTGCTGCTGGGGCTGTTCGTCTTCGGACTGAGACGACGGCTGATCCAGCGGTCCGGCGGCACCTTCGACTGCAGCCTGCGCTGGAACGTGCCGGAGAACGAGCCCAGCGGCAAGGGCTGGATCTACGGTGTGGCGCGCTACAACGGCGACCGGATCGAGTGGTTCCGGGTCTTCTCGTACGCGCCCCGGCCCCGCCGCCTGCTGGAGCGCTCCGCCATCGAGGTGCTGGAGCGCCGTACCCCCCAGGGCGAGGAGGAACTCGCCCTGCTGTCCGACTCCATCGTGCTGGCCTGCCGGCACCGCGGCACCCGCCTGGAACTGGCGATGAGCGAGGACGCGCTCACGGGTTTCCTGGCGTGGCTGGAGGCCGCCCCGCCGGGGCAACGGGTCAATGTGGCGTAAATAAGGGGCCTCGTTGGATGCGGGCACCTCCCGGGCGAAGTCTGGGGGAGGGTGAACGTGGCCTGAGCGCGCGCGGGGCTCCGGGGCTCTCCGGGCGTGCATCGAAGGTGCTGCCGGAGGCTTGGGCTGTGTGCGCGAAGAATGAGCGCCACACGGTGGCGTTCGGCGTGAAGATCAGGAACGCTCGTGCGCATGGTCTCGGTATTGCAGAACGTGGCGATCGACTGCGCGGATGCCTACGAGCTGGCCCGCTTCTGGAGCGGTGTGACTGGCCGTCCGCTGCATCCGGAGGACAGGCCGGGGGCCCGGGAGACCCAGGTGCTGCTGGCGGAGGGCCTGATGCTGTACTTCAACCAGGTGCCCGAGACCAAGACGATCAAGAACCGGATCCATCTGTGTGTGCGCCCTGACACCTCGCGTGACCAGGAGGTGGACCGGCTGCTGGGCCTCGGTGCCACCTTTGTCGCCGATCACCGGAATCCCGATGGCTCAGGCTGGGCGATCCTCGCCGATCCCGAAGGCAACGAGTTCTGCGTTCTGCGCAGTGAGTCCGACCGAGCCGCCATGAACTCCTGACGCGCATGCGCCGTCCTGGCCGGTTTCGTACGACGGCTGGTCGCAGCCACTCGTGGGCGGCTGCGACGGGAGCGGTCGCTGGGTAGCGGACGGCGAGCTTCTCCCTTAGTACTGCAACCGCATGTGGTGTGTGTGGTCTCGGCGTTGGTAGTGGCAGTGGCGGGCTCGGGCTTGGCTGTGTCTGCGGAAGTGTGACCAGTG
>NZ_JBFACE010000059.1:0-29395 GCF_040640655.1 Streptomyces sp. NPDC021749 | reverse complement strand
CCCTCGAACTGCTGCCGCAGCCGCGCGGGGTACGGGCCGTACTCACCGATCGGCAGGTACGGCTCGATGAACTCCCACTCAGGGTCGGTCAGTTGCACTCGCGTCACATACGACGGTCTACCGGACCAGGCCGTGCCACGAAGGCACATCACACAGATTGATCACGACTCGATACGCGCCCTAGTACTCCAGTTGCGGTTCTCCATATGCCCTGGTCAGGTGCCCTGGTCAGGGACCTCTTTTGGAGTGTAATCGGCTGATGCGCCGTCAGGGCGGCGGTGGTTCGTGACTCACCCCATCGGGGTGCGTTGAACCGGCTATGGAGACGGAGAACGATGTCGAAGTAGGGCTGTGGGATGCCGAGTTGGAGTCGCTGCTGCTGCGGGTGGGAGAGCGGTTCGGGCGCGTCGAGCCGCGGCGGCGGATGCGGGACTACGTGCGCGCCCTGTTGGGACCGGTAGGCCGGAAGAACAGCTGGCAGCTGGCCGAGCACGCCGGCAACGCCACTCCCTACGGGTTGCAGCGGCTGCTGTCGTGGTGCACGTGGGAACCTGACGAGATCCGTGATGACCTGCAGGATTACGTAGCCGAGCGGCTCGGGCAGCCGGACGGTGTGCTGATCGTCGACGACACCGGCTTCCTCAAGAAGGGCACCGTCTCCGCCGGAGTGCAACGGCAATATTCCGGCACCGCCGGCCGCACGGAAAACTGCCAGATCGGGGTGTTCGCCGCCTACGCCTCCGCCAAGGGCAGGGCCCTGGTGGACCGCGAGCTCTACCTGCCCAAGTCCTGGACCGAGGACTCGGACCGGTGCCGCGCCGCCCGCATCCCGGAGGGCAAGTCCTTCGCGACCAAGCCGGAACTCGCACGCGCTATGGTCCAGCGGGCGCTGGACTCCGCACTGCCGATCGCCTGGGTGACCGCGGATGCGGCTTACGGACAGGAGTGGCACTTCCGGCAGATGCTGGAGGAGGCCCGCGTGGGATACGTCCTGGCGGTTCCCAAGTCCCAGCAGGTCAAGTCACCGGCGGGCAGCTGGCGCATCGACCATGTCCTGGCCGGCACCCCGGCCGAGGCATGGGAGCGGATGTCCTGCGGCAGTGGCGCGAAGGGACCACGGGTCTACGACTGGGCCGCGGCCAAGCTGCCCACCATCGACGGTTGCAATCCCACCCACTACCGCTGGGTCCTGGCCCGCCGCAGCCTGGCGCGTCCCGAAGAGGTCGCGTACTACCTCGCCTTTGCCCAGGCGGACGTCACGGTATCCGAACTCGTCCGGGTGGCCGGTGCCCGGTGGGCGATCAAGGAGTGCTTCCAGGCCGCGAAGAACGAATGCGGCCTGGACCAGTACGAAGTCCGCCGCTACGTCGGCTGGTACCGCCACATCACCCTGGCCATGCTCGCGCACGCCTTCCTGGCTGCGATGACAGCTCATGCCCTCGAAAAGGGGGCCGCAGAAACGGTTCGAGCAGCCTCGTTCCCCTCACCGTGGGAAATCCGAAGGCTGTTGGACCTTGCCCGTTCCTCCGCGGCCCGGCACCAGGCACCCAGATGCCGTCTCCACTGGTCCCGCTGGCGACGTCGCCACCAGGCCATCGCCCGCTACTGCCACTACCAGCACCGCACGCACCCCGATCAGGTGAGTCACGAACCACCGCCGCCCCGACGGCGCATCAGCCGATTACACTCCAAAAGAGGTCCCTGACCAGGGCATATGGAGAACCGCAACTGGAGTACCAGGCCGGCGATCAGCCGGGGCAGCAGATGGGCGGCGCCGGACTGCCAGTGGATCCACTCGGTCGCCCCGCCCTCTGCCAGGGTCCGGCCGCGCTTGTCGCCCGGGTGCAGGTCCTCGACGTTCAGGCACAGGATCTCCTCCGCCCGGGCCGCCGATTCGTAGAGCATCTTCCAGAGCGCCTTCTCCCGCAGCGCGACGTCCAGGCGCCAAAGGGCAGCGATCTGGTTCCCGAGAGGGCCTTCGTCCGGGCCCGCGGCGCCTCTGATCCGTGGCGGGCGTCAGTCCGCGGAGTCCCTCTCCGGCGTCCCGTCGTCCACGGTGTCCGGATGTGAGGCGCGGCTGGCGGACTGGTCGTCGGTGTGGTCCGCCTTTTGCGGGTCGATCGTGGCCGCCCAGTGTTCCGCCCAGTGGGCGAGGGGGTTCAGGGCGTGGCGCGCCTCCTGCCCCAGCGGGGTGAGCTCGTAGCGGCTGTCGGGTAGTTGGTGAATCACCTGGGCATCCAGCAGTTCGGTCAGGCGCTGCCGCATCACGCTGGAGGACATGTCGTCGCACCGCTTCTGCAAGGGGCGGAATCCAAGCGGGCCCGCGCGAAGCTCCCACAGGATGCGCAGACTCCAGCGCCGCCCGAACAGATCGAGTGCGGCCATGAGGGGGCGGCCGGTGGTCGAGCCGCGAACGGGATTGCCAGGTCTGGGTGTTGCCATGTCGGGATGTCCAGCTCTCCAGGGTTGGTGCTTCGAATTCCGACACGCTAGCATCAGTGGCCGCTTCGGAAATCGAAACGGAGGAGGCTGTTGTGGCACCTGCCCCGACGACCTGGGTGAGAGGCGTTCCTGAAAGCCCGTGTCGACGGAGGCGAGGCCGGCCGGGAGGACCGGTGCCTGCGCGTGGTGCCCCGAGTTCGGCGTCGGCGCCGAGACGCACGGACGGCTCACTGGGAACTTGTTCGTGGCCGGGGGGACGGGTGACCGGCACGCGGGAGATCGAGTACAGGATCCACCAGGTCCTGTGAACCGGCCCAGCGGAACTTCAGTGCTGCCTCGTCGGCGGTTGCCGCCACCAAGCCAACGTCCACTCAGAGATGGAGACCAGATGACCACGACCGAGTTTCCCTCGGCGGCAGCACGGGCCGCCGCCGCTGCCGCCCTGGCCGAGGACGCGTCAGGGAAGGACATCACCACCGTGTGGAGCGTTCCCGAGGACCTGGTGGCCACGGCCGAGATCCGCACCCGGCAAAGCGGCATCGCCGCCGGCCTCCCCGTGGTCGCCGAGGTCTTCGCGCAGGTCGACCCCGAGGTCAAGGTCGAGCCGGTCGTCGCCGACGGCGCCCGACTGGCCGACGGCCAGGTCCTGGTGCACCTGTCCGGTTCGGCGCGCAGCCTGATCACCGGGGAGCGTACGGCGCTGAACTTCCTGCAGCGCATGTGCGGCATCGCGACGCTGACCGACCGCTACGTCCAAGCTGTGGCAGGGACCAGGGCGCGCATCCTGGACACGCGCAAGACGGCGCCGGGCCTGCGCGCCCTGGACAAGTACGCGGTCACCGCCGGCGGCGGCCACAACCACCGCCTCGATCTCGCGGCGATGGTCCTGCTCAAGGAGAACCACATCGCCGCGGCGGGCGGGGTGACCGCCGCGATCGAGGCGGTCAGGCGCGGGATGGCGCGCACCGGGCAGACCGTGGAGAGCGATGTCGAGGTGCAGACCGTCACCCAGGCCGTCGAGGCCCTCGACGCCGGAGCCCGCTGGATCATGCTCGACAACATGCCGGTGGCCGACATCGAGCAGGTCGTGAAGTTCCGGGCCGGGCGGGCCGACGCTTCCCGGATCCTGCTGGAGGCCTCGGGCACCATCCGCCTGGACACAGTTCTCGCCATCGCCGGGACGGGCGTCGACCTCATCTCGGTCGGGGCGTTGACGCACAGCGCGCCCGCACTCGACCTGACCATGCTGCTGACCACCGGTCCGGTGCCATGTCCGAGGTAGAGGTCGTCGTCGCGTGTCAGCGAGACGGCGCGGGTGGCAGCCCGACCGCCGTTCTGGATGATGCGCCGTTCACCGACGAGGAGCGATGCCGCATTCCCACGGAGTGGGGAACATCGCACGCCGTCTTCCTCCGCGCGACCGGAATCGAGCGTCATCGGCCCGCGTACACACTGCGGTTCTTCACCGCCCAGGGCGAACTGCCCGCCTGCGGCCACGGCACCGTCGCCGCCCTCGCCGTGCTCGCCGAACGGGAAGGCGGCGACCACGACTACCGGGCCGCCCTGCGTACGGGCCACCGCAGCTTCGACGGTCGGGCAAGCCGAAACGGTGACGGCCTGACGGCGTCGTTCGACCCGGGCCCGGTCAGCCTGCGTAGCGCCGGTGGACCCGAACTGAGGGCAGTCGCAGGCGGCCTCGGACTGACAGAGGACGCGGTCGCCGGCGACGCCTGCGTGGCGTCGAACGGGCGGCCGAGGCTTCTGCTGCCCATCCGATCCCGCGCCGCACTGGCCGAACTCACCCCGGACTCAACCCTGTTGCGCGCAGCCGGTGACCGCTACGGTCTGCTGGGCTGCTACGCCTACTCGCCCCCGGACCGACACGGCCGAGCAGCAGCCCGGATGTTCGCCCCGTCGATCGGCGTCCCCGAGGACATCGCCAACGCCAACAGCACGGCCTGCCTGGCAGCGCATGCTGCCGGGTTCGGCACACACCGCCTCGCTGTCGACATGGGTGATCACCTCGGCAGCCCGTCCACCATCACAGCGAGCGCCCACCGCGACCGCACGGGACACCGGATCCGAGTCGGCGGCCAGGCAGCGATCGTGCGCACGGTCATGCGATGAGGCCTGCGCGCTCAAGGCGAGGGTGCCGGTGCGCAGGTCCACCTGCGCCTGTGAGAGCCCGGCCAGTTCTGGCGGCATCTGCGGCAGGGCTCAGGGTTGATGGCCGATCACGTCGTACTGGTGCGACTCGTACCTACTTGCCGGCTCCTCTTCGTTCCAGTCCGGGCCACGGCCCTTCCGGCGAGGCCAGTCATCGACTCGACCGGCTCTGGCTCGTCCTCGCCCGCCGACGCTCACCCGAGCCCCATCCGATCGCAGATCCCAGCCGGTTGATCGAAGCCGTTCGACTTCGACGCCGTCTCCGTCGGCTCGCTGACCCACAGCGCGCCGGCCATGGATCTGAGCATGCTTCTGATCATCAATTCCGAACACAGGAGGTACCGTGGCCAAGGGCTACTGGGTCAGCGTCTACCGCACCATCGCAGACCCCGAGAAGGTGGCTGCCTACGACAAGCTGGCCGGTCCAGCCGTCAGGGCCGCGGGCGGGCGCACGCTCTCCCGCGGCAGCCGGGTCGTCGCACACGACGCCGGAATCGCGGAGCGCACCGTCCTGATCGAGTTCGACAGCTTCGAACAGGCGGTCGCCGCACGCGCGAGTGCGGCCTACCAGGAGGCACTGGCCGTACTTGCTGACGGCGTCGAGCGCGACTTCCGCATCATCGAAGGCCTCGACTGACGACCGATGCCGCGTCAGGGAGGAACACGACGCCGGCTGCGGGGAGCACCCCGGCTCGTGGGCGCTCTGGTTGACCCGCCTGACTGGTCAACCAGAGCGCTGAACGGAAGTGCGCCTCCGGCGCGGTCGCCGGAGGCGGGGTATGCCCCGGTGTCCGGTCAGTGGGTGGTGAGGAGTTCGAGCGTGTCGATCACGCGGTTCGAAAAGCCCCACTCGTTGTCGTACCAGGCGACCACCTTGATGTGGCGGCCGTCGACGCGGGTGAGGGCCGAGTCGAAGATCGACGAGGCGGGATTGCCCGTGATGTCGGACGACACCAGCGGGTCGTCCGAGTACTCCAGGATGCCGGCGAGCGGCCCCTCGGCTGCGGCGCGGTAGGCCGCCAGTACGTCGTCGCGTGTCACGTCGCGGGCGACGGTGGTGTTGAGTTCGACGATCGAGCCCACCGGCACCGGTACGCGGATCGAGTCGCCCGACAGCTTGCCGTCGAGGTTGGGCAGCACCAGTCCGATCGCCTTGGCGGCGCCGGTCGTGGTCGGCACGATGTTGATGCCGGCGGCCCGGGCGCGACGGGCGTCGCGGTGCGGGCCGTCCTGCAGGTTCTGCTCCTGCGTGTAGGCGTGCACCGTCGTCATGAACCCGTGCTCGATGCCGGCGAGTTCGTCGAGCACCTTGGCCAGCGGCGCGAGCGCGTTGGTGGTGCAGGAGGCGTTCGAGACGATCGTGTGCACGGCCGGGTCGTAGGCGTCGGTGTTGACCCCGAACGCGAGGGTGACGTCGGCGCCGTCCGACGGGGCGCTGACGAGTACCTTGCGTGCGCCCGCGTCGAGGTGGGCGCGGGCGGCCTTGGCCGAGGTGAAGCGACCGGTGGCTTCCAGGACGATGTCGACGCCGAGTTCGGCCCACGGCAGCTGCGCCGGTTCGCGCTCGGCCAGCACCGTGATCCGGCGGCCGTCGACGACGAGAGCGTCCCCGTCGGCGGTCACCGGGCGCCCGAGTCGGCCGGCGGTGCTGTCGTAGGCGAGCAGCCGGGCGAGAGTGGCGGGCTCGGTGAGGTCGTTGACGGCGACGATCTCGAGGGCGCTGTCGCCGCGCTCCAGCAGTGCGCGCAGCACGTTGCGTCCGATGCGGCCGAATCCGTTGATGGCGATGCGAGTCATGAGTGCTGTCCTTTCCTTCGCCACCAGCCTCGCCCGCGGCTTTCGCCGCGGACAGTGGCGGGATCGCCAGGGTTCAAAAGGATCCCGCCATACGCGGTGTCGGGGACGGGGTTATTCGCCGCGGGTGAAGGTGCGCCGGTACTCGCTCGGTGTGGTGCCCAGGATGCGTTGGAAGTGCAGGCGCAGGTTCGCGCCGGTGCCGAGCCCGACGTCGGCGGCGATCTGTTCGATGCTGCGCTGCGAGCGCTCCAGCAGTTCGCGGGCCAGGTCGATACGGGCGCGCATCACCCACTGCATCGGCGTATAGCCGGTCTCTTCGGCGAAGCGCCGGGAGAACGTGCGCGGCGAGACCTCGGCCTGCCGGGCCAGTGTGTCGAGGGTGAGGGGCTCGCCGAGGCGGTGCAGCGCCCACTCGCGGGTGGCGGCGAACCGCTCGCCCAGTGGTTCGGGGACGCTGCGCGGCACGTACTGGGCCTGGCCGCCGCTGCGGTAGGGGGCGGCGACCAGGCGCCGGGCCGCGTGGTTGGAGGCGGCCACTCCGAGGTCGCCGCGCAGGATGTGCAGGCACAGGTCGATTCCGGAGGCGGCACCGGCTGAGGTGAGCACGCTGCCCTCGTCGACGAACAGCACGTTCTCGTCGATCTGGATGCGCGGGTGCCTGGCCATAAGTGCCTGTGTGTAGTGCCAGTGTGTGGTGGCGCGTCTGCCGTCGAGCAGGCCGGTGGCGGCGAGTGCGAAGGCGCCCGTGGAGATGGCGGCGAGCCGGGCGCCCCGGTTGTGGGCTGCGATCAGTGCGTCGACGACGGCCTGCGGCGGGGCGTCGCGGTCCGGGGCCCGGTAGCCGGGGACGAAAACGATGTCGGCCCAGGCAAGCGCCTCCAGGCCGTGGGCGACGTAGTACGCCAGGCCGTCGCCGCCGGTCACGAGGCCGGGGGCCGCCCCGCACACCCGCACCTCGTACGGCATGCTCGCGCGGGTGGTGAAAACCTGCGCGGGAATGCCGACATCGAGCGGCTTCGCACCTTCGAGCACAAGGACGGCGACGCGATGCAGGTGGGAAGTTGGCACAGGATGAGGTTACTGGGGGGGGACGTCGGTGCGTCTGGCTCGTTCACGAGAACTGGTTCTGGCTCGCTTTCCGTGAAGCGCGGACGCTGAGTGACGGCGGACGCTCCGATCGGGCTCCGGGAAGTTGCCGGAAAATGACCAGGACCGATCTTGATGCGGTCGGCAGTGCGGCGTCGGGGAAGAGATGGCGCCCCGTTTGGAGGGCCTGCTGTTACCGTCCGTCGCGGACGTGTCGGTGCTGTCGCTGGACGTGGGCTACGAGGCGATACGCATCGAAGTCTGCAGTACGGCGGACCGGGCGGCATGCCCGGACTGTGCGAGCGAGTCGGCCCGGGTGCACAGCTCTTACCTGCGGTTTCCAGCGGACGTGCCCAGTGGGGGACGTTTGGTCGTCCTGCAACTGCGAGTCCGGCGGTTCTTCTGTCCGGGGCCTTCGTGTGCTCGGCGGACGTTCGCTGAGCAGATGCCGGGACTGACTGGATCTGCTGCCCGACCGAGAGGCGTCCAGCCTGGCCGCATGGCTGGCGAAGCGACCCGAGGCGAAGGCCGACGATCCGGCGCCGCCCGAGGAGAAGGCGAACTCTCCATGGCTGAGCGAGCGATTCGCCAACCGCGTCCGAGCCCCGCACGCCACGGTCCACGCGCTGCTGGAGGCCGACCCCCAGATGCTCACCGAGCGGCAGGGGGAACGACTCCCGCAGTGGCTCGACGCCGTCCGCCAGGACGACCTTCCCGGTCTCCACACTCTCGCAGCCGGCATCGATCGAGACCGCGACGCCGTCATCGCCGGCTGACCCTGACCTGGAACTCCGGCGTCGTCGAAGGACACGTCAACAGGGTCAAGATGCTCAAGCGCCAGATGTTCGGCCGAGCCGGTTTCAGCCTGCTGCGCAAGCGCGTATTGCCGGCCACCTGACACCGGCTCTCGGTGATAGGACTTCCCTCTACGGAAAGTTGATGGGAAGGCGACAGCGTGGACGCAGTAGTAGCGATCAGCCTGATCCGCATGGCCGCTGCCGACTTGGCCATGGAACCCTGGCAGCGTCCCTCGGACGCTTACCTGGTCCAGTTGGGCCTGGACGCCCTGATGGCCGACATCGAGGCTCCCTCGCTTCCCCTGCTGGCTGGCCTCGCGCGGGGTGAGTATCCCCAGGCCCGCGAGCTGTTCGACCTTGTGCTGGAAGAGTTGGGTCTGCTGCCGCTGACCTCGGAAGATCTTGCCAAGGCGCGATGGACCGCGGCTCGATGGTGGGCCGGCCAGATCGTGGCGTGCCAACTCGACCCGGTGCACGGAGCGAAGCTGATCCATGAAGAAGCTGCAGCCGAACTCGACTACCCCGACGCGCTGCAACCCATCGCTGATCTGGCGAGAGGGCTCGACCTGCCGAACGATCAACCTCCGGACCAGCAGCACATTCACGACCGGGTCACCTCCGCGGCGCGAGACTTTCTCGCCACAGAGCGCACCCAGAACCACTGCCTTTGAGCCACGTCTCATGACTCACCGTGACCGGTTCACGGAAAGCTCGGATGCCACTGGGCGGCAAGGTCTGGCCGGAGCGTTGCGAGCGAGGTTGACTCGGTGGCGTAGCGGCCGGAGCAGAAGCCGCATCCGGTTTGCTTTCCGACGCGTTGGTCGACCTTGGCTCGCCATGCGTGTCCTGCAGCATGCAGCGGGCAGGGGCGGGGCGCCGGCGTTGCTGGTCATGCACCGATGCCGATGGCGGCAGCACAGCACAGATAGACGTCATCGGACGTCCATCACGCCACCGCGCCTGCACCTCGTGCGGCGCGGAAGGCGCGTCAACGCCCGCGTTTTCCAACGCGTCGACCGGCCGCCAAGACTTCGCGGCCGGTCCTCGGTGATCTCCGGGTGTCACTGCCCCTGGTAGGGCGGCTGTTGCGGCGGTGGGGCGCCATACGGTCCGGGATTGTGCGGTGGCTCCCCGGGAGGGGTGACCGGCGGATACGGCTGCGCACCCGGCTGCTGCGCCGGCGGAGACCCCTGGCCCGGCTGCTGCGCCGGCCAGAACCCCTGGCCGGGCTGCTGGGCGGGCGGAAACCCCTGGCCGGGCTGCTGGATGGGTGGATACGGCGCCTGGTTCGTCATGCCCGGGCCCGCACCCGGATGCGGCCCCCATCCCCCGGGAGGGACCTGGGGCTGCGCGCTCCTGCCGCGCTTGCCCACCGCGACGGCGATGACGACCACGAGCGCGACCAGCACACCCAAGCCCACCAGCAGCGCCAACAACGACATGATCATCTGTGCCCCTTTCCTGCTTCAGGGCCCGTGCGGACATGCCACGGCGTTGACCCACCGGGAGCTTACTAGGGCAACGCGACGGCGGCCCTCGTGTTCACCGCTCGCAGTGGTTGGCTGGATTCAAGGCGCGGAAGCTGTATCGGTCCTTGCAGCGCGTCTCGTCATCCGGCAGACCCGCTGGGGTCTGCCGCCGGTTCGTCTGCACGATGCCCTGTGCGGGTGTGGGGCCGGTTCAGGTTCCCGCCCGCGGTCAGCCAGGCAGTGTCGATGGGGCGTATGTGTGGACGGCTTGGTGATGCCGGCGTGAACCACGCGGCTGCCGGAAAGTTCGGGGCAGGCTCCCCGCGCGTGGCCCGGTCAGCGGGTGATCTCGTCCAGCAGTGATGCCAGTTCGATGGGTTGGGAGAACATCGGCCAGTGCCCGGTCGGCAGGTGCGGTAGGTCCGCATCGGCCATCGACTTGAAGACTGGGTTGCCGCTGTCGGCCAGCATGCGCACCTGTTCGGGGGTGAGGGTTGAGGCGATCACCGAGCAGCGCGTGTCCGGCGGCACCGTGGGGCGGTTCAGGGCGCGAGTGGCCGTCGCGAACGGCTGAGGTGTGGCCAACTTGGCCATGCGTGCCAGCTGTTCCGTGGTGAGTCCTGCCAGGTGGTCCGGATCGGCTGCCGGTTCGAACGGCGGTGCCGGCAGCTGCCAGCCGTCCCCCTTCTCCGCGACCTGCTTGCGCCACTCCTGCTGCGTCTGGGCTTGTTGAAGTCGATCACGGCCATGCCGCCAGGCAACGGTCCGGCGTCCACATACACGATCCGTGCTATGCGCTCCGGGATCCGGTCCGCGGCGCCGGTAACCGGCAGGTTCGCTCCACTGTGTCCGACCAGCACCACATCCTGCACCGTTGTCGTCGATGAGACGGACGATGTCGTCTACGTGTGTGTAGATATCCACGTCGGGGGTGGCCTCGGCTGCGCGGTCGGCCAGGCCGGTCAGCGTGAGCGGGTAGACGTCATGTCCCGCCGTCTCAGTGCCGCTGTCACTTCTTCCCATGCCCATGCTCCGAGTCCAGAACCCGGGAACCAGAACGATCGCTGCCACGGCCCCCTTCGTTTCGTGCTTGCTCCGCTGTCTTGGGCGCCAGGTAGGCACGAAGGCGGACACCGGCTGTCCTGAATTCCCGGTGGTCGACGGTGTCTTCCGAGTGATTCACCACGCGGCAGAGGGGACTTCGAAAGTCACGGACGGAGGCAGATCACGCTCGGGGAAGCCCGGTTGTGGGCGCGGGGTGGTCGCGGTGGGCTCGGCGGCTGCGGTGGGCGCGGTGGGTTCCGATCAGCAGCAGGGCGCAGGCGAGCACGAACAGCGGCCAGGGCGTGAAGGGAAGGACCACGGCGTCGACGACGGTCCAACTCGCCAGCGTCCAGCCGACGAAGGCCGGCGGGGTGATGCCGCGGCGGTCCAGCCACAGCACCGTCAGGCCGATCAGGATGAGTGGAATGCCGAAGCTTGCCAGGCTCAGCCAGTACGCGGCGCCGGCCGGGCTCATGTCGGCGAGGTCCTCACTCCACAGTCCGCCGCTGAACCATGTCCCGGCGTGGCGCGCGGCTTTCTGCACCGTTAGGGCGCCGATGGTGTGTCCGGTTCCGCACAACGTGATGATCCAGCCGGCCCACTTGATCATGTGTGTTCTCCATTCTTGTCGTGAAGCCGCGTGGTGCGGCTTCATCGCCGTTGCTCTGCGGCGGAGCGGGGGTCGGTGCACTCGCTGCCCGCAACCACAGGCCCAGTTCCGATACTGTCGTTTCGATACTCTGGTTCCGTATAGTGCAGGCATGATGGCGAAAAGGCAACGGGGTGGACGCCCCCGGGACAGTCGCGTGGACCACCAGATCCTGCAGACCACGCGTGAGCTGATCGACGAAGTCGGCTACCCGGCCCTGACCGTCGACCAGGTCGCCACGCGCGCCGGGGTGGGCAAGGCGGCGATCTACCGCCGCTACGCCTCCAAGGCCGAGATGGCGTTTGTTGCCACCATGCACGACCAGCAACTGCCCGCGCCGGCCGGCACCGGCTCCTTGCACGGCGACCTGTTGGCACTGGTCCGCGCGTTTCACGTCCGCATGGCCGCCCCGGCGGCCCGAGCGCTGGCACCGGCCCTGATCAACGAACTTTCCATCAATCCCGAACTGAAGTCCCGGTTCAAGGACACCTTCCTGGCCGCCGAACAGGCCGCCTTCGCCGAGATCATCGAACAGGCCGTGGCCCGCGGCGAGCTGGCCGGGGCCGTTGACCCCGCGATGGCCCACCTGCTGCTTCTCGGCTGCCTGGCGTCCGCCCTGTACATCCTCAACCTGCCCGTCGACGACGCGATGATCACCGACCTCGCCGCCGCCACCACAGCAGGCATCACCGCCCTGGCCGACCGCCACCACAACAACCCTGACAAAGCCGAGCCGCCGAGCCGCAGCGGCCGCGCCGACAAAACCGCCGAGCCGCACTGACAGCGCCGCGACCCCGGGCTGCATGACCTTGTCTGGGACCCCACGCCCCGGCCACGCGCGGTGCTCACCACCCACCAGATGAGCCGGAGTTCGCAGGCCGCGGGATCGCGCCGCAAGGCTTCCGCGGCCTGCTCGTCAGGGGTGAACTCGAACCCGTCGTGTCCGGTGCCGGAGGTCAGTCGGAACCCTCCGCCCAACACGCCTGGGCCTGCATCGTGTCATGTTCGCCGTCGATGACATCGACGACGCCATCGCCCGCCTGCACGCCCACGGCGCCGAACTCCTCGGCGAGGTAGCACAGTACGAGAACATCTTCCGGCTCTGCTACCTCCGCGGCCCCCCCAGGCATCATCGTCGCCCTAGGAGTTGTCTTCAAATGTCACGCCCACATCAGGAGCGATGCGAGAGCGAGGGCTGCTTGGTAGGACTCGGCGGTCTTGTCGTAGCGGGTGGCGATGCCTCGCCACTGCTTCAAGCGGTTGAAGCAGCGTTCGACCACGTTGCGCCGTTTGTAGAGCTGCCTGTCGAAGGCTGGCGGGCGCCCGCCGCGGCTGCCGCGCCGGAGCCGGTTGCGTGTCTGGTCGGCTCGCTCCGGGATCGTGTGGCCGATGCCCCGACGCCTGAGCCAGGCCCGGATGGCCTTGGAGCTGTAGCCCTTGTCGCCCAGCACGTGGGCGGGCCGCACCCGTGGTCGCCCCGGGCCGATCCGGGGCACCCGTATCGCCTGCATCACGGCGGTGAACTGGGTGCAGTCGTTGGTGTTCCCGCCTGTGACGGTGAAGGCGAGCGGGCGCCCCAAGGCACCGCAGACAAGGTGGATCTTGCTGGTCAGGCCGCCTCGGGAGCGTCCGAGGGCCGAGCTGCGGAGCCCCCTTTTCGGGCCCCGGCGGCGTGCTGGTGGGCGCGGACCACGGTGGAGTCGACCGACACGAGCCAGTCGATGTCGCCGGCCGCGTCTGCCCTTGCCTGGGCGGCCCGGAGCATCCGCTCGAAGGTGCCGTCCAGAGCCCATCGCCGGAAGCGGGTGTGCAGCGTGGCCCACGGGCCGTACCGCTCGGGCACATCCCGCCAGGCCGTGCCGGTGCGGAACTTCCACACGATCCCGTTGAGCACAGTGCGGTCGTCCAACCGCTTCCGGCCCCGCACAGACTGCGGCAGCAGCGGCCGCACGAACTCCCACTCAGCATCCGACAATTCATGGCGACGTATCACCCGACCATGATCCACCACTCAAGATCATTTGAAGACACCGCCTAGCCGAACCGATTGGCTGATGCGGGCCTGCCGCGCGGAGAGGTCGACGGGCAGCACCGCTATGACGCATCCGCGAGAGAGGCGGTGCCGCAGGCTGCTGTACGAGCCGGGGATTCCGCCGGCGGACGGTGTCGGGCGCGAAGAGGACTTCGCGGCCGTACGGCCGCCCAGCCGCTGGTGCGGTGAGGGAAGTCGGCGTTCCGTGGTTCGACGGCGGCGGCCGTGCGAGCTGGACGAGCGGCTCGCACGGCGAGCGACTGCGTTGCACACCGCGTCGCCGGCCGTCGAGGCCTCCTCCCCCCGGCCGGGGGCCCTGTCGGTAGCACATCGTCCTTCCGCCGATCCGGCTCTCCAAAGCGTGGGGCCAGCCCCGGCGTCGACGAGGGCCGCCCGACAACGCAGGCGCACAGCCCGGGCCCAGGACGCCGGCCAGCACCGCAGCCGCGGGGGCCGCTCGTCGTGTCGTACGGGCTCGGGCGACGAGGCGCCGGCTGACAGCCGGCCTTCTCAACCCGAAGGCCCCGCTGGCCGAGGAGGACGTCACAATCCACTCAACCTGCGCGGCCGTATCGCCATGTCACGGCCGACCCCGCGCTACGGCGTACCGAGTGGGTACCGCATCCTCGGCTCCTTCGCCCTGCAACGGGCCCATGTGTGGCAGATCGCCGCCCGAGTCGAGATGACAGAGGTCCATCGCGTCGTCCGCGCAGCATTCCGACGGCCCTGCACAGCGACGCGTGACAGCAACCACTATGGGTGGAAGCTGATCTCCGGGTTCTCGGGGGCCGGTCCGTTGAGGATCGGCTGGTCGATCCCCTTCAGATGCAGGGCGAAGAAGGCCGCCACATACTCCCGGGTGAGCTGCACCCCGCGCTCGGCGCCGATCGTGGTGCCGGGAGGCTCAGGGAGGCCGAGCTTCTCGATGAACAGCGGGAGGTCTGTGAAGGTGGCGTGGTGGGATCCGGCGACGGTCAGCCAGCGCTTCCAGCCGTCGAGGTTGGCCCAGCTCTCCGTCCAGCTGGGGTCCTCCTGGCCGTCGCGCAGCGGGTGGCCGATCATCAAGAACGGCTTGCCTTTGAGCCCGGTGGCGGGCACCGGGACGTCCATGGTGCCGTCCAGGTTCGCTCCGGCCCGGATACGGTCGTCGGTGAGCAGGGCCGGGACGGTCGCGGAGCCGCCGACGGAGTGCCCGGCCATGCCGATCCGGTCGCGATCGATCATGCGTGCGTAGCGCCAGGCCGGGTGCCGGTGGGTGGTCAACTGATCGATGACGAAGGAGACATCCTTCGCCCGGCTCTCGTTCAGGGCCTCCCAAACCTCCGGGGTCTTCGGCCTGTCACACATGACACAGGTGAGCGTCTGTCCGTCAGGGAAGGTTGTCCCGGTGTTCTCGTAGGTGTGGTCGACGAGCGCGACGATGTACCCGCGGCTGGCCAGATCCTCAGCGAGGCTGGTCAGTTCGGTGCGCGGCATGGTGAAGCCGGGAGAGAGCACCACCAGCGGGAACCGGCCGGGCTGCGCGCGTGCGTGGGACTTGGCCCACGTCCGGGTGCCGGTGACCACCTCGGTGGGAACGGTGTTGCCTGGCACCTTCACGTCCAGCATGAGTCTGGCGGCCTCGGGGGTCATGTACGGGGCCGGACCACCCGTCCCCTCCTTGGCGGGGTAGTACATCGACACCATCAACTGGCGCGGGCCCGCCGCCGGAACCCACGGGTCAGGCCGGTCCTGGTCGACGAGGTGCAGGATCTCCCGGCCGGGTGCGTACGGTCCGGTCGGGCGCGGGAGATCGATGTGGACGCCCGCCGACACGGTGGGCCGGGCAGGCGCGGTGGCTGGGGCAGGGACGGCGGGCGCGGCCAGCGCGGGAGCGGCGACCACGACGGGCAGCGGCAGCGCGAACAGGAGCGCCGCCACCGTGGCAGTGCGACGAATACAGGTCATGGCCAGGACTGTAGGCAGCACGTAAGGCAGTTGACGTCCTCTCAGCGATGTAGGGGATTCACCTGAGAAACGGGGGAATTCAGGAAGCGATCCCCTAGAGGTTTTCCCGTAATCCGCGTGGTGGTTGGTGGGTTGGCTGGGCATGGGTGAGGCGATCCCAGCGGTGATCCGAAGTGGGTCGAGCCGTAATCTGGGCTGAGCGAATCGCAGTTCGCCAGGCGGGTGGCGCTGGATGCGGCATGGCGGTGGCCAGCCGTCAGCCCTCAGCCCTCAGCCCTCAAGGTCCGGTCGGCGGGGCCCGTCACGTGTTCTCCTCCTTAACCTGGGCAAGCACGGCCTCGGCACGCTCGACCTCGCGGCGGATGATGGACTTGCGGGCCGTGGGCAGGCGACGGGGCTGAAGCAACTTGAGCTGGGTGCGCCGGTGCGAGTCGTAGATGGGGACGTGCTCAATGCCGATCACGCTGTTGCGGCTGCGGTCGGGACGACACCGCCCCTCCAGCGGACCGGTATGACCCGCGGGAATGACGGCGTTCTCCAGGCAGGCGGCTCCCTTCGGGTTCGCCTCGTCGGACAGGCAGTTGTTGAGCATGCCGAACCGGATGGTGATCCGGGCCTTGCGCAGCATGTCGTCTTCGGCCCTGGCATCACCGCCGTTGGCCTTGGCAGTGGAGATGACCTCGTCGAACACCTCCTTGACTCGGTCGGCGCCGGGTCCGTAGCCGATCGGCTTGTCCTCTTCGTGCTGGCCGTAGAGGCCCTTGAAGCGCCGGAACCAGGTTGCTTCCCAGGCAGTTCCCAGCAGCTCCGCCCACTGGGTGTCGCTGGCTGCGTAGGACAGGGTCGTGTGGTTGGCCAGGGGCCGTGCGGCGACGTGCTTGAGCTGGATCCCCCAGGCGATCTCAGAGCCCGGGAACTGGTCGGTGAGCATGGCCATGGTGCGGTGGAAGCGGCCCGTGCCGATCGCGCCGTGGGGGTCCGGCGGGATGACCTCGTACGGACGGTCCAGGCGGTGGGCCAGCTGCGAGGCCCAGTTGACGAAGTGCTCCCCCTCTCCCGCAGGGTCTCGGCGCGAAGCGCGGCCTTGGTCCGCTGGCCGAAGCCGCCGAACTGGTGGAGCCGGCTGCCGAAGAGGAGTTCCCCGGCGGGGACGACCGGCTCCAGCACGCCTATGGCGAAGACGCCCGGGGCGATGACGACCCAGGGGACGTCCCGCAGTTCACCAGTCGAGAGGTGGTTTCCGTCCTCGTCGACGGCCGTCTTGTAGACGTATCCGTGGATCACGTGCCGCTGGCCAGGCTCGTCCGGGTCGGGGCAGCATCCCGACCGCAGGCCAAGTACTACTGGCGGGAGGGGGTTATTCCGACCGTGCACTTTTCCGGCGTAGGGACACGGAGGGCCCCGCACGAAACCGGGAGGTCGCGGGTTCACGTGCGGGGCCGCTCACGGGGTGTGGGAAGTCAGACTCCGATCAGGGTGTACGTACCCGTACCGTCCTGCCTGCCGCTGGAGTACTGGCGTATGAACTCCCCGTCCGCGTACCGGTCGTGGCCCATCATGGAGCCGGTGTACTTGTTCTGCACACCGATCTTCGAGCTGCCGGGTACGTCGCGGTAGATGTAGAACCGCTGGAGGTCGTCCTCCGTGCAGGGGGCCGTCTGCAGGACCGCCCGTTCGGTGGCCGCGTTCTGCTCGGCGATGGTCGCGCATCCGCCGTTGCCCCAGTTCCACAGGGACGCCTCGATGACCCCGTTGTGCTCCGTCACGTTGCACAGGCGCCAGTTGTCCAGGTGGGCGCTGAAGATCGTCGAGGGCCGCAGACGGACACCGTCGGACGCCAGGAGCGGCGCGCCCCAGGACAGGGGCTGGCCGGGTACAGCGATCTTGTAGGCGCCGGACTCGCAGTTGAGAGCGGCCCGCGCGCTACGCCCGGTGGCCTTGGGCTGTTCGGCAAACGTGCCACTGGCGAGAGCCGGACGCTGCACGAGGCGGTCCCGCATCTGCTTCGTCGTCGGTGCCACCGCACCCGCCGGGTGCTCGGCTTTCGCGGCGGCCGAGCCGCAGTCGAGGAGGCCCTGCGCCTTGGCCATGATGCTGTCTGCGGGCACCTTGTCCTGGCAGCGCACCGCGCCCTCCTCAAGGGTGGTGTAGGTGGTGAAGCTGCCGCTGCCGGGCCCCTCGATCCACTTCAACGTCCAACTGCCGTCGCCCTGTTGGACGCGGTTGCAGTTGAGGCTTCCGTACGTGCCGGTGACCTTCTTGGTGCCCTTGTAGACGCCGTAGTAGCCGGGCTGGTTGAAGTTCCACGTGACCGAATTCGACTCGCTGCTGGTGGAGGAGTACTCGACCTTTACGTTCAGGCCCAGGCTCGCGCCGACCTTGCCGAGGGTCTCGACGGCGAAACTGCCCTCGACATTGCCGTTGAGGCCGACGGAGACCGAGATGGTCGTCTGGGTACTGGTGCTGACGGTCCGGTTGCCGGTTGTGCCCTCGGTGACGTACCAGCCCTTGAAGTGGGTGATCGTCGGGGACACTTCGGTGGTCTTGATGTACGGGTGGCGTGTGCCGAGGTCGGCCGCCGTACAGGTGTCGCCGGGCGCGGGCGTCTGCGCCGTCGTGGTGGTGGGTGCTGCAGCAGCCGGTGAGGCGGCAAGGCCCACGGCGGTGACCGCCCAGGCGGCCGCCGCAGCGGTCACCGCCATGAGTGATCTGCCGACGCGGCTGACGGGTCCTATGGGGCGCATCGTTGCCCTTTCCCCCTGGTTGTGTGTTCGGTCAAGGGGGGAACGTAGCGGCCGCGGGGGTGGTGACGGGAGCCCGGAACTGGCCAAAAATGATCATAGAGGGGCTTATTTCGCCCCTGTCGCGCACGGGCGGCGGACCGGTTCCATCCCTAACGGACCTGTACGCCACCGAGCAGGGGGACCCCCCTTTGAAAAACGCCATAGCGCCTGTTGCGAAAGGGGATCGTCTGTCAGACCTGCCTGGGATGCTCCGAACATCGAGACGACAGTGCAGCTGACGATCGACTGCTCCGATCCGCGGAGAATGGTGATTCTCTGAGCCGAGGCGGCCCTGGGATACGTGCCTGAACCTCCGCCGGGCGGGCACGCCACGTGGCGTGCTTACTGGGCGGCGGTGGGGGTGCCCGAGGCGGAGTTGCCGGCCGGTGCCGGGGATATTCCGGAGTCGATCATCGATCCCGCGGGACGTGGGCCGAGGGTGTGGTTCCAGCAGGTTCCGGAGGCGAAGGCCGCCAAGAACCGGTGGCACTTCGACGCCTTGTAGTCCTCGGCGTCAAATCTGGGCGGCCGGCCGCCGCGAGAACCCAGCTTCTTGCGGTTACGTTCCTGGTCGGCCTTGTCCGGGATGGTGCAACGGATGCCGCGTCGGCGCAGGTAGGCACGGCTTCTGCGGGAGGCGGACGCCTTGTCAGCCCTCACGCGATTCGGCCGGACACGTGGTCGGCCCGACCCGATGCGGGGCACACGGACCTTCTCCAGCACGGGTTCGAACTGCGGCGAGTCCCCGCGCTGTCCAGCGGTGATCACGATGGACATGGGCTTCTGTTCCTGCGACGGCCAGGTGCAGCTTGGTGGTGAACCCGCCGCGCGAACGTCCCAGCCCGTGATCAGAGGGCTCGGTGCATGCGCCGCCGGGTGGTTCTTTCTGCACGTCGCCCCGTTTACGGGCCCCGGCCGCATGCTGATGAGCTCGACACACCGTGGAGTCAACACTCAAATCCCACGTGATCGCACCCTCCGCATCAACCAGGGACTGCAGCCCTGTGAGGGCCCGGTGCCAGGTGCCGTCCCGCTGCCATCGACGGAACAGGTCATAGAGCCGTCCCCACGGCCCGTAGTCAACAGGGACGTCCCTCCAAGGAACACCGGTACGGGCCCGGAACCGTATGCCGTCGATGAGCTGCCGCCGGCACCAGATGGGCGGCCGCCCTGCCTTTCTCCCCTTCGGCAACAACGGCTCCAACGCCACCCACTGTGCATCCGTGAGATCTCCCGGCGAATGCCGGGGCCAGTGCCTTGTGCAGGAAAGTGTTCATGAAGTCGTCGCTGACGTGGGTGTAGAGGGCCAGAGAGCTGTGCAGTCGTGGCCGACCTGCTGCTGGATGAAGCGCCGGTCCACACCGTCCGCCGTCAGATGCGTGACGTACGAATGCCTCAAGGAGTGCGGAACAGCTCTCTCGGCAGCTTGAGGGCATCGCGGTATGCCTCGAACCGGTCTTTGATCGAGCCGGGCCGCAAGCGGCCCCACGTGCGGTGATCCACAAAGCCGGGTGATCAGGGAATGCGAAGCGCGCCCGACGTTCTTGACGTAGTCGGCGACCGCCTCGACGGCCCAGTCCATCACCGACAACACGTTCCGCCGTCGCGGCTGCTGGCCCTTCTTCGCCGTGCCATAGCAGACATTGAGCATGCCATACCTGGCGAAATGACGGGCCTGCGGATTGCGCCCGAAGTCGACCAGATCGAGCTTGGAGGTCTCCGTCCGGCGCAGGCCCCACCCGTAGATGACCTTGAACAACGTGGCGTCGCGGTAGGCCGCGAGGGCGCCCTTGCGTTTGTCTCGCACCGCGCGCGTTCGACCTGCTCATCGGCATAGTCGAGGAACTGCTGCAACTGCTCCCGAGTGAACGGCTTCGCCTCCGGATCGCCCTCGTAGTCGTTGAGGTGGGCGATGGTGTTCCACTCGTGGCAGACCGCCACCGGGAAGGTGCCGGAGGCTTCCTCACAGGCCAGCCCCCAACCGTACCGATTGTCGGTGAGGTACTCGCTGAACAGCCGCACAATGCCCGATAGCCGCGTTTCGTGGAAGGCGCCAGGTGCCTCTCGCCCGTCAACGAGACCGACCACTCGTCCACATGCCCGGTGTCCACTGCCACGGGTAGTCGTTCGCGAACTCCAGGAACTTGCGTATGAGCCGTTCCCGGTCGGCAACCGTCTCGTCCTTCAGCCCCCGCGACTTCTGCTGAGCATGCCAACCCCGCAGCGTCGCTTCGAACATCGCGTACGGCATGGCTGCTCAGGATGCTAGTTCGTAGCACCGTCGGACGGGCGGGACGCGAAAGGGCAAGAATTCGACGCGTACCTCATGGCTATAAAGTGGCCATCACCCGGACGGACCCGAAAGACCCACCCGGCAGGATAGATAATCCTTCAGCGGGCCAAAATTGCACTAGGTACCGCTCAACTCCACTGGGAACATCCACCTGAGCCAAGCGGTACACGGCTTCCCGCCCCGTGCAGTAAGCTCGAAATTTCCATAATCCGGCTTGCTTCAGTTCGATATAGTTTCCGGAATTTCCCATCATTTCACGAACGGCAAGTTCTCCGGTTGGACATTCGATCTCCCCGCCACCTTCGGCTTCCCATTCGCCTTCAACGACCTCTGGGGCCGTAGTCCATACTTCTGCGGTCAGCGTGGCGGTGTGAGTATGCCCACCGCTCTTGATGTCGATCCGTCGTTCATGCAGAGAAATGAAGTCGTCCGATTCTGAATCTTCCGGGAAAGGATTCGGGACGAGGCTGTCGTCCGCCTCCTGAAGGGCGAAAGAATAGAACTCGACTTCAACTTCCAGTTCCTGACGGCTGAGACGCCTGGCCACAATTCCCCCCTCATATCGCTCCTGACGGCGTGAGCATAACCAAAGCCCCGACGGATGGGTGGTGCGGCTCATTGATACAGGAGCGGACCGTACGGCATCGGGCCGCGGCGTTGACTCGGCGTGCGTTCGGTCCTCGGTGAAAAAGGGACCGCCGGTCGTCTGCTGGACCGCCTGGACCCCCAGCCACACTCCTCGCCGAATCCCCTCCCCTGGCCGGCCCCCTCACCATCAACGTCCGGCTCCGTGACCGTGGTCCGGCGAGATACCGCGGTCTCTTCGGCTGTGGCTCTGCGCTGTTAACCTGCGGGGCGACCAGCCCAGGCGCGCTACTGGCCGATGGCCAGGACGCGGCCTACCAATGCGCCGCCGGACACCTCAGTCGCCCCTCCGATCTGACCGCACTGAGGGCACGAACCGCGCTTCTTTCGTGCATCGCCGGCGCGAACACCGATCCGGAGCTGCCTCGGCCCCCTCGCGCGAGTCGCCGCCCTCTACGATGCCCGCTTCAGGGAGCTCGCCGGCCAGTAGGACACCGGCTGGGACGGCAGCGGCAGGGCAGCCGGCTGGGAGGTGCTGGCGAGCCGGCGTGGCTGCAGGTGCAGCGGCATGAGGGGCCGGGCCAGCTGGGCGATGTCGAGCAGCTCGCAGCGGTACCGCGGGAGCGCTGGGCGCAGGATGCAGAGCCCAGAACGCCGCGGCTTCCTTTGGTGTGTAGGACCGGCGCCGCTCGGCCACAAAGCTCTGCCGCGGCCGGGCGTTCCCACCGGCCGCCCGGAGTCCGCTCGTAGTCGGCGCGGATACGGGCACCGGCCGTACGCGGCGACTCCTGCACCAGGCGCACATAGTTGGTCCCGCAGCGGCCCGGGGAACGCGAACTCCACCGTGGGAAGCTCGTCGAGGTTCATGCAACGCAGGTTCCCGAGCGTGTGACCTGAAGGCTCACGCCTTTCACCATGCCGGAGAACGGATGAGGGCAGAGCCATCAGCCGGCCAGGAAAGGTTCCGGACACCTCCCTGGCCGACGGGGCGTCAGAAGTCGTACGGCTTCTTGGTGTTCCAGTTCAGCACGTCGGCATCGTTCCAGCTGAACTGCCGCTTCTCGCCCTTGATGCCGACGGAGTAGAAGGGGCCGACGTGGCCGTCCGCGCCGCGCAGCGCGAGGGCGAAGGACTGTGCCGTGTGATGCTTCGAGCCGTAGTCGAAGAGGTTCACCGCGCTGTATGCCGTGCCTCCGGGCTGGAGCGTGAGGTGCTTGGTGCCGCCGGGGTTGTCCTTCTTCGAGTGCGGCAGCACGGCGCCGTCGACGTCGTCGCCGAGCTTCACGGCCGGGTACGAGGTGACCCAGCACGGCTTGGTGCCCTTGTTCGACGCCGTGACCAGCAGGTGGTCGCCCTGCTGCCCGGCGAACCGGTGCACCGCGGTGAGCAGCATCTCGTCGCCGCGGCACTGCTGTGCGCCGGCCGTTGTGCCCTTACCCGCGCCCTTGTCCGTCCCGCCCGGGGCGGTCGTCGAGCGCGCGGCCTTGGTGGTGTCACCGCCGCTGGAGGCCTGCTCCGCGCCGGTCTTGCCGTCCTCGTTGGGCGCGGACTTGCTCTGCGCGGTACCGGCGGCGTTGGCGCCGCCCGATGCCTTGGAGTCGGCGTCGGCGCCGCCGCAAGCGGTCAGGCCCAGCGCCAGCGCGGCGGTGACGGCGGCCAGGGCGGCGGTACGGATCCGGGAAGTACGCATGATCAGGTTCCCCCTGTTGCGTGCGGGAGTCTGCTTTGGTCGCCCCCGCGGTGCGACCACCACTTTCCCCGGTGCCACTGACGTTCCGGTAACGTCTCACTCACGTCCCGCCATCACACCGCACCAACGAATGGCACCCCGCCGCGAGCGGCCTGGAGATGCTCGCCCTGGATCCGGCGCCCGCCACCGCCCCGAAACAGTCGGAACCGCCCCATGGCCACCACCGACCGGCAGCACCGAGCGCACTCACGTGGCCGCGTACACAAGGTTCGCGTCGACGCCCACCCCGCAGAGCCGGACGGGGCCGAGGGCGCCGTTGTCCATGCACAGGTTCTGCCGGGCCTGCGCGTAGTTCTTGTGCCGCAGGACCCGCTCCAGGTCGGCTGTGCCGTAGAAGAACCCTGACCCACCGACGGCTCCACGTTGATCTGCACGACCCGTTCAAAACCAGGCGGAGCCTGCTCGGGGTCCCGCTTGCCTGCTGCGCCTTTCCCTTCGTGTTCTCGCCGTTGAGCTGCCTGGTGGCTTCGGCGATCCGCAGCCACAGCTTCTTCCACGCCTCGATGGTCTTGACCTGGACGGCCCTGCGGACCTCCCGCCCGTCGCGGCTGCTGGTGAAGAGGTAGTCGGTCCTGTACGCCTGCCCATCGCCGGCCTTGCATCCGCCGTCGACCACACGCGCGCTTCCGGGTCGGTCTTCACAACTCGTACGCGTCATCGCTCGCGCAGTCGGTCGCGTCCACGGGGTGCCCACTGAGAAGCGCTGTCCGCGGGGTCCAGAACAGGGGCCAGGTCAGGAAGGTGGGCAGCCACAGCGCCCACCAGGCGTTCAGCACGCGGGCCGGGGCGGGGCTGTGGCCGGGGCTGAAGGGTGCCAGACGTCGTTGGCGATCTGCTTGGGCGGGAAGAGGTTCGCGGTGGCCGGGCCGCTTCACGACCTGCAGGCAACCCGCTGGGGTCGCCTCGTTCCGCCCTTGTAGGATCCCCGCATGCCACAGTCCGGAGAACCGCGCAGGCGGGTGAGCGGGAAACACGTGCGGCAGGCTGTCGCCCACTGCATCGCAGTCCTCGAAAGCGTCCCGGCTGCCCAATGGCACGAGCTTGCAAGCGACTTGAAGTGGACGCGGTGGGAAACCCTTGAGCACCTCGCGGACGACCTGCTCACGTACGCACTGCGGTTCGGACTGGCGCAGCCCATCGCCGTACCTCGGGTCCCGCTGCGCATGTCCAGAGACCGCCCGAGTGGTCCGGCCAATGTCATCTTCGGAGATCCTGAGGCAGGGCCCAGGGGACTCCTGACCGTCCTGGAGGCCTGCGGCGGGCTCCTTGCGACCGTCCTCGGCGCCACCGACGCGACCACCTTGGCCCCGCACGTTTTCGGCGCCTCCGACCCGGAAGGTTTCGCAGCGATGAGCGTCGTCGAGACCCTGGTCCACACCCACGACATCGTCCAGGGTCTGAACCACGGCTGGGAGCCCCCGCAGGACCTGAGTGAACGAGCCCTCGCGCGGCTGTTCCCTGACGTCCCTGTCATCGACACCCCATGGTCGACCCTTCTGTGGGCCACCGGACGGATCGAGACTCCTGATCGCCCCCGCCGCACTAACTGGCGCTGGCACGGCGCGCCGCTCAGCCGCAGCTGACTGATAGCGAAGTGCTCTGCCTCGTGGGAGGGGAGATCGGGGCCACCGAAGTCCACGGTCGACGGACCGGCAAGCTAGCGACGGTGAACGGTTCGTCAATCTCCGTGGGCGCGGACCCGCCCATCGGCCGCATCGGTTCGCTCTCCAGAGCCGCGTCGCCCACCGCGAACTGCCCGCGGCTGATCTGGGCCCTCTTCTCGCGGGACTCGGCGAGGATCTGTTCTCCGCGTGAACCGTGCACACCGCCACGGACTTGGCGGCGCTGCACGACAGGTAGGGCCGTGTTCCTTGGTTGCCCCTTAAGATTTGCGGGCCAGTGCGCACGAAATCAGCTGTTCCCACACCGTCAGATCGCGTGGGTCCCCGCCCGTATCGACGATCTCGTTGCCCGACGCGGGTTCCGGCCGCCACAGCGAGCAGCTGACCATCCCCGGTTCGAGCAGTTCGAGGTCACCGAACAGGGCGACGATCTCCTCGTCGGTGCGCCAGCAGCCACGGCCGAAACTCCCCTGCAGCTTTTGTTCCGCGACCCGGGTTTCCTCGTTCTCGCCGGAGCAGAAGTGAGAGATGTAGACCTGGCTGTCCGACGGGATCCGGTCCGCCCACCAACGCACGAGGTCGGCGGGCCGCTCGCCATCGTTGAGGTGGTGCAGGATCGCGCTGAAGATGACACCCACCGGCTCGTCAAAGTTGATCACGTTCTGCAGGTCCGGGTGGTCGTAGATCTCTTCCGGCTCGCGCAGGTCCGCTTGGATCACTGTCGTGCGGTCGTCGGTGGCCAGCAGGGCACGGCCGTGGGCGAGCACGATCGGATCATTGTCGACGTACACGACGCGCGCATCGGCATGGCGTCGCTGGGCGACCTGATGCACGTTGTCGGCGGTGGGCAGGCCACTGCCCATGTCGACGAACTGGCGGATGCCGTCGCGTGCCATGGCGTCCACGGCGCGGATCAGGGCCTGGCGATTGGCGAACGCGATCGCCACCGAACCGGGCAGATCCTTGATGAAGAAGTCGCCGATCTCGCGGTCGACGGCGTAGTTGTCCTTGCCGCCGAGCAGATAGTCGTAGACACGGGCAATGCTCGGCTTTGACTGATCCACCCTTGTGGTGCTGTCGTCCGCCATGAGAACCCACCCCTGTCCCTCGACCCCGCTGTCGCCTCAATCGTAGGAGAACCGCCCGGCGTTGGTGTCCGCTCACGGGTGATGCCGGCGCTGCGGCGGCCATCCCCAAATCCGTTGTGCAAAGCGGGTATAGCCGTCGCGGCGCAGCTTCCCCCGGCCGGTGGAGGAGGCAGGGGAGGAACC
This sequence comes from Streptomyces sp. NPDC021749, assembly GCF_040640655.1. Taxonomy (NCBI): domain Bacteria; kingdom Bacillati; phylum Actinomycetota; class Actinomycetes; order Kitasatosporales; family Streptomycetaceae; genus Streptomyces; species Streptomyces sp. NPDC021749. Next base: position 3,662 of record NZ_JBFACE010000059.1, on the reverse strand, counting down.
CATGCGGGGCGGCGGAGGCTACGGGATGACGGGGCGCTACGGGAGACGGGGTGCGCCACAGGGCCTCCGGGCGGGTGGGCAACGCGCTGCCAGCCAGTCGGAGCGCCTACGCGGGCTGGTCCATGCCGGGCACGGGCCGAGGTAGGTGTGGCCGGTCATGTGGCACCGGGGGCAGGTCGAGCGGGGCGACCGGGCCGGTGGCGATGACGTGCACGACCGATGCCCGGTGCTGCGCCGTCAATCACGACCTCGTGGACGACGGCCGGTCCCAGGTCGGCCCCTCCGGCCTCGCGGTTGCCGGCGTCGTCAGGCCGGACGAACCGTTCGAAGGTCCGCTCCCGGTCCGTCTGCGGCACGCCCGGCCCGTCTGCGGCACGCCCGGCCCGTCGTCGGAGACGTCCCATGTCACGGTGTCGCCCGGGCCGCTTCGGCAGGCGATCCGCACCGTGGTGATGGCGTGACAATGCGCGTTGCTCACCAGGTTCCCCAGGTTCCCGAGGACGCGGGAGAGCGGGTGCGGCCACCAGTCACCGCCTTCGTCATCGACGGGGGCCCGGCCTCGCACTGATGCTGGTCATGCAGCGCCGCAGCCCGCTGCGGCGCTGCGGCGAGGTGCTGCACGCGTCGATACGCCGGCTCTGGTGCGTGAGGACCCGACCGCTCCCTCCGGCTCCCGGCGCGGGTGCCGGACGCCGCCCACGGAGGCATCATGGGAATGTGACGGAGCTGTTCCCACCGATGCCGCTGACGGAGTGGCGTGACACCAAGGAGACGCTGCACCGCTTCGCGCAGATCATCGGCAAGATCCGCCTGGCGGCGAGCGCCCGGCGCAACCACTGGTGGAATGTCCCGTTCCATGTCACGGGACGCGGCATCACCACACGTCCGATGGGTCAGGTCGACGGGAATCCGATCTTCACGATCGACTTCGACTTCGTCGACCACCGGCTCATCGTCACGACGTTGGACGGCGGAGAGCGGTCCTTCCCGCTTCCGGGCCAGTCCGTCGCGTCCTTCCACGACGCAACGCTGGCCGCTCTGACCGCGCTGGGCGTCCGCGTGGACATCGCCATTCCCAGGCCCTTCGACCTACCCGACGCCGGCCGGCCGTTCGCCCAGGACACCGAGCACGCGACCTACGATCCCGTGGCCGCCAACCGCTACTGGCGGGTCCTGAGCCAGGTGGCGTCCGTGCTGGAGGAGTTCGCGGCGGGTTACTCGGGAAAAAGCAGCCCGGTGCACCACTTCTGGCACACCTTCGACATCGCCCACAGCCGGTTCTCCGGGCGACGGATCGACCAGCCACGGCAGGCCGACCCCGTTACCCGCGAGGCGTACTCCCAGGAAGTGATCAGCTTCGGCTTCTGGTTCGGCGACGACGCCTTCACCGAGCCCGCCTTCTACTCCTACACCGCCCCCGAGCCCGCCGGACTGGCCGGGGAGCCGCTCACCCCCGCGCCCGCGCGATGGGTCCCGCGCGGCAGCAGCCACTTGGGCGTGCTGCCCTACGACGCGGCCCGCGTCGAGACCGATCCCCGTGCCACCGTCCTGACCTTCTACGAAAGCGCCTACCGGGCCGGGGCCGGACGCGCCGGATGGGACATCGCGGCGCTCGCGTGCCCCGGAGGCATCACGGACCCGGTCCGGTTCCGGCAGACCTGACCCCGGGAAGGACCGGAAAGTCCCACGATCGAACGGTTAACGGTTATCGAGTAACGGTTATCGAGCGGTTATCGAGCGGTTAAAGTCCAACGATCGAGCGGTCAGTGGAGCTGCCGCTCCCAGTCCTCCGGAACCTTGTCCCGGGGACCCGGAGTGGGCTGTGAGGCCGGGTGCGCGAGGGGCGGGGCCAACTCCGGCCCCTCGTAGTACTGGTCGGTCTCGACATTCCAGAACCAGCTCTCTCCCGGTTCGAAGCTGGTCAGGAAGGGGTGCCCCGCCTCGCGCGCGTGCTTCGTTCCGTGCTGCGAGGGTGAGGAATCACAGCAGCCGATATGCCCGCACGCCGCGCAGCGCCGCAAGTGGAACCACCACCCCGGTCCGTCGCCCGCCATGCACTCCACGCAGCCTTCTCCGCTGGGAGCGGCGGTCGGATCGATGCCTGGGATCTGTTCGTGTGGCATGAGGGATGCCTCCCTGATGAGGCGCCGCCGTCAGGTCTCGGTACCGGTGCGCGCCAGGATGCCTTTGAGCAGCCCCGTGGCCTGGCCCACCTCGATGAGGTAGCCGTCCGGATCGCGCATATAGCAGCGCAGCTCGGCGCGGCGGTCGATGGGCGGGGTGAGGAACTCTGCCCCTTTGGCGCTCGCCGTGGCGTAGAAGTCGCGGATGTCCGCCACCCGCACGTTCAGGAAGCTGGAGACGGTGTTGGGGTCCTGCGGTGTGCGCAGGACGACATCGGGTTTGTCATCGGTGGGACCGCCGCCTGGGTTCATGATGATCCAGCTGTTGGCGACCTTGACGATGCAGGGGTTCTCATCCAGCACGACCCTTCCACCCAGTACGTCGGCGTAGAACGCCCGCGAGCGAGGGACATCGCTGACCGTGAGGAAGTGCGTGAGTACCAGGCCCTCGGCCGGTGCAGGAAGGTCGTCGGCTGTGGCGCCGGCGGAGGTGACGTCGGACATATGTCGAGCGTATGGCGCGCACGGCCGTGCGGCATTCTGAGGTGAGGTGAGAGGAGAGGTCCTCAGTCGACCCGGCAGCCTTCGCACTCACCCACCGGCGCCTCGATGGCGGATCGCCTTACTCGTCGCATGCCGAGGAGCATGCCGAAGAACCAAGCCACCGACAACACCTTGCCGGCGGGCGGAACGCGTGGCGTGGGCGGTCGCCCGTATGCGGTGTCCCCCGACTTGCCCGAGCGAGGTCGACCGCGGCGGAGACGGCGGCCAGGGCGCCAGACCTGAGCTTCTGGCCCATGCGGATCTGTCCACTGTGACGGTGCTGGGACATACCGCTCGTCTCGCCCCACGCTGGCAGGCCCCGAGCTGCCAGTAGCAACGCAGCACCGTCGAGCGGCGCATCAACCACCTCAAGGCCATGGCGCGGCATCGCCAACCGCTACGAGAAGACCACCACCATCTGGCTGGCCGGACTTCACATCGCAGGCATCTCCCTTTGGTCCGCCCGCTGATCCAAACGGAAGCCCCTCGTGTTGGTCCGTCACGCCGAAGCACTCTCGCGTTGTCTGAATCTGGCACAGCTGGTCACGGGCCTGTGTTTCCTTCGAAGTCGCCGAGGTTGATCAGGCTCACCCGGTTGTCCCAGGCGTCCCACCTCACATGCTTCTGCGCGCCCCAGTAGTAGTTGTCATAGCCCATGAGGTCGCCGTATGCCTCGTGTTCATGCGCCTGGTCGGGTTTTCCGAACGCCGCCAGGAGTTCCTCGTACGAGGTCAGGTGGGCGAAGTGGGACAGATGCCGGCCGTAGATCGCGAAGCCGACGACCGTCCCGGCGCGAACCTTCTACGACGGCTACCTGCGCGCACGCCAGACCCAGGCCCCCTGTCCCTGGGCATCTCCGGCGCCAACATGCACGACAGCCTCGGACTGGAACCACTCGTGGGCGGGATCCCGCCCATCCGCTCCCGCCGCGGACCGCGCCGCCGGCGTCCAGCCAAGCTCCATGCCGACAAGGGCTACGACTACGACCACCTGCGC
>NZ_JBFACE010000058.1:0-31637 GCF_040640655.1 Streptomyces sp. NPDC021749 | reverse complement strand
TTCCGATTCCCCGTCGGAGGGGGTTTTGCCGCGCCTTTCGGCGTGTTCACTACGTTAGCGGAATTCCTCGTCAACGCATAATCGCGCCGCGGTCCGAATTTCGGCATGCCGAAATTGTTCCCGATGAGGGGCCGTGCAGTAGTGGTGTGCCGCGAGGCGGCGGGATGGTCGCTCGGGGCCGTCGGCTCCGTGGCAACTCGGAGAACCCTACACGAGCGGGTGAGGTGCTTCAAACCCGTGCCGTAGCCGTGCCGTACCCGTGCCGTACGCCGGTTTGCGCGGTACTTTGGGCGTCATGACTACGCATGCGCTCGTACAGCAGTGGTGGCCCGCCTGACGGCGGCCGACCACAGCGCATGCATGACCACGGCCGCCGCCTCGGCGGCCGTTCGCGTTTCTGCTTCTCGTAGCCGGCCGGCGAGGTCGGCGGTCTCGATATGCGCCCCGGGAGTTCCGGGAGTGCGGGAATCGGGAGAGACGGCGGATGAGTGAACAGGTGAGGGAGCGGGCCGGCGTGGCCGGGGGCGACCTGGTGCGGGGGCGCGGCTCTCGCGTTCGGGTGTTCAGTGGGGTGCAGCCGACGGGGCACCTGACGTTGGGCAACTACCTCGGGGCGGTGCGGCGGTGGGTGGCGGAGGACCAGCACCGGGCGGACGCGCTGTTCTGCATCGTGAATCTGCATGCGCTGACCGTGGAGCACGATCCGGCGCGGGCACGGCGGCTGAGCCGGCAGGCCGCGTCGCTGCTGCTGGCCGCGGGGCTGGACCCGGAGCAGTGCACGGTCTTCGTGCAGAGTCAGGTCGATGAGCATCTGCGACTTGCGTACCTGATGGAGTGCACCGCCACCGACGGGGAAATGCGGCGCATGATCCAGTACAAGGAGAAGGCGGCACGGGAGCAGGCGCGCGGCGGGAGTGTGCGGCTGTCACTGCTGACGTATCCGGCACTGATGGCGGCGGACATCCTCGCGTACGGGACGGACGAGGTGCCGGTCGGGGACGACCAGACCCAGCATGTGGAGCTGACGCGGGACCTCGCGGTGCGGTTCAACCAGCGGTACGGGGCGACGTTCGTCGTACCGAAGGCGACGTCTCCGAGGGTGGCCGCGCGGGTGATGGATCTTCAGGATCCGACGTCGAAGATGGGCAAGTCGCACGCCCGGACGGCGGGGACCGTCTTTCTGCTGGACGAGCCGGAGGTGGTGCGGAAGAAGGTGATGCGGGCGGTGACCGACGGCGGCGATGAGGTCGTCTACGAGCGGGAGACGCGACCGGGCGTCGCGAACCTGCTGGATGTCCTGGCGGCCTGTACGGACGGGGACCCGCAGCGCCTGGCCGAGGGCTACGCGTCGTACGGGGCCCTGAAGAAGGACGTGGCGGACGCGGTGGTGGAAACCCTGCGTCCGGTACGCGAACGCCACGCGGAGCTGGCGGCGAACCCGGCGTACGTCGACCAGGTCCTACGCACCGGCGCCGACCGCGCCCGCGCCCTGGCGAAGCCACGGGTGGACGCGGCGTATCGGGCCATGGGGTTGGGGGTTTGAGGGTGTGGGGTGGAGGGGTGGTGTGGGGTGGAGGGGAGGTGTGGGGTGTAAGGGAGGTGTGGGGTGTAAGGGAGGTGTGGGGTGTAAGGGAGGTAAGGGTGTAGGGGGTCGGCGGTTGGGGGGTGCCCCTCCGTGGGCGATTTGGGGTGCTCGTCCGTGGGGGCGGGCACCCGTTGGGGGCGGGTGCCTCGCGGGTGCCTCGCGGGGGGGGCTTTGGGTGGGGCGGTTCGCTGGGCGGGAGAGTCCTTGGGAGGGGCGCCTCGCCGGGGCGGGCGCCTGGGGGGCGGGTCCGCTGGTTGTGGGGGTGGGTCCGCTGGTTGGGACGGGTCCGCTTGTGGGGCGTGCCCGGGCCGTCAGCCGTTGCCGGACCGGTCAGCCGTTGCCGGTTGCCAGTTCGCGGCTGCGGTCGCGGGCGGCTTCGAGGGCGGCGATGAGGGCGGCGCGGACGCCGTGGTTCTCCAGTTCGCGGATGGCGTTGATGGTGGTGCCGGCCGGAGACGTGACATTTTCGCGGAGTTTGACCGGGTGTTCGCCGCTGTCGCGGAGCATCACGGCGGCGCCGATCGCGGCCTGGACGATGAGGTCGTGGGCCTTGTCGCGGGGCAGGCCGAGCAGGATGCCGGCGTCTGTCATGGCCTCGACAAGGAAGTAGAAGTACGCGGGGCCCGAGCCGGAGAGGGCGGTCGCAGCGTCCTGCTGGCTCTCGGGGACGCGGAGGGTCTTGCCGACGGTGGAGAAGATCTCCTCGGCGAGGCTGAGGTGCGCGGCGGTGGCGTGGGAGCCGGCGGAGATGACGGACATCGCCTCGTCGACGAGGGCCGGGGTGTTCGTCATGACCCGGACGACCGGGGTGCCGGTGGCCAGCCGCTCCTCGAAGTACGAGGTGGGGATGCCGGCCGCGCCGCTGATGACCAGGCGGTCGGTGGGGACGTGCGGGGCCAGCTCGCGGAGCAGGGTGCCCATGTCCTGGGGCTTGACGGTGAGGATCAGGGTGTCGGCGGACTTGGCGGCCTCGGCGTTGCTGACCGCTTCGACGCCGTAACGGTCGTGCAGCTGAGCGGCGCGCTCCTGGCGACGGGCGGTGACCAGCAGGTCGGAGGGGGCCCAGCCGCCGCGGATCATTCCGCTGAGGAGGGCTTCGCCGATCTTTCCGGTGCCGAGGACTGCGACCTTCTGGGTCATGGTGCCGGTTCGCCTTTCCGCTGCGCTGTGCCGGTGCTGCTTGTGCCAGCTGTTTGTGCCGGTGCTGCTTGTTCCTGTGCGTGTGGTGGCTGGGGTGGCTGTGCCTCTGGGTGGCTGTGCCTCTGGTCCGCCAACCGTCTCCATCTCTGCATCTCTGCGTTGTGCCGTCATCCTCGCACCGCGGGCTGGCCGGGTGCGGCGCGTTCCGCTGGGTGGACCGCTCGCAGGGTTGACCGCCCATGGGTGGACCGCCCGCTGGGTGGATTGCGGTATGGCCCGTCACCAGGTGATGCGCGGAGGGACGCGGGGTGGGGCGGGGTCCGGTGCCGGGGCGGGGCGTGGGCAGGGCGGGGCCTGGGCTGGCGGGCCGTTGTGGGCCGGCGGTCGGGGGCAGGTCCATGGTGGGTGGAGGTGAGGTAGGTGGGTGGGGCAGGCAGTTGGTGGGTGGGGCGGGTAGTTGCTGGGCGGGGTGGGCGTTGGGGCTGGGGTGGGGTGGGTTGGGGGTGAGGTGGGTGGTGAGTGGGGCTGGGGGCTGGGTGGGTGAGGTGTGCGGTTGGGGGTGGCTACGGGGGTGCCTGGGGGCCGGGCGCCGCTGCCTCCTTATTCCGGCAACGATTACGGAGAGTGATTAGTTCCTATTGAGAGTAGCAGGGAGTGATGGGGTGGGGTGAGTGTCTGGGGACTGGGTTTCACCTGGGCCGTCGTGGGGCGGGGTGGGGTTGGTGTGGGGGTGGAAGTGGGGTGCGGTGGGGCGCGCGGGGGCGGGTGTGGGTACACCGGCGGGCGCCGGAGCGAACGGAACCATTCCGTCCTGTTGGATAACTCCGCGTTTACAGGCTGGTTACCTGACAAGTTGTGGCTAGGCGGCTGAGCCTCGACACAATGGGGTGACCTGTCCAGCCGCGCCGGAAGGGGCGACGATGGCGAAGATCCGGGTCGGCGGCCTCGGCCGGCTCTTGTTGATCGTCGTGACCGTCGTCGGGTCCCTTGTCGTGGCGTTCGTACCGGTACAGCCGGCCAGTGGCTCGGGTGTATACGGGAGTTCGGGTGTATACGGGGCGGCGGTGGGTGGGCGGGGTGCGGGTGCTTCGGCCGCGCCGGTCGCGCCGGTCGCACCAGCCTCGTCGGCCGCGCCCACCTCGCCAGCCTCGTCGGCCGCGCCGGTCGCGCCGGTCGCGCCGGTCGCGCCGGTCGCGCCGGTCGCGCCGGTCGCGTCAGCCTCGTCGGTCGCGCCGGCCTCGTACGGTGAGCTTGAGGTGGCTGGGTACAGCGGTCTTTACGCAGGCTCCTACCCGGGTCCCTTCGTGGACCACCGCTTGGGCTTCAACTCGGGCCTCAGCGCGGTCCATTACCGGGTTCCCGACGGGGGCGCCTACCGCCTCGGTGAGTCCGGGCGGTCGCCTGAGGCAGGGCATTCGCCTGAGTCCGGGCGGTCGTCTGAGGCAGGGCGGTCGTCTGAGGCAGGGCGGTCGGTGGCTGAGGGGCCGGTGGTTGGGGATGGTTTCGGGCATCCGCATGACGTTGGGGGGCGTTGTCCGGCGCGGCGGGGTGGGCGGTCCACCGGGTCGCTGTGTGCTCCGGTGCCGTCGGGGAGCGTCGTGTCGACCGCCGCGCCCGTAGCAACCGTTGAGGACGGGGCGGCCATCACTGCGCCGCTGACCGGGCGCCAGGGCGTGCCGTTGTCGAGTTCGGGTGAACTGCCGGTGCAGCACGTTGTTTTCCGCTGCTGAGATTTTCGCTCCGAGAAGCTGAGAGCTGCCCCAGGGCCCTTCCCCGGCCCGCGCATCCGACGGAATCCAGCCGTCATCGCTTCGCACCCTTCATGGCGCCTGCCGCGTGGTTCGCGCGTGCCGGTGCGGACCCGTACGTGCTCAGGTGCGGCCTCGTGCCCACGCCCGGTCGTGCTGGTTCGTGCCTGCCGTGTGTGTCCGCGTGCCGGGCCGCCGCATTCCGATTCGCTGGAGGCATCTCATGCGTAGGTTCCGAGTCCGCCGCGGTCGTTCCGTCCAGCCGTCCATACCGCCGTCCGGCCGGGTGACGTCGTCCGGGGACGTCACCCGGCCGGACGGGGGCGTCACCTCGTCGTCCGGGGGCGTTACATCGTCCTCCCAGCACGCGTCGTCGCCCCGGCACGCGTCGTCTTCTCAGCGCGCCTCGTCTCCGCGGGAGGCCTCGTCTCCTCAGTGCGCTCCGTCCGGTCAGCGCACTCCGTCGCCTCCCCGTGCTTCGTCCTCTCGCGGCGCGTCTGAGGGGGGTGAGCCGCGTTCGGATCATTCCGCCCGTTCGGACCATTCCGGACGAGCGTCCCGGGTCCGGCCGTTCCGCTTCCGTTCGTCCCACGTCCGGGCCGATGTCACCGCCTCGCTCGTGGTGTTTCTCGTGGCTGTGCCGCTGTGTGTCGGGGTGGCCGTGGCGTCCGGGGTGCCGGCTGAGTTGGGGCTGGTCACCGGGGTCGTCGGGGGGTTGCTCACCGGGTTGCTGCCGGGGAGCAGTCTGCAGGTCAGCGGGCCGGCCGCGGGGCTGACCGTACTGGTCTACGAGGCCGTGCAGGAGTACGGGCTCGGTGCGCTGGGCGTACTGGTGCTGAGCGCCGGGGTGCTCCAGCTGGTGATGGGGGCGCTGCGGCTGGGGCGTTGGTTCCGGGCGATCTCCGTGGCGGTCGTGCAGGGGATGCTGGCGGGCATCGGGCTGGTGCTGATCGCCGGGCAGCTGTACGCCCTGGTGGACGCCAAGGCTCCGGGTAACGGGCCGGCGAACCTGGGCGGGCTGCCGGACCTCGCGGTGGTCACCATCGGGTCCGACCCGGCCTTGCTGGCGCTGGCGGTCGGGGCGTCGACGATGGCGGTCCTGGTGTTCTGGCCGAAGTGGCGGCGGGCGGCGCGGGTGCTGCCCGCGCCGCTGGTCGGAGTGGCGCTGGCCACCGCCGCCGTGGCGGTGCTGGACCTGCCGGTGGCGCGGGTCGAGGTGGCGGGCCTGCTGGAAGTGGTCCAGCCGCCGGGCGGGGCGGATGTCGCCCGGCTGGTGGAGGCCGGTGCGGTGGCAGGGGTGCTGGGCACCGTCCTCGCCTTCGCGTTGATCGCCTCCGCCGAATCGCTGTTCAGTGCGGCGGCGGTGGACCGGCTGCACGACGGGCCGAAGACCGACTACGACAAGGAGCTGCTGGCCCAGGGCGCCGGCAACACCGTGTGCGGCCTGCTCGGCGCGCTGCCGATGACCGCGGTGATCGTGCGCAGTTCCGCCAATGTGCAGGCGGGGGCCCGTACCAAGGCGTCGCGGGTGCTGCACGGGGTGTGGCTGCTGGTCTTCGCGGCGGCGTTCCCGGCCGCGCTGGGCGTCGTCCCGATCGCGGCGCTGGCGGCCGTACTGGTGCATGCGGGATGGAAGTTGCTGCCGGTGCGGACGTGGCGGCCGCTGTGGCGGGAGCACCGGGGCGAGGCCGTGGTGCTGGCGGCGACGGCGGTGGCGATCGTGGCCACCAACATGTTCGAGGGGGTGCTGCTCGGGCTGCTGCTGGCGGTCGCCAAGTCGGCGTGGGAGACCTCGCAGGTGCACCTTGAGGTGACCGGCCTGGAGGGCAGTGGGGCGATCCGGGTACGGGCCGTGGGCCATGCGACGTTCCTGCGGCTGCCGAAGCTGCTCGACCAGCTGGAGGCGCTGCCCCGGGACCGGGAGATCGAGCTGGATCTGTCCGGGCTGCGTCACCTCGACCATGCGTGTGCGGCGGCGCTCGGCAACTGGGAGGAGCAGCGCCGCGGCCCGGACGGGACCGCCCGGCGGACGACGCCGTCCGTGGCGCCGTAGGCGGGGTTGGGGACTGGGGGCTGGAGGGGCGGTAACCCGGGGGCTGGTGCGTCGGGGGCCGGTGAGCCGGGGCCGGTGAGCCGGGGCCGGGGGTCCGTGAGCCCTCGTTCCCCGGCGGGCCCCCTCGTCCCCGGCGGGCCCCTCGCCCCCAACCTGCCCCTCGCTCCCAACCACCCGTAGTCCCCAGTCGGCCCGTCGTCCCCGTCAGCCGTTATCCCCGGCAGCCGTCCGTTACGGCCCCGACGTCCCCGACGGCCCCTTAAGGCAACGACGGCCCCTTCCGGTAACAGAGCGGCGTTACGGCGGAAATGACCGTAGGGTCGGGGGGCTGGTGACCGCCGACCCCGAGGAGCGCTGTGAACCGCCGGCCACTTCGTCGCTGCGGGGCGACCGCCGCGCTGTCCGTCGCCCTGCTGCTGTCCTCCTGCACCGGTGCCGCCCTGAGCGCCACCGGGGCGGCGGGCAGCGGTGGGGTGGGTGACCCGCTCTTCCCGGCGCTCGGGAACGGTGGTTACGACGTACGGCATTACGGCCTCGACCTGGACTATGACGTCAAGCGGAAGCATCTGGACGCGAGCGCGGAGATCACCGCCCGGGCCACCCAGGACCTGCGCTCCTTCAAGCTGGACCTGGAGGGGTTGCGGGTGTCCGCGGTCCGCGTCGACGGCGAGGACGCGTCGTTCTCCCGCAAGGGCCACAAGCTCACGGTGCGGCCACCGGTGGGCATCGCGAAGGGCACGCAGTTCCGTACCACCGTCGACTACGCGGGCACGCCGCGGGAGCTGAAGGACCCGGACGGGTCGACGGAGGGGTGGGTCAAGACGTCCGACGGGGCGTTCGTGTCGGGGGAGCCGGCCGGGGCCATGACGTGGTTCCCCGGCAACAACCACCCGGAGGACAAGGCCACCTACGACTTCCGGATCACCGTTCCGCGGCGCTACACGGCCGTCGCCAACGGGGAGCTGCGGTCGGAGAAGGTGTCCAAGGGGAAGGCCACGTTCACCTGGCACAACCCGCAGCCGATGGCCAGCTATCTGGCGACCGCCACCATCGGCACGTTCGACGTCCACACCTCCCGCACGCCCGACGGGCTGCCGCTGTACGTCGCGGTGGACCCGGCGGAGGCCGCGGCGAGCCGGCAGTCGCTGGCCCGGCTGCCGGAGATCATCAAGTGGGAGAGCGGGCTGTTCGGGAAGTACCCGTTCTCGTCGGCGGGGGCGATCGTCGACCACACCCCGTCCCGGATCGACTGGTACGCGCTGGAGTCCCAGACCAAACCGGTCTACGCCGGGGCGCCGGACACCGTGACCGTCGTGCACGAGATGGCGCACCAGTGGTACGGCGACTCGGTGACGCCGAAGACCTGGCAGGACACCTGGCTCAGCGAGGGTTTCGCGACGTACACCGAGTGGCTGTGGGAGGAGCACGAGGGCGGCAAGACGCCCCAGCAGCAGTTCGCCGCGCTCTACAAGGGCGACCCGCACAACGAGCGCTGGGACTTCCCGCCGGGCCGCCCGGGCGCGGCGAAGAACGTCACCGGCATGGCCGTGTACGAGCGCGGCGCGATGCTGCTCCAGCAGCTCCGCAAGGCCGTGGGTGACAAGACGTTCTTCCGGATCCTGAAGGAGTGGCCGGCCAAGTACCGCTACTCCAACGCCGATTCGAAGGACTTCATCGCCTTCTGCCAGGCCCGCACGGACGTGGACCTCAAGCCCCTCTTCGACGCCTGGCTGTACGGGAAGGGGAAGCCGGAACGGCTGTTCTGAGGGACCTCCGGGACGGGTTGCTCAGGAACCCCCGGAACGGGTTTCCGAGAGACCTCCGGGACGGGTTGCTCAGGAACCCCCGGAACGGGTTTCCGAGGGACCCCCGGCACAGGTTTCTGAGGGAACCCTCGAAGCGGCTCGGCCGTCCTCGGCCGTCGCCGGCCGACCGGCTTTTCGCTAGCTGAAGTTGGGGATCAGGCGGAGGGCCGCGGGGTGGCGGGCCGTGAGCCTGAGGAGGCGGAGGGTGGAGCGGACCACCTGTTCCTTGACGTGGGCTGCCGGGCGGCCGGTCAGTACCGTTTCGCGCGGGGTGTCGTCGGCGCGTACGGACTGGATCAGGCCGTCGTGCCGGCCCAGGCTCACGCACTGCACGACGTACGAGAACGCCAGCGGCCGGGGCTGCCTGCCGCGGAATTCGGCGATGATGCCGCCGGCCGCGTGGGTGCCGGTCGGCAGGGCGGTGGCGCAGGCCATGCGGAGGCTGCCGGCGCGGGAGGACCGGGCCGCGGCCGCGTCGCCGGCGACATAGACGTCCGGGTGGCTGACCGAGCGCAGGGCGGCGTCGACCCGGATGCGGCCGGTGGACGGGTCGGTATCGAGGCCCGCGTCCCGGGCGAGGCCCGCCGTGGCCTGCAGGGCGGCCGTCCAGACCACGGCATCCGCGTCCAGGTCGTCCGCGGCGGCGACGCGTTGGCCCTCGGTGACGCGTACCCGCAGCCGGTCGAGGACGGTCCGTACGTGGGACCGGCCGCGGGCCGACAGCCCCGGGCCGAGTTCACCGTCGGTGAGCAGCCGGACCTCCCACTCGGGGTGGGCCTCGGCCAGTTCGGCAGCCATCTCGATGCCGGTGAGGCCGCCGCCGACCACGGCCAGTGCGCCGGGTCCGCTCAGCAGCCGCTGGTGGAGGGCGGTGGCGGTCTCGGCGGTGAAGGACCGCCGGCCGGCTCCGCGCGGGTCGGTGTGGCTGCCGAGGGCGTAGACCAGGCGGTCGTAGAGGAGGGTGCGGCCGCGGTCGGTGTGCACGGCGCGGGCGTCCGGGTCGAGGGCGGTGGCCCGGGCGGCGAGGTGCTCGACGCCGGTGCCGCGCAGCAACTCGGCCCGGGAATGGGCGACTTCGGGCCGTCCGGCGGCGACTTCGTGCAGTCGTACGCGTTCGGTGAGCCGGTCGCCGGGGTCGACCAGCGTCACCTGCGCGTGCGGGGCGAGCCGCAGCGCGGCCATCATGCCCGCGTAGCCGCCGCCGAGGACGACGGCCCTGCCGCTTGCTGCGTTACGGGCGTGGGGGCGTGCGCCACGGGGGCGCCGGTCCGTCGCGTTCGTCATATTCACCGTGTTCTTCGCGTTCGTTGTGTTCGTCCTGTTTGCCGCCTGTTCTTCCGGTGCGTTCGTCATGGCGGCCTCCTGGGCGGGATGTTGTCTTCCCGGGCTGCCGTCGTCTTCCTGGCTGATGTCGTCTTCCTGGACGGATGTCGTCCTCCTGGGCGGGGCGCCGCACCGGGGTGGTGGGGCACGGAAGGGGGACGACGCGGGCGGTGGGAATATGACACCGGGGCGGCGCGGGCAGGGGACGGGCGAAGCGCGGTCAGGGGGCCGGCGAAGCACAGGCAGAGGACGGGCGAAGCGCGGGCAGAGGACGGGCGAAGCCCAGGCAGAGGAGGGCCGAAGCGCGGGCGGGAACGGTGGTGGCCAGCCGGGGGGCCTCCGCCCCTGACCCAGCGGCGCCTGCGCCCCTGGCCAGCAGTGCCTCCACCCCCTGGCCCAGCGATGCCTTCACCCCTGGCCGGGGGCGAGTGCCCGGCAGAGATCGACATGGCCGAGCTTCTCCGGGTTGACCACGGCGTCCACCTCCGTGATCCGTCCGTCGTGCACCGTGAACGCGAACACCCCGGCCTGTCGGCCCGCCGTGTCGGCGAAGACCAGGCCCAGCGCGCCGTTGACCTGCTGGAGCGCGACCCGCACCGGTCCGCGCTCGGCGCCGCGGGTGACCAGGCCCAGCGCGTAGCGGGCGACCTTCTCGCGTCCCAGCACCGGGCGGCGCGCGGCGCTCACCCGGCCACCGCCGTCCGTGCGCCAGACGACCTCGGGGTCGAGGACGGCCGGCAGCCAGGGGCCGACGTACCGTTCCCGGCGGGCGCGGGCCGAGCCCAGCAGGTCGTAGCAGAGGCGGCTGACGACGGTGGTGAGGAAGCCGCGCGGGTTGTCCACGGGCGGGGCGGCGGGTAGCGCCTGCCATCGCAGCCAGGTCTCCTGCACGGCGTCGTCCGCGTCACTGAGGCCTGCGGCGCCTCGCCGCGGGCCAGGCGGTCCTGGTCCGTCCCGGCGTCGCTGCTCGTGGTGTCCCCGCTCGCCCGTGCCATCTGCTGCCGCCCCCTTCTCGTTCCGTCCGTCGCTGTCGCGCCCCGTCCCGCCGAATCGGGACTTCGGGCCCTATCCCTTGGGACGACGTTGCGGGGCGGGATGTGACACCGGCGGGCGGACGGTGACGGTGAGGTCGAGGGCGTACGCCTCCTCGACCGTGCCGTCCGGGAAGACGTCCAGCAGGGCGGTCCGTTCGGCCGCCAGGACGGGGGCGGCGGCCGCCGGGCCGAGGGCCGCGAAGTACGAGCGGCTGCCGAGCATGGCGAGGTGGGTGTCGAGCGGGACCCGTCGGGTCCAGTGCAGGACGCGGCATTCGGGGTGCAGGCCGAGGCCCAGGCCGCGGAGCAGGGCGGGGGCCTGCGGTGCGATGGGGTGGGCGTGGTAGCCGGGGAGCCGGCGGGCGAGCCTGGCCTCCTGTTCGGCGGCCCAGGCGACGTCCGGGTCGGGCACGTTCCACCACAGCGCGAGCGCGCCCCCGGGCCGCAGTACGCGCAGCGCCTCCGGGACGGAGCGCGCCGGGTCGGTCCAGTGCCATGCCTGGGCGTATCCGACGAGGTCGAAGCCCGCGTCGTCGGTGAACGGGAGTGCCTCGCCGATGCTGCGGACGAGCGGGACGTCCGGGTGGGCGGCGTGCAGTTCGGCGGCCATGGCGGCGCCCGGTTCCACTGCGGTGACCCGCGCGCCGCGCGCCCTGAGCAGTCCGGTCGCGATGCCCGTTCCCGCCCCGACGTCCAGTACCCGCGCCCCGGCCAGCGGCCGTCCGGCCAGTTCCTCGACCGCGGCGAAGAGGGCCGGTGGATAGCCGGGCCGTGCGGACGCGTACTGCCCGGCCACGACGTCGAAGGAGCGGGCGAGGGTGCCCGGGGGCGGTGGCTGGACGGGCTGCACCGCTGATGACCGGGGCTCACGTGATCGGTGCGGCTGGTGGGAGCCCCTGGGGTGAGATCGGTAGGCCATGCCCCTCATTCCAACGCCATGACCGGCCGGGCCGGAGGAGAATTGCTCCCCCGTGACTGATTCGTCACAACTGGTTCGTCACAACTGATTCGCCACAGGGGAGCAATGCACCTGGCCGGAGAGTCTCACCCGGCGTTCGCCTCAGCCGTCTCCGCGAACTCCCGGAACCTCCTTGCGGACATAGGCCCGCCAATTCTCCATGAAAGTTGCCCGGTCGACACCGAGGTGCTGCTGGAAGTGCGCCTTCTGGTTCCGGTAGCCGGGGTCCCGGTACTCCGCCGTGATGAAATTGAAGGTGCTCTTTTCGCCGTACTTCTTGGCCATGTACCTGATCGCCAGACGAGACAGAACGTAATTTTGGTGCCGTTCGTTTGCGTCCTGCGCATAGAACAACTCGCGATCGCTTTCCGGGGTCGTGGCGTAGTCGATGAGGTAGCCCTTCAGCGTCCTCCGGTCGTCGGCCTGGGTCTCCGCCGGGTGATCGCGCGACTCCATGTATCCAGCGAATCCTTCGGACACCCAGCTGTCGACCTCTATGGGGAGGGAGCCCCTTGCGCTGTTGTACGGAGCCACCATCGCGTGTGCGACCTCATGGCGACTGATCTGCTTGACCCCGTTCTGCCAGTCGCGGGCAGTGAAACGGCTCAGGGAAGAGTCCATGACAATGCGGGAACCACCGAATTGCGCTTTGTCCTCACTGTCGACCCCGTGCCTGGGCAGAACAAGATTGGCACCCGCCTCCAGGGCATCGCTCTCCTGCCCTTCGCGGTAGAGCTTGGAGTACACATCGCGCTTGGGCTCCAGGACAACCAGTGCGCCTTTCGACAGCATGGACTCACCGGCGTGACTGCGTTCCCATGCCGCGACGTCGTCATCGGCCGCTTTCGCGATGTACGGGGTGAAGCGCTGGGTATCTGCGGCGTGCGCCTGGTCGGAGATGACTACCACTCGGCCCAGCTGCTCGACGGCCATGTCGTCGTAAACGTCCCACGGCGCCGGATAGAACGTGCCGCTCGTCTCCGGGAAAGGATCATCGGCTCCCTTCACGTCGGTGACCACCTGGCCGCCCGCCGAATTCTTACCGAAGGTGAACGCGTACTCCTCGTAGACCGGCGCGATGTCCACCTTCTTGATCTGGTGGACGAAGCTGACTCCCTCCACCTCGCCGCCGGAAGTCCTGGCGACCCGCTCGAAGCGTGCCTCACGGAAAGGCACCTTCATCAGATTGCGGAACAGCTTTCGCTGCTGCGCCTTGAGCGCGTCACCCTGGAAAGGGGCCAGGAAGGCGTTCTCGTCCTTGTCGGCAAGAGCCTTGTTGAGCGAGTCGTACACCGGCTGCGTCGGCGAGACGCCTTTCACCGGGGTGGAGCCCTTTCCGGAAAGAAGGAAAATCGCCCCTCCGCCCGCGAGCAGTAGGAGGCAAATCCCCAGAGCGATGAACCCCACGATTTTTCCCGTTTTACGCCTGGGGGGAGGCGGAGGCGGAGCGAACGGCGGGGCAAATCCGTTCAAGGGTGGCGGCTGTTGAGGAAAGCCGTTTTGGGGCGGGTGAAACGGCACGTTGGGCTGACCGGCGGGCTGATACGACATACTCCCCCTTTTTTCCTGCAAGGACTAGCGCCAGACCCTACCTCAGAGCCCCACTTCCTCCCCCTGCGGCCATAGTCATCCCCAAAGGCCTCCGCAAGGTTCCCGCAGGACGGCATGCGACGTTCCGGATGAAGCGAAAAATTGACACCCTCATGAGCCGCCCCGGTGGGCAACAGGACAACCAATGGCTCGGATTTAGGGAGCCGAAAAGGCCGAAAAGCAACGAGCAAACCAGCACACAACAACCTGCAAAGCGGGCTATAAGCGATAAAACATCTGGAAAGGAGGCACCCATATCGGTCGAGGCAAGCAGCAGGAGTCCTCTCGCCACGGCCCCCCGCTCCCCTCACACCCCCCGCCCCCGCCCCGCTCTGCAAGAACCCAGCCTCCCCGAACCGCGAACCGCACTCACCCCTCCACAAAAAACTAGACCCGGTTCATTTTCATCCCCGGTATGGATATAGTCCTGCCATGGCTGGTTTGCGGGAGCGGAAGAAGGAACGGACGCGGCAGCGGATCGCGGCGGTGGCCTGGCAGTTGTTCGCGGAGCGCGGCTTCGAGGCGGTGACGGTCAACGAGATCGCGGAGGCCGCGGAGGTCGCCAAGGCGACGTTGTTCGCGTACTTCCCGACGAAGGAGTCACTGGCGCTGCAGGGGGTCGGGGACGATGACCTGGCGGGGATCATCACCGGGCGCCCGGCCGGGCAGTCGCCACTGGAAGCCCTACGGGCGCATTTCCGCGCGTTCGCCGCGGGCCCGATGACCGGGTTTGATCCGGAGGTACTGGTCTCCCGGGTCCGGGTGATCTTCGACAGCCCCGCACTCAGCGCCGCCGCCAACGCCCTGCTCTACCAACAACAACAGCGGCTCGCCGAGGCCCTCAAGGCAGACGCGGAAGCGGAAGCCGCGACCGTCGGGGAGGAGGGCGGGGAACGGCTCGCCGGCGGGCTGGGAGAGATGACCGCCGTCCTGATGGCGGCCCAGATCAGCGCGTCACTGGTCACCCTCCAGGAGACGTTCTTCCGCCGGCTGGCCGACGGAACCTCTCTGGACGACGCCCGCCAACAGCTCGCCGAGGACGTGGAGTTGGCGTTCTCCCTGCTGGCGGACGGCCTTGAGGCACACACGGCGAGCACGGCACACAGCGCACGGCTGACGGCACACAGCGCACGGCTGACGGCGCACCGCGAACAGCGAACAGCGAACAGCGAACAGCGAACAGCGAACAGCGCACCGCAACAACGCACGCCCAGTAGCTACTGACCCGAGGGGAAACTGAACAGACCATGCGCGCACGGGGCATCAACTACGACACCGGATTCCTTCCCGGGGAGGACTTTTCGCGCAAGACCTTCACCGAGGAGGCGGTCCGCCAGGACATGGCGGTCATCGCCAGGGAACTGCACTGCGACGCGGTGCGCATATCGGGCGGCGACCCGGAGCGGCTGACCGTGGCCGCCCGCTGCGCGGCGGAGGCCGGCCTGGAGGTGTGGTTCGCGCCGTTCCCGGTGGACCTGGAGCCGGCGGAACTGCGGACGTTCTTCGCGGACTGCGCGGACCGAGCCGAGGCCGTACGGGCCGGCGGGGCCGAGGTGGTGTTCGTCGCCGGCTGCGAGATCAGCGCGTTCTGCTCCGGTTTCATCCCCGGCGCGAAGTACGGCGACCGGCTGGACGCCATGGTGTCCGGGGACCGGGACTGGTGGATGTCGCTCGGACCGGTGCAGGAGCGGCTCAACGAGTTCCTCGCCGAGGTCGCGGAACTGGTGCGGGGCCGCTTCGGCGGGCGGATCACCTACGCCTCGGGCCCCTGGGAGAAGGTCGACTGGCGGCCATTCGACCTGGTGGGCGTGGACGCGTACCGGGCGGCGTACAACGCGGCGAAGTTCCGCGAGGAGGTGCGCGAGCACTTCGCGCACGGCAAGCCGGTCGCGGTGACCGAGTTCGGCACCTGCGCCTACCGGGGCGCGGGCGAGCGGGGCGGAGTGGCCTGGCAGCCGCCGGCGGGCGCGGTGCCGGACGAGGGCGAGCAGGTGCGCTACTTCGGCGAGCTGCTGGACGTCTTCGAGGAGGAAGGCGTGGACACCGCGCTGTGGTTCACCTTCGCCTCGTTCAACACCCTTAAGGGCGCGGACCTTTCGTCGTACGGCGTGGTGACTATGCTCGACGGGACGCGCTGGGAGCCGCGGGAGGTATTCGCGGCGATGGCGGCCCGGTACGGGAGGGGGTAGGGGCCTGAGCAGGGCCCCTGAGCGGGCAGCAGGCCCCCTGAACGGGGCAGTAGGGCCGCTGGTTGGGGCGCCCCTAGTACTGCAACCGCATGTGGTGTGACTGTGTGGGCTGGGGCTCGTTGGTGTGACTGTGTGAGGTGGAGAACCACTGCCAGGAGCCCTGCGCGAGCGCGGCCGTGAGCACGGCGGCGAGCGCGATGCCGATGGCCCCCGGCTGGCCGGGAGTGTCCTGGCCCGCGGCGACGGAGCCCGATCGCCGGGCCTCTTGAAGGCCGGGGTGGTCGCCCATGGTCTCTCCTGCGTGGTCCGGAGGCCATCAGCATCCGGGCCGCCCGCGCCCCGGCACGGCGCCATGCCGGGCCGGCTCGCTAGCCCCGCCCGGTTGGCGGGCTCACGAGCCCGCAACAGGCCCGGACAGCTACCGGCCCGGCGGCCCCGGACGTCCGCACACCCGCCCCGTCAGTGACGGTTCCTGGGCCTCTTCGGGCTCTTGGGCTTCCGGGCCGCCGGGTTGCCCGTACGGGTGCTGCGGCGGCGTTCGTGGCGCTCGCGGGCCGCGGCGTACTCGGCGCGGTGCAGCCGCTCCCCCGGGGCCTCGACGAGGCTGCGGCAGAAGTACGCGAGCAGCGACCCGATGAAGCCGATGAGCATCAGGCTCTGCCCCGACGTGTCGGCCGCGCCCGCCGCCGGCGACGAGCCGGGCCGGCGTACGAAGCCGTCCCAGGTGCGGCGGAAGGCCAGTGCACTGCAGATGGCGAACCCGGCGACCACCAGGATGCCGACGAACGGGCCGACCGCCGCGATCTCCAGCCCCTGGAACGCGAAGCGCAGCACGACCGCCCCGGCCGCGGCGAGCGCCAGCGAGCCCACCGCGACGCCGGCCCGGCGCAGCGCGTAGCCGCCGTCGTGGTGGACCCAGGTGGTGCCGAAGAAGCGGATCGGCTCCGGCTGCGGACCGTCGCTCTCCGGAGCTCCCGGGACGCGGCCGCCGTTCCCCAGGCCGCGGCCGCCGCTCTCCGGAACTCCCAGGCCGCGGCCGCCGCTCTCCGGACCGCGGCCGTCGTTCTCCAGCTCACGGCCGCCGCTCTCCGGCCCGCCGGCATCCGGACGGCCGGGCGGCGTCTGCTCGTCGCTCATGGCACCGATTATCCCCGGGTGGCACCGACCGCCCCCGGGCCCTCACCCGGGCCGCGAGTCCGCTCGCCCCGACAACACTGAGCCCCTACGACGCCCCTACGACACTCAGCCCGCACGGCACTCAGCCCCACAACGGTCAGCCCACGGCACGCAGGCCCCACGGCCCTCAGCCCCACAACGGTCAGCCCCACAGCACTCAGCCCCACGGCACTCACCCAGGCAGCTGCGACACTCAGCCAGGCAGCTACGGCACTCAGCCCATGCAGCGCGGTGCGACCATCCCGTCGCTGCCGGTGTGGACGTACGTGTCGGAGATGTACTGGCCGGGGCCGATGCTGTCCCAGACGTCCGAGGTGCCGTACGGGCCGCTGACCCGCTCCCCCTGCCGCTGGCAGCGGATCTCGATCCGCGCGCCCTCCGCCAGCCGCCGGACGACCGGATAGTCGGTGCCCGGACCCTTGCGGACCTTGACGCGGTAGCCGGGCGCCACCGGGTAGCTGAGGCCTCCGGCCTCGGCGAGCACCTGCGCCTCCCCGCCCTCGGCCGGTTCCACGGATTCCTGCGTCGTCATGATCTTTCCCCCGTTGACGATGTCTCCGGCCGGCGGCGCCGGCCCGGTTGTGCCACGCGCACGCTAGCAAGCCTCTCCGCTTTCGCACGTGTCATCGACTAGGCTCCGCGCGTCGCACCTGCGACCGATTGGCACGGGGAATGACACGGGGGTGGAACCATGCCAGCGCTGCGCGATTCCGGCATCGGATCGGAAGCGGAGCGTCCGGAATACGCCGGGAAATACCGGCTGGAAGCGCGGCTCGGGGCCGGCGGTATGGGCGTGGTCCATCTGGCCCGCTCCTCCTCCGGACTGCTGCTCGCGGTCAAGATCATCCATGCCGAATTCGCCCAAGACCCGGAGTTCCGGGGGCGGTTCCGGCAGGAAGTGGCGGCCGCCCGCCGGGTCAGCGGGGCCTTCACCGCCCCCGTCGTGGACGCCGACCCGAACGCCGGGCGGCCCTGGATGGCCACCCTCCACATCCCCGGCCCGACACTCTCCGAGCATGTGAAGCGGAACGGCCCGCTGACCCCCGGCGAGGTGCGCCGACTGGCCGCCGGACTCGCCGAGGCGCTGCGCGACATCCACCGCGCCGGGGTCGTGCACCGCGACCTCAAGCCGGGGAACGTGCTGCTCGCCGCGGACGGGCCGAAAGTCATCGACTTCGGCATTTCCCGCCCGTCCGACAGCGATATGCGCACCGAGACCGGCAAGTTGATCGGTACACCGCCGTTCATGGCGCCCGAGCAGTTCCAGCGGCCGCGCGAGGTCGGCCCGGCGGCGGACGTCTTCGCGCTGGGCTCGGTTCTGGTGCACGCCGCCACCGGGCGCGGCCCGTTCGACTCGGAGAGCCCGTACATCGTCGCGTACCAGGTGGTGCACGACGACGCCGATCTGGCGGGCGTACCGGGGGAGTTGGTGCCGCTGATCGAGAGCTGCCTGGCGAAGGACCCGGCGGACCGGCCGACGCCGGACGCCCTGATGGAGCTGCTGCGGACGGACGCGCCGGAGGACGACCCGGTGCCGGGCACGGTCGCGGGGTTGACGGTGGAGCTGCCGCGGGGCGAGACCGGGACGGGGAGCGCGCCGCCCTCCCCCGCACAGCCGCCCTCCCCCGCACAGCCGTCCCAGGCCACACAGCCACCCTCCGCCGCACAGCCGTCCCAGGCCACACAGCCACCCTCCGCCGCACAGCCGTCGTCGTCGCAGGTCCCGGGCCCGCGCATCCCCGAGCAGCGCGGCGCGGCGGTACGGGCCGCGGTCACCCCCTCGCGGGCGGAGACCACGCACGCCCGGTCCCCCGCCCCCGTACCCCTGGCCGTACCGGAACCGCCCGCACCGTCGGGCGCAGCCGCACCGTCGGGAGCAGCCGCACCGTCGGGAGCAGCCGCACCACCGGGCGCAGCCGCACCACCGGGCGCAGCCGCACCACCGGGCGCACCCGCGCCGCCCGGGCCGCCGGCGGGCGCCCGCCGGCAGCAGGGACCGGAACCCCGCGGCCCCCGGCGCCGCGCCCCGCTGACCGCCGTGGCCCTCGCCGTGACCGTCGCCGTCGCCGCCGTCTTCACCGGCATACGGCTGCTGTCCCCCGTCTCCGGCCCGGACTCCGCCCTCCAGACCCACCCACCGCGCACCGCCGACGGCGACGCCCGCCCCTGGCGGACCACGCTCACCCCGCGCCCCTCGGGGCACGACGCCGAGATGGCCTACTGCACCGGCGGCTCCGGCGCCGTCTTCTGCGGCCAGTCCGGGCTGCCGGCCGCCCGGCTCGACCCGGACACCGGCCGCGTGGCCTGGCGGCACACCGGCGCCCCGGCCGGCAAACGGGCCACGACCCCGACCGCGCCCGTGCTCTCCGGCGGCCTGCTGTACGTCTTCTCCGCCGACGGCAAACGGCTCTCGGCCCTCGACCCGTCGCCCGCCGGCCGGGGCGCCACCCGCTGGAGCAAGGACGTCTCCGGGTACGAGGGCGGCGCCACCGTCATCGGCGGCCGCGTGCTGCTGACCGCCTCGGACGGCACGGTCACCGCGCTGGACAGCGCCACCCACGAGCAGCGCTGGCGCAAGCGCTTCGCCGGCCACGAACTGCCGCTGTTCACGGCGTTCGCCGGCGCCCCGCACACCGCGTACGCCGCCGAGCCGACCCCCGACGGCACCCACTCCCAGGTCACCGCCATCGACCCGGCCACCGGCACGGTCCACTGGTCCCGCCGGCTGCCGGGCCTCCTCACCCCGGCCGGAACGGCCCGAACCGGTGGGTCCGGGGCCGTGTTCCTCACCGTCACCGACCCCAAGCTGTCGTACCGCACCACCGGCGTCCTCCGGTACGACCCCGCCACCGGCCGCACCCGCACGCTCCCCGTGACCGGCTCACCGGACCAGGTGTCGGCGGTCGTGCACGGCGAGACGGTGTATCTCCTGGGCGAGGGCGGTGCGTTGCAGGCCACCGGGGCACACCACTGGTACACCGAGACGTCGGTGAGCCGGGGGTCGGTGCCGGTGGTGAGCGGCGGCCGGCTGTTCTTCAGCGCGGCCGACGGGCGGCTGATCGCCGTCGACACCGCCAACGGCGGGGTCATCGGCCAGACCCGGCCACGGCTGTCCGGCACCCGCAGCAACGGCTTCCTGGAGACGGTCCCCGCACCCTGGGCCGACGCCCGCCGTGGCCGGATCTACGCGGCGGCCCCCGACGGCACGGTGTTCTCCGCCCCGCTGAAGGACCCGTCCAACTGGTAGGGCCGCACCGGCCGCAGGGCGGTGTCGATGAACATCGGCCCGCTCATGGCGTCGTACGCGTACGGACTCCGTGGCCGCGGCAACGGCACGCGGCGCGGGGGCCGCGGGGCGAGGCGGGGGACGACGCGCGGGGCTACGCGCGGGGCGACGTGCGGGGCGGGGCCGCTCACCGACCCGCCGCCTTCTTCAGCGCGGCGATCAGCTTGAACGTCGTCTCCAGATTGCACCGGCCCAACTCGATGAGCGGGCGCGGGTGTGAGTAGCTGCAGGACACCGGGTCGACGCTCAGCGACGGCAGCACGATGCCGGTCCGCGCCAACGCCCTCATCAACTCGTCCCGCGCCTCTTCCGCCGCCGCGTTTGCGCTGAACCGTTCCGCCGTCATGGACCAACCAACCCTTCTGTCGTTTCCTGCGTTTCCCTGTCGGGACCCCCGAGGCCGACTACTCTGCGTATTCCAGCCCTCACCAGAATGCATGCCGAGAAGGACTCGAATACCCCTTGTGGGGCGTACTTCGCCCCACTGGGACGTAAGTTCCACACCTTCCACGGAGGAGGTCGCCATGCCGCCGAGACGAGCGGTCACCGGCCGCAGCCAGGAGCCGCGCCAACGCTTCGTGGAGGAACTGCGATTACTCCGCTCCCGCAAGGGCGACAGCCTCCGCCAGCTCGGCGAGACGCTGGGCTGGGACTGGTCCCTCTTCGGCAAAATGGAATCCGGCCACACCCTCGGCAGCCCCGAGGTCGTCCAGGCCCTGGACCAGCACTACGGGACACCTGGACTGCTGTTGACGCTGTGGGAGTTGGCGGCGGGGGATCCTACGCAGTTCCGCGAGCGGTACCGGCGGTACATGACGCTGGAGGCGGAAGCGGTGAGCTTGTGGCACTTCGGCGTGAGCACCGTGCATGGGCTGCTGCAGACGCCGGAGTACGCGCGTGCGGTGCTGGCGGTGGGCGGCAGCAAAGGCGACGAGCTGACACGCCAGGTCGAGGCGCGCATAGGCCGCCGACAGCTGCTGACCGGTGACGACGCACCGCCCTTCCGCACGATCCTGTCCGAGGCCGTACTGCGCACGTCGCTACCCAATAGCCAGGATTGGCAGCGGCAGTTGCAGGCTCTTGCTGAGGCGGCTGAGCGCCCGAACGTCACACTTCATGTGCTGCCACATGATTCCGGCCCGCATGGCCTGGTCAGTACGGATGTGATCTTCCTGCGGCTGCCCGACGGCCGGACCGTGGCCTACACCGAGAACGCCCATCGTGGTGAACTCATCGAGGAAACCGGGCCGGTTGAGCGATTGCAACGCGCGTACGATGCGGTGCGCGACCTGGCGTTGAGCCCGGCTGCATCGCGGAAGTTCGTCATGCGGATGTTGGAGGAAGTGCCGTGCGAGCCATCGACCTGAGCACCGTCACCTGGCGCAAGTCCAGCTACAGCAACCCGGACGGCGGCGCCTGCATCGAGGTCGCCGACAACGTCCCCGCCCTCGTCCCCGTCCGCGACAGCAAGGACCCCCACGGCCCCGCGCTCGTCTTCCCCACAGCCGCCTGGACCGCCTTCGTGGACGCCGTCAAGGGCAGGGAGCTACCCACTACCTGACGCGACGGCGGCTGCCGAAGCAGCAAGGAGCCCCCACCGAGGTGGGGGCTCCTTTCCGTTCAGGGGCCTCAGCCCAGCAGGTTCACGTCCCGCACCGCGCCCTTGTCCGCGCTGGTGGCCATCGCGGCGTAGGCGCGCAACGCCGCGGAGACCTTGCGTTCGCGGTTCTTGGGGGCGTAGACGCCGCCGAGGGACTCGCGGCGCGCCGCCAGCTCCTCTTCACCGACCAGCAGCTCGATCGTGCGGTTCGGGATGTCGATGCGGATGCGGTCGCCGTCCTCGACGAGGGCGATCGTGCCGCCGCCGGCCGCCTCGGGGGAGGCGTGGCCGATGGACAGGCCGGACGTGCCGCCGGAGAAGCGGCCGTCGGTGATCAGTGCGCAGGTCTTCCCCAGGCCCCGGCCCTTCAGGTACGAGGTCGGGTAGAGCATCTCCTGCATGCCGGGGCCGCCCTTGGGGCCCTCGTAGCGGATGACGACCACGTCGCCGTCCGTGATCTGCTTGTTGAGGATCTTCTCGACGGCTTCCTCCTGCGACTCGCAGACGACCGCCGGGCCCTCGAAGGTCCAGATCGACTCGTCGACGCCGGCCGTCTTCACGACGCAGCCGTCGACGGCCAGGTTGCCCTTGAGGACCGCGAGGCCGCCGTCCTTGGAGTAGGCGTGCTCGACCGAGCGGATGCAGCCGCCCTCGGCGTCCTCGTCCAGCGCCTCCCAGCGCTCGGACTGGGAGAACGCCTCGGCGGAGCGCTTGCAGCCGGGGGCCGCGTGCCACAGTTCGACCGCCTCCGCGGACGGCGAACCGCCGCGCACGTCCCAGGTCTTGAGCCAGTCGGCGAGCGACGGGCTGTGGACGGAGTTCACGTCCTCGTTGAGCAGGCCGGCGCGGTGCAGTTCGCCGAGGAGGGCCGGGATGCCGCCGGCGCGGTGCACGTCCTCCATGTAGTACGTGCGGTCCTTGGCGACGTTGGGGGCCACCTTCGCCAGGCACGGGACGCGGCGGGAGACGGCGTCGATCGCTTCGAGGCCGAACGGGACGCCGGCCTCCTGGGCCGCGGCGAGCAGGTGCAGGATCGTGTTGGTCGAGCCGCCCATGGCGATGTCCAGGGCCATGGCGTTCTCGAACGCGTCGAAGGTGGCGATGTTGCGCGGCAGGACCGACTCGTCGCCGCCGTCGTAGTAGCGCTTGGTGAGCTCGACGACCGTGCGGCCGGCCCGCTCGTACAGCGCCTTGCGGGCGGTGTGCGTGGCCAGCACCGAGCCGTTGCCCGGCAGGGAGAGGCCGATGGCCTCGGTGAGGCAGTTCATCGAGTTGGCGGTGAACATGCCGGAACAGGAGCCGCAGGTCGGGCAGGCGTTCTCCTCGATGCGGAGGATGTCCGCGTCGGAGATCTTGTCGTTCACCGCGTCCGAGATCGCGTCGACCAGGTCGAGGGTGCGGACCGTGCCGTCGACGAGGGTGGCGCGGCCGGACTCCATCGGGCCGCCGGAGACGAAGACGGTGGGGATGTTGAGCCGCAGCGCGGCGTTCAGCATGCCCGGGGTGATCTTGTCGCAGTTGGAGATGCAGATCAGCGCGTCGGCGCAGTGGGCCTCGACCATGTACTCCACGCTGTCCGCGATCAGGTCGCGGGACGGCAGGGAGTACAGCATGCCGCCGTGTCCCATGGCGATGCCGTCGTCGACGGCGATGGTGTTGAACTCGCGCGGGATGCCGCCGGCCTCCTTGACCGCCTCGCTGACGATCCGGCCGACCGGCTGGAGGTGGGTGTGGCCCGGCACGAACTCGGTGAAGGAGTTCGCCACGGCGATGATCGGCTTGCGGCCGATGTCCGCGCCCGCTACGCCCGAGGCGCGCATAAGGGCGCGGGCGCCCGCCATGTTGCGGCCGTGGGTAACGGTGCGGGACCTCAGCTCGGGCACGATGGTCACTCCCTCGGGATACGTACGTTCAGCCGTACAGCAGCAGCGGCATACCGCAGCTGATCCCGAGGTTACGCTCTTGATCCAAGATCCGGACACCGACTCCGGTATGTGAGACGGGTGCCCGGAGTACGGACGGGACCCCGGCCGGGCCGGCGGCGGCCCCCTTGCCCGGCCACCTCGCCGAGCTCAGGACCCGGGCACCCACGTCGGCGAGGCCAGGTGGAGCCGGGTGAAGGCCAGCGCCTCGGCCAGGTCGGCTTCGCGTTCGGCGGCGGACATCGCCCGGCGGGTGTTGACCTCGACGACCACGTGGCCGGAGAAGTTGTTCGCGGCCAGCCGCTCCAGCACCTCGGCGCAGGGCTGGCTGCCGCGGCCCGGCACCAGGTGCTCGTCCTTGGCGGAGCCGTTGCCGTCGGCGAGGTGCACGTGCGCCAGCCGGTCGCCCATCCGGTCCACCATCTCCAGCGCGTCGTTACGGGCCGTCGCGGTGTGCGACAGGTCGACGGTGAAGTGCCGGTAGTCGTCGTTGGTGGGGTCCCAGTCCGGCGCGTACGCCAGCATCTCGCGGTCGCGGTAGCGCCACGGGTACATGTTCTCGACGGCGAACCGCACGTCGGTCTCGTTCGCCATCCGCCACACCCCGCGGACGAAGTCCCGGGCGTAGCTGCGCTGCCAGCGGAACGGCGGGTGGACGACGACCGTGGAGGCGCCGAGCTTCTCGGCGGCGTTGCGGGCGCGCTGCAGCTTGACCCACGGGTCGGTGGACCAGACCCGCTGGGTGATCAGCAGACAGGGCGCGTGCACGGCCAGGACCGGCACGCCGTGGTAGTCGGAGAGCCGGCGCAGCGCCTCGATGTCCTGGCTGACCGGGTCGGTCCACACCATGACCTCGACGCCGTCGTAGCCCAGGCGCGCGGCGATCTCGAAGGCCGTCGCCGTCGACTCCGGATACACCGAGGCCGTGGACAGCGCGACCTTCGCATCCGGGATGCGCACCACAGGCTCTGTCACGAAGGACAGCGTACGGGCCGGAGCCGTGCGCGGGGCGGGAGGGCCGGGCCCCCCCACGTCACCCGTTGTGGCTTGTGGGACGGGGGGTGTGCAGGTGACGGGGCTGATCGGCGGCGTGACGAGTGTCACGTGCGTGTCTTCGCCTGCGCCCGCGGCCCGGGCCCGTCCGGCAACCGCCGCAGCCGCCCTACGCACCGTCCGCCCCGATGCCCCACGACCGGCGAGCCGCCCCCTACGGCAGATGGTCCAGCCGCCGCAGGATGACGCCCTCGCGCAGCGCCCACGGGCAGATCTCCAGCGTCTCCACCCCGAACAGGTCCATCGCCGCCTCCGCGACCAGCGCCCCGGCCAGCAGCTGCCGCGACCGCCCCTCGGACACCCCGGGCAGCTCGGCCCGCTCCCGCGCGGACATCCCGGCCAGCCGCGGCACCCACTCCTCCAGCTTCTTGCGGGTCAGCTCGCGCTGGACGTAAAGGCCCTCGGCGGAACGTGCGGCACCGGCGATCCGGGCCAGCTGCCGGAACGTCTTGGACGTGCCGACGATCTGGTCGGGGGTGCCGTAGCGGCTGAACTCGCTCACCACGCGGGCGATCTCGGCCCGGATGCGGCGGCGCAGCGTACGGACGTCCTCGGCGTCGGGCGGGTCGCCGGGCAGCGCGGTCGCGGTGAGCCGGCCGGCGCCCAGCGGCAGCGACACCGCCACGTCCGGGTCCTCGTCGAGGCCGTAGGCGATCTCCAGCGAACCGCCGCCGATGTCGAGGACCAGCAGCCGGCCGGCGGACCAGCCCAGCCACCGGCGGGCAGCGAGGAAGGTGAGCCGCGCCTCGTCCTCCCCGGAGAGCACCTGCAGCTCCACCTCGGTCTCCTCGGCGACCCGGCGCAGCACCTCCTCCCCGTTGGAGGCCTCCCGCACCGCGGACGTCGCGAACGGCAGCACGCTCTCCACGCCCTTGTCCTCGGCCACCTGCAGCGCTTCGAGGACGGTGGCCACCAGCCGCTCCACCCCGGCGTCGCTTATCGCGCCGTCGTCGAGGAGCTCGGCCAGCCGCAGATCCGTCTTGTGCGAGTAGGCGGGCAGCGGCCGCGCGCCGGGGTGTGCGTCCACCACCAGCAGATGCACCGTATTCGAACCCACATCGAGGACACCGAGTCTCATACGGGGAAACCTAACGCGACGCCCGGCCGGGCTCGTCGGCGCGGTCCGTACCGTGGGCGGGGAGGGCGCGGCCGGCGGCCCCGGCGCGGTGCGTGCCCCGTCCCGTCCGGGTGCCGTGCGGCGCGCCTTACGCTGGAGTCGTGGCAAAGACGAAAAAGGCGAAGCACGAAAAAGCGTCGAAGAAGGCAGAAAAGCGGCGCGCCCAGGCGGCCGAGGGGAACCGTTCCCCGGCCGACGAGGTCGGACTCGACTTCGCCCGCGCCTGGGTCACCTTCCCCGACCCGGCCGACGACGAACAGATCTTCCGCTGCGACCTGACCTGGCTGACGTCCCGCTGGACCTGCATCTTCGGCAGCGGCTGCCAGGGCATCCAGGCCGGCCGGGCGGACGACGGCTGCTGCACGCTCGGCGCGCACTTCTCCGACGACGACGACGAGAAGCGGGTCGCCGAGCACGTGGCGCGGCTCACGCCCGACCTGTGGCAGTTCCACGACGTGGGCACCGAGTCCGGCTGGGTCGAGGTCGACGAGGACGGCGAACGGCAGACCCGCCGCTGGCAGGGCTCCTGCATCTTCCAGAACCGCCCCGGCTTCCAGGGCGGCGCCGGCTGCTCGCTGCACATCCTCGCGCTGCGCGAGGGCCGCGAACCGCTGGAGACCAAGCCCGACGTCTGCTGGCAGCTGCCGATCCGGCGCACCTTCGACTGGATCGACCGGCCCGACGACACCCAGGTGCTGCAGGTCACCATCGGCGAGTACGACCGGCGCGGCTGGGGCCCCGGCGGCCACGACCTGCACTGGTGGTGCACCTCCGCGACCTCGGCGCACGGCGCGGGCGAACCGGTCTACGTCTCCTACAAGCCCGAACTGACCGAGCTGATGGGCAAGAAGGGCTACGCCAAGCTCGCCGAACTGTGCGAACAGCGGCTGGCCTCGGAGCTGCCGATGGCCCCGCACCCCGCCGACCCGAAGCCGTAGGTTCTCGGCCGCTCCTCCGCCCGGCCCGCCGCTCAGCGGGCCGGGCGGGTGGTGTTCGACGGCCTGTCCGACGGCTTGAACGGGGTCGGCCCGGTGCTCGCCGTGGGCCCGCTCGGCGACGGGCTCGGCGTCGGGTCCGACGGGCCGGGCGTCGGGCTCGTGGGCGTCGGGGTCGGCGTCGGGTGCGGGGGTGCCGGACTCGTCGGGGTCGGCGTGTGGTGCGGGGGACGCGACGGCGACGGGCCGGCCGGCGACGGGCCCTGCGGTCCGGTGCCGCCGTACCCCTCCAACGTGACCGCGGTGCCGCCCGGCCGGATGGCGATCCGGCTCCGCCAGCGCCCCGCCGGCTCCCGGTCGTGGTCCACGTAGACCGTGACCGTCGTGGACTGCCCGGGCCGCAGAGAGCCCGCCGTCCGGCTCAGCTGCAGCCACGCCGCGTCCGGCGTCGCCGTCCAGTGCACCGGCTCGCCGCCGGACGCGCTGATCGTGATCGCCGTCGCGCCGCCACTGGGCTGCGCGGCGACCGTCAGCCGCCCCGGGCCCGTCGCCGTACGGCCCGCCTCGCCCGGCCGCAGCGGGGTGCCGTCCGCGCCGATCACCGCCACCGACACGTCCGGCGTCCGGCCGTCACCGCCGGCGGCCGGCGACGGCGTGGTCCGGGCGTTCCCGGCGTTCTCGAACGGGCGGCCGTCCAGCCCCGCCCCGGCATCCGTGTCGCTCGCCGCCACCGAGGGCGTACCGTCCGCCACGGTCTCCTCCGTGGCGGGCGCCCCCCGGTAGGCCGCCCACAGGGCCAGCACCGGCGCCGCGATCACCGTGGCGACCACCGTCGTGGTCAGCGCCCGGGCCCGCAGCCTGCGCCGCCGCGCCGCCCGGTCCGGCGGCGGGCCCACCGGGAAACCGATGCGGTCGTAGCGAGGAGAACCGTTTGCCCCACCCGTCCGGCCCCGGCGCCCGGCCGCCGCGGAGCCGTCGGCCCGCCCCGTACGGGACCGCCGGGCCGCCGCCAGCGCCCCCAGCACCGCCTCCTGCGGCGCGCTGACCATCGGCAGCGAACCCCGGGCCGCCGGCGCGGTGCCCGGCCACGGCCCCGGCGCGGTGGCCCGCTCCGCCGTCCGCCGGCAGACCGCGCAGGCGTCGACGTGCCGCACCAGCTCCCGGCTCAGCGCCGCCCCCAGCAGCACCTTGCTGTCCGCCGCCAGCTGCGCCACCTCCTTGCACCGGCCGGACTCGACGACGGCCAGCGCCGCCCGGGTCCGCTCGACCTCGCAGGAGGCGGTGGCGAGCAGCGCACGGGTGGCGATCGGATCGGCGCCGAGCACCGCGGCGACCTCGTCGGCGGACAGCCGGTGGCGCACCGACAGCTCCAGCGCCTCCCGCTGCTCGGGCGAGGTACCCGCGGCCTCCGGCCAGGCCAGCACCGCCAGCTCGCGCTGCCGCCGCTCACTGTCGCCGGGCCCGGCGGTGCCGCTGCCGGGCCCGGTCCCGGGGCCGGTCCCGGGGCCGCTCCGCTCGGCGAGCCGGCGGAGACACGCCCAGCGCGCCAGCGCGTACAGCCAGGCACGGTGCAGCGCCGGGTCGGCC
This sequence comes from Streptomyces sp. NPDC021749, assembly GCF_040640655.1. Lineage (NCBI taxonomy): Bacteria > Bacillati > Actinomycetota > Actinomycetes > Kitasatosporales > Streptomycetaceae > Streptomyces > Streptomyces sp. NPDC021749. The sequence continues at coordinate 3,536 of NZ_JBFACE010000058.1, read as the reverse complement.
GGCCGGCGGTGGTGGTGCCGCTCGGCGAGCGCCAGCATCTCGCCGAGCACCGCGGTCGCCTCGTCGTGCTCGCACAGCACCGACAGGCAGTAGGTGAACAGGCCGTCCAGATACGGCTGATAGCCGTCACCGGGCTCGCCCGCGGCGTCCGGGGCCGGCGGCTGGAGGGGCCGGGGGGACGGCTGGGCGGACTGCGGACGGCTCCGGCGCCGGTCGTCGCCGCGCGACCGGTGTGCGCCGGTGGAATGCGTGGGGTGCTCGGGCCTGCTGCTCATCACCCCGGCGACGGTAGGGGGATGATGCAGCCGGACTTGGCCGCCAGGACCACTTTTAACCCTTACGGGTGACCATCTCCCTCAAAAGGGGACACGAACCGGCCGCTGCGCCCGGAGCGCACGCGGCGCGCACCACCCGGTCGGCCCAACGGACGGCGGGGCGCGGGGCAGCGCAACCACGGCGCGGGGCATCCGGCCCGGCGGACCCATGCCCCACCCGTCGCCACTACGGCGCGGGGCCCGCCCGCCGCCACTACGGCGCAGGGCCCGCCCTCGCCCGCGGCCCGGCGGCGGCTACGGCACTGTCGGACCCCGCCGCTACGGTGAACCCCATGGCAACTCGTAAAGCGCCGGGCAAGGAGCGCCCCTCGTACCGCTGCACCGAATGCGGCTGGACCACCGCCAAGTGGCTCGGCCGCTGCCCGGAATGCCAGGCGTGGGGCACGGTCGAGGAATTCGGCGGCACCCCCGCCGTCCGCACCACCGCGCCCGGCCGGGTCACCACCGCCGCCCTGCCCATCGGCCAGGTCGACGGCAAGCAGGCCACCGCCCGCTCCACCGGCGTCGACGAACTCGACCGCGTCCTCGGCGGCGGCCTGGTCCCCGGCGCGGTGGTGCTCCTCGCCGGCGAGCCCGGCGTCGGCAAGTCCACCCTCCTCCTGGACGCCGCCGCCAAGTCCGCCTCCGCCGAGCACCCCACCCTCTACGTCACCGGCGAGGAATCCGCGAGCCAGGTCCGGCTCCGCGCCGACCGCATCGGCGCCCTCGACGACCACCTCTACCTCGCCGCCGAGACCGACCTCTCCGCCGTCCTCGGCCACCTCGACACCGTCAAGCCGTCCCTGCTGGTCCTGGACTCCGTCCAGACCGTCGCCTCCCCCGAGATCGACGGCGCCCCCGGCGGCATGGCCCAGGTCCGCGAGGTCGCCGGCGCCCTCATCCGCGCCTCCAAGGAACGCGGCATGTCCACCCTCCTCGTCGGCCACGTCACCAAGGACGGCGCCATCGCCGGCCCCCGCCTCCTGGAACACCTCGTCGACGTCGTCCTCCACTTCGAAGGCGACCGGCACGCCCGCCTCCGCCTCGTCCGCGGCGTCAAGAACCGCTACGGCACCACCGACGAGGTCGGCTGCTTCGAACTCCACGACGAAGGCATCACCGGCCTCGCCGACCCCTCCGGCCTCTTCCTCACCCGCCGCGCCGAACCGGTCCCCGGCACCTGCCTGACGGTCACCCTGGAGGGCCGCCGCCCCCTGGTCGCCGAGGTCCAGGCGCTCACCGTCGACTCCCAGATCCCCTCGCCCCGGCGCACCACCTCCGGCCTGGAGACCTCCCGCGTCTCGATGATGCTCGCCGTCCTGGAGCAACGCGGCCGGATCAGCGCCCTCGGCAAACGCGACATCTACAGCGCCACCGTCGGCGGCGTGAAGCTCACCGAGCCCGCCGCCGACCTCGCCGTCGCCCTCGCCCTGGCCAGTGCCGCCAGCGACACCCCCCTGCCCAAGAACCTCGTCGCCATCGGCGAGGTCGGCCTCGCCGGCGAGGTCAGACGGGTCACCGGCGTCCAGCGCAGGCTCTCCGAAGCCGCCCGGCTCGGCTTCACCCACGCCCTCGTCCCCGCCGACCCCGGCAAGATCCCCGACGGAATGCGGGTCCTGGAGGTCGCCGACGTCGGACAGGCCCTGGCCGTCCTGCCCAAGCGCGTACGCCGGGAGGCCCCACAGGAAGAGGGTGTGCGCCGGTAGACTTTGCCCTGGTCTCGCCCGTCACCGCAGAATTGCCTGTCGGCCACGTACGCTCCGCTGGTACGTCAACCACAGCAAGGGCCGGGCGGCCCGCGGACCGACAGACCGTGCGACGGAGGAGTGCAGTGGCAGCCAACGACCGGGCATCGGCTCCCGGCAGGTCCGGCGGGGGATCCGGCACCGAGAGTCTGATGCGCGCCTCGCTGAGCGCCGTGGCCCCCGGCACGGCCCTGCGCGACGGCCTGGAGCGCATCCTCCGCGGCAACACGGGCGGCCTGATCGTCCTCGGCTTCGACAAGACCGTCGAGTCCATGTGCACCGGCGGCTTCGTCCTCGACGTCGAATTCACCGCCACCCGCCTCCGCGAGCTGTGCAAGCTCGACGGCGCACTGGTCCTCGACAAGGACATCACCAAGATCCTCCGGGCCGGCGTCCAGCTCGTCCCCGACGCCTCCATCCCCACCGAGGAGACCGGCACCCGCCACCGCACCGCCCAGCGCGTCTCCATCCAGGCCGGCTTCCCCGTCGTCTCCGTCAGCCAGTCCATGCGGCTGATCGCGCTCTACGTCGACGGCGAGCGCCGCGTCCTGGAGGAGTCCGCGGCCATCCTCTCCCGCGCCAACCAGGCCCTCGCCACCCTGGAGCGCTACAAGCTCCGCCTCGACGAGGTCGCCGGCACCCTCTCCGCCCTGGAGATCGAGGACCTGGTGACCGTACGGGACGTGACCGCCGTCGCCCAGCGGCTGGAAATGGTCCGCCGCATCGCCACCGAAATCGCCGAATACGTCGTCGAACTCGGCACCGACGGCCGGCTCCTCGCCCTCCAGCTCGAAGAGCTCATCGCCGGCGTCGAACCGGAACGCGAACTGGTCGTCCGCGACTACGTCCCCGAGCCCACCGCCAAGCGCGCCCGCACGGTCTCCGAGGCGCTCGCCGAACTGGACTCCCTCACCCACGCCGAGCTCCTCGAACTCCCCAACGTGGCCCGCGCCCTGGGCTACAGCGGCGCCCCCGAGACCCTCGACTCCGCCGTCTCCCCCCGCGGCTTCCGCCTCCTGGCGAAGGTCCCCCGCCTCCCCGGCACCGTCATCGACCGCCTCGTCGACCACTTCGGCGGCCTCCAGAAACTCCTCGCCGCCAGCGTCGACGACCTCCAGACCGTCGACGGCGTCGGCGAGGCCCGCGCCCGCTCGGTCCGCGAGGGCCTCTCCCGCCTGGCAGAGTCCTCGATTCTGGAGCGGTACGTGTAGCGGGGTGGTGTGTGTAGGGGGTGGCGGGTGTAGCGGGGTGGTGGGTGTAGCGGGTGGTGTGTTTAGGGGTAGGTGGGCGAGGAGTTCGGGAATAACCCGCCCTCCCCGTGCCGTTGTGGACCCGCAGGGGGCGCGCACATCCCCTACGGGATCTGTTCGACTCCCCCTTAATACTGCAACCGCATGTGGGGTTTGTGGCCTCGGCGTTGGTAGTGGCAGTGGCGGGCTCGGGCTTGGCTGTGTCTGCGGAAGTGTGACCAGTGCAG
>NZ_JBFACE010000057.1:0-38534 GCF_040640655.1 Streptomyces sp. NPDC021749 | reverse complement strand
ACGACTCGATCTGCTCAACCGTCAGCGACTTCTCACACAGTCACACCAACGAGCCCCACCCCACACAGTCACACCACATGCGGTTGCAGTACTAAAGGATCGGTGTGAGTTGTGCTGGTCAGCAGCTTGGTGCCGGGTTGGGTCTGCCGGTCCAGTACAGGGCGGTGTCGATGTCGCGTGCGGTCCAGCCGTCGGCGTGTGCTCCGCCGTGGTGGAGGAGGTCGTCGAGGAGCTGGAGGTAGCGGCCGTAGCGTCCCGGTGTGGGGGTGAGAGGGAGGCCGAGGGTGTCGAGGGCGTATTGGACGCGGCGGTCGTAGACGGCCATCCGCTGTGGTGCTGCCGCGGTCAGGACGGCTGAGGCGAGGGCGTCGCCGGTGCGGAAGCCGGGCAGTTCGGCGATGATGCCGCGCCCGGTGCGGGCGGCTTCACTGCGGGTGAGGCTGGTGTCGCGGACGGCGGTGACGGCTCGCTCGGTGACGGCTCGTACGTGGGTGTCGGGCAGAGACATCAGTTCTGTCACCCAGCGGGTTTGTGCGGAGAGCCGTTTCCAGACGACGAGGGCTGCGATGTCCGTCTTGCCGAGGCTGCCGGTGTGCTCGGTGCGCTGCGCGACGTCGTGGAGGACCTCGTCGTAGTGGGGTGAGACGTCGGCCAGGTAGTCGGCGCGGGCGGGGATCAGGGTGTACCAGGCCCGGTCGTAGAGGGCTGCGAAGTCCTCGTCATTGGGCGTATCAGCACTCTTCTTCACGTCCGCATCATGCCGTTCTGGCCGGTTGGCGGGTTCGGGGGCGGCTTGCTTCTTCGGCGAGGTGGTCGAGCCGGATGGCTTCGAGAGATTTTTTGGTGATGCGTTCGGTGCCGTCGCAGATGGCGGTGATGGCTGCCTGGCGGATGAGGCGGGCGAGGCTTCCGATGCGGCCGGCAGTGCGCTGGTGGAGGTAGGTGGCGTGGCGGGGGGAGTGAGCCGGGTGTGTGCTGGGCCAGGTCGAGGGCGGTTTCCATGTCGGTGATGAGGTCGGTGAAGGGCCGGCGGATGCCGTGGCGGGCGGGGAGAGGGCCGCAGGTGATGAGGCTGGCGCGGCCGGCGAGTTGGGCGCCGCGTATGCCGCTGAACAGGGGTGTGGCGGCGACTTCGATGCCGCTGTAGACGAAGGTCGCTTTGATGCGTTCGGTGAGGTCTTTCAGCAGGTCGGCGGCTTCGGCGCCGGTGGTGGTGCGCGGGTTGAGGCGGTGGATCTCGTCGATGAGGACCAGGCGGACGCCGGCTTGGGTGTAGGTGTGGCAGACGGCGCTGGTGATCTGGGCCTGGGTCATGCGGTTGGTGACGGGGATGCCGAGGTAGCGGGCGAATTCGATGGCGAGGGTTTTCGCGGTAGCGCCGGGCGGCACCAGCAGGTACGCGACCGGCACCTGCTCGTGGGCGCGTCCGGGCGGGGCGGGGTGTTTGCGGGTGTGGGCGAGGTGGCAGGTGCGTCCGACTTCGAGGAGGGCGGTGGTCTTTCCGGCTGCGGCGGGGCCGGTGAAGATCAGTGAGGGCCGGGCGGTGTTCTGCTGGTGGCGGCCGAGGAGCATGAGGGTGCGGACCTGGGTGGCGAGGGTGTTGATGGCGGGGGTGCGGACGGTGACGAACGCGGAGTGGTAGGCGAGGCGTTCTTCCGTGCTTCGGGGTGCGTCGCCGGGCTGGGGCGGGGTGAGGGGTGGGGTGGTGGCGAAGTGCTGCCAGCCCTGCCAGGTGGTGATCGGCCACTCCGGCTCTGCCGCGTGCGTGCCGGGCAGCAGGGGCTCGGTGTCGGTGGTGGCGTGGTGGTTGCGTGCGGGGCTGGTCACCAGTTGAGGGCTTCCTGAGCGGGGTCGTAGAGGCCGAGTCCGGTGTACGGGACGGGCGCGTCGCCGTTGTCGACGGTTTCCTCCTCGCCGTCAGCCTGCTCTGGGTCGTCAGGCAGGTCGTCGAGGTCGTCGAGACTGTCGTCGTCCCATCCGTCGGCCTGAGGGCCCGGGGTGTGGGGCGTGCGGTGATCGGCCGTCGGCGGGGGCGTTTTCAGCGGTGCGGTGCGGGTGATCAGGCGTTGCTCGCCTGCGGTGGCGGTGCTGGTCTGGGCGCGGCGCATGAGCTGGTCGAGGGCGTCGGCGAGGTCGGCTTCGTGGGTGTCGCGGTCGCCGTGGCGGGTGGTGATGGTTTTGATGTGCTGCCAGGTGGCGCTGTTGAACGGCTCGTGGATGTGGTCGCGGTGGATCCACGGGATCTCTGACAGGTGTCCGTCGGGCAGGCGGATCCAGACCTGGCGGGCGTCGTGGGGGTTGGTGTGGACTTCCCATTTGCCGCCGCGCGCGGTGACGGGGGAGGGCTGGCCGCGGTAGGGGGCGAGGACGTCCGCGTCGTAGGTGCGGTGGTCGATGCGGATGCCGCGTTCGGTGATGGCCTGCCAGCGCACTGGTAGCAGTTCGAGGTAGTCGCTGCCGCTGAGGGGGAGGGGCACGTGGCCGGCGACGGCGATGAGGGCGGCCCACATCTGGTTCGGGGTGAGGGCCTTCTTGGGCAGGGTGGGGTGGCGCAGGCCTTCGTGGGGGCGGTGGTGGTAGTGGATCAGCCATTCGTCGAGCAGGTCCTGCAGCTGGGCGACGCTGAAGCAGGCCTCGGTTTCGGCGTCGGGTCCGCGGCGGGTGACGTCGGAGCCGGTGTAGCCGGGCAGGTGCTGGCACAGCAGGGCGTTGATGGTGCCGAAGGTGCGCTCGACGATGCCTTTGGCGGCGGGGGCGTGGGGCGGGGTGGGCTGGACGCTGATGCCGAGACTCTCGCAGGCGGCGCTGAACGCCGTGGACAGGTAGATCTTGCCCCGGTCGACGACGATCGTCTCGGGCACCACGACCGGCCGGGCGGCTGCGCCCTGAAGGCGTTCGTCCAGACCTCGCGTCCAGCAGCTGCCGGTGACAGTAGCCCTCGGGCCGTCCGCCCCGCCCCTGAAGCCAGGCCGGCACCGGCAGCAACGGCCGGATGGCCGCCCACTCCGCGTCCGTCATGTCCGACGGATACCGGCGAACCCGGTCCGGATGATCGGCCGCGTTGCCGTACACGTGCGCGAGGCAATCACACGATGGAGCAGCCGAGTTGAAGCCAACAGGACCGGGCGCGTACAACAACGACAACAGGGCCTCCGGGAACCGCTCGGAATGGGGTCGCACCCCCGAGCTACCAGGAGGCCCTGCCTTCATGCGCGTACCGCCGGAAGATCACCCGACCAGGAACTCCGTTCGATCCACACGTTCCAAGATCGGTTGAGATACGGCTTCTTCGGGCAGGGCCAAGGCGTGGGCCTGCTGGTTGTGCACCCATTTCCCCAAGGAGAAGGGCCCGACTCGCGTGCCGCGGCGGGTGGCGAGGTGGCCGTGCCGGGCGGCGTAGGTGCGCGCGTGGGCCAGGCCGGCGGCGAAGGCCCCGTCGGCGTGCACGCTGTGGCCCCGCAGCCGCTTCTGAGCCGGCAGACCCTCTGTGCCTGCAGTCTGCCGACGCTGGTAGCCCGCGAGAACGTCGGCGAGAGGCCGGGGCCGGAGCGCCAAGGGGACCTGCCACAACCGCTGCTCGGCGTCTCCACTGCCGCCCTTGGTACGGATGCACAGGTACGTCCAGGCAAACAGCGGTCCGTGGGTGCAGGCGGCCAGACGCTCGGTGAGCCACGGACGCCGCAAGCGATGACCCAGCTCGCTGGGCACGCAGGGCACATCAGCCACCCGGTAAGGGAGGTGACCACCACCGTCAGCAGCGACACGGAGCCGCCAGGCCCGGCTGGCCAGAAGCGTGGCGAGGGCGACGGTCTCGGGGTAGGTGACCAGATCCCGCGCCAGGATCCGCCACCGCAGCGGATCCTCGCCCGCGGGCATGGCCGCCTCCAGCCGCATCGCCCACAGGCGCTCCTCGGGCCACTTCTGCGCCCACCACGAGGCGGTGACCGCCTCAGCAACCTCGAACGCCGAAGCAGCGACGGGGGAGCGGCGCAGCAGCCTGCGGTGATCGGCCTGCGCCTGGACCACCTCCGGGCACCCGGCCAGCCCCACAACACGGCCCCCGCTGCCGGGCACGCTCATCAGCCAGCACCGGTGGCGAGGGCAGACTCGCTGGTGCGCCGCCAGGTACACGCGGGCTGGTGCAACGCGACCGGTCCGCGCAGCCACACAGCCCGGGCACGCCGGACCCCAGGCAGCAACCGTCTCCACCCCGTTGTGGAGCCACGCCGCCGGCCTCTCCGTCGAGGGGCCCAGCGGCTCCTCCCGCGTCCAGGCCGGCAGCGCACGGCGTATGTCCACCTGCGGCACACGGCACAGCGCCGCGACCCGGTCCCGGGCCGCGGCGTTCAAGAACACCTCGCTGTCGCCCTGCAGAGCCCCGACGACGCTCTGCTGGCCGGCCACTTCGGTGACCGACGACAGCAGACTCCGCACCGTCAGCCCGTACCTGTCCGCGATCCGCCCCAGGAACGACAGCGTCATCTCACCCTGTAGGGGAGCCACCCGAAAGGCACCCGAGGCCAGCAACCGCTTCCCCACCCATCCCGTCGCGTGTGACAGCTATCGTGCTTCGGCTCACCCGAGCAGGTGCTGGGCCTGCGAGCCGGGGCCAGGTCAGTAGTCGAGGTCGAGGTAGTCGATGTCGTTGAGGGTGACGTCGGAGAGTCCCATGGCGCGGTTTCCGCCGTCCTGGAAGTAGATGTCCTTGAAGCCTTCGGCGATGATCTGGCGCATCTGCTGGTCGCTGGCTCCGGCGTCGCGGGCGTCGAACAGGCGTTGCGCGTAGTGCGCGGGGAGGTGGACGGTGAGCCGGCGGAAGCGTCCGTCGTCTGTCGTGCCGATCGGCGCGGTGTAGCCGAACCGGGCGCGGGTCTCGACCGTGATCCCGGTCGTGGCGGCCTGCTTGCGCCGGCGTTTGCGGACCTGGGGCTGCCAGCGCCGCCGCACGGCATCGTCGATCCTCGCGGCGATGTCCTTCGGCGGGTGCTTGCGCTCGCCCTTGCGGTATCGCTCCACCGACCGCTGGCTGACCCCGATCTCCGCCGCGACGGCTTTGGTCGTCTTGAGCTGCTTCATCAGGAAGTTGATGCGGGCCTGGAGGGTCTTGGGCGGCTGGCGGGTGAAGGCTTCCTGGTCGGCGCGTTCGATGGCGTCGTCGATCTCTCCCACAGCGCCTACTCGCCTTCGTCGAGGACGGCGTCGCCGCCCTTGATGTGGCGGGCGGGGTTGAGGCCCTGTTCCATGAGGTCGACCGCCCACAGCATGGACTGGACGCCCTCGAGTTTGGCCAGGCCCGGGGTGAGCCCGAGGCGGAAGCCGCCCGGCTGCGGCTTGCCGGACGTCGCGTAAGGGAGGAAGTCCAGCGGGCTCTCCCCCGGTGAGGGGTAGACGACGCAGTCGGACAGCACGGCGAGCGGGTACAGGCCCGTCATCGTGGCCATGTTGCGCATCTTGCGGTGCATGTTGACCCGGGCCTTGGCGATGACGGCGGCACGGATGTCCGGACGCCAGGTGGGGCGCTGGAGGGCGGGCCAGCGTTCGCCCTCCTTGTATTTCTTGCCCTGGGGGCGTTCGCGGAGTTTGCCGATGCCGCCCTTGACGGTGGCCTTGATCGCGGCCAGCACCGCCGCCATGACCGGGTCGACCTCTTTGTGCCGCTCCATCGCTGCGAGGAACTCCGCGTCCGTGAGCTCCTTGGTGACGCCGAGGTCGGCGAGGGTGTCGACGTAGGCGGTCTTGAGGCGGTCGTGCCACGGGTCCAGGTACGCGCCGGTCTCGCGGCGCAGGTACGCCTCCATGGGCTGGACGTTGTAGCCGAGTTCCTGGGCGTAGGCGACGGTGTGTGTCTGGTACCAGGCCGGGCCCGTCGGGCGGGTGCCGTCCGGCGTGAACGGTGAGGGCAGGCGCGGGTCCAGCTCGATGTGGCTCAGGTCGACCAGCCAGCTCCCGGGGATCTTCGGGTTGAAGGCCGGGGCGTGGAAGTGGTCGGGGGCGGACAGGCCGACGACCAGGCGGGCCGCGGCGGCGAGGAAGGCGGTGTTGAGGTCCAGGCCGACTGCGTACGGCAGCGTGCACTCCTCATCCGTCAGCAGGCTGACATCGCGCACCCACTGGTACGCCTCCTCGTTGAGGAACCCGCCGCTCCAGCCGGATTCCACGACCACGGGGTGCTCAGCGGTTGCCTCCGGCGGCGCGGGGTCCATCGGCTCCGTCCCGAGGCTGCCGGGGTTGTGGCCGGGCACCCAGTTCCCGGTCGCTTCGTCGCGCACCGCGCGGGTGCGAGGGCGCAGCGCCGTCATCAGCTCCAGTCCGGACACGGCCGTCGACCCGCGCGGGGTGATGACCCGGGTGGCGTACACCCCGAGGACGCGGGCGATGTCGGGCGGCTCCATCTCCGTAACGCCGGGCCACGACCGGGGGTCGAGCGCGTCCCAGGACAGGAGCGCCAGCTGCACGCACTGCCGTTCGCGGCCCTGGGCCTTGCGGTAGATCCTTGCCCAGGGGCCGAACCCGCGCTGGGTGAGACGCCACTTGGCTTTCACCACTTGCTTGACCACCGGATGGTCCTCCGGCAGTCGCAGAGAGCGGCGCTGTTCGTGGCCTTCCAGGCGCTCCGGCAGCCCGAGCTTCACGGCGGCCGCGGCAGTGAGCACGATCAGCGGGTCGGAGTCCTTGCCGTAGCGGTTCAGCTTCGGCGCACCGAGGCCGGACTCACCCAGCGTCCACTCCACCAGCTCCACCACCGTGGTCGCGGGGCAGTCGAGCACGATCCCGTCCACGCCGTACGCGCAGCCGTCACCGTCCAGGACCGCGAGCGGCCCGTGCGGGAAGCGCGGATCGGCTGCGGGCTGTACCGCCTTCTTCGGGGCCGGACGCCGCGACGCCGCAGCGGGCCGGGGGGTGTCGGGCCGCGCCGGCGCCACGGCTGCAACGGCGGGAGCCTGCGGTGCATCTGACCTCTCAACCGCAGGTGCGGCCGGTTCACCAGATACCGTGGGCGCAGTCCCGGCAACCGAGGCTGCCGGGACTGCGCCGGGAACGGGGTACTTCGCCGACCACCCCTTCAGCAGCCGCTGGTAGGCCTCCAGGCGCGGCGACTTCGGCTCGCTGCGGCCGTTCTCCCAGTTCTTCACTGACTGGGTCGTGGTCTTCAACGCGGTGGCCAGGCGGGCCTGGGTGATGCCGGCGGCCTCACGCAGCCGGGCACGCTCCGCCGGAGGCGGCAGATGCGGCTCCTCGTTCAACAGAGCGTCGACGGACGCGAACAGTTCTTCTTCGGATGCCATTCCCTGCACCTTCACGTCAGGAACCGATTCCCGCTTAACCGCAAACTTACCCCACTCTTTAACCCTACTGTGCCCATTCCAGCCCCAGTGCGGCGAGTGCAGAGAGCTTGTCGGTGGTGAGCTTCGCGCGGCGGCTCTTCTGGTTCATGATCCACACTCCAAGCCGGACCTCGGCCCCGTCCTCCAGCAGCTCCACATGGGTCCTGGGGACCTTCACAGAGCCTGTGCGGGCTCTGTACTGAGCGAGGGCCGCCACGCCCCGCTCGAACGCCCTGGAAGCCCTTGTGGGCTCCTCCGGCGCCGGGGCGAGCGGTGTGATGCCGAGCTGCTCCAGGCGCTCGCGCTGTCCGTCGGTCAGGGCCTGCCAGACCTTCGGTGTCCGCTGCCGGGCCAGCCACTTGCCGATGTCCATGCCGTGGACCGTGACGCCAGGCAGGACTTCCGCCTGGCCCTCTTCCTCGGCCACCAGCTCGCGCAGTGCGGCGTAGTGCCGCTGCCAGTCGGCCGGCCACGGCGGGTTCCAGTCCTCGTCGACCTCCTTGAGCGCTGTCGCCCACTCGGAGTGGCTGTCCAGCGCACCCGCGCGGCGCAAATTGCTCAACCACTGTCCTACCGGTCTGGACAGGGCCACTGCGGACCTCGGAGCACAGAGAGTCCAGTACTGGTCGTAGTACGCCTTCGCGGCCTCCAGGTTCTCCTGGAACCGCTCATCGGCCAGGGACCAGACCATGCCCAGCTTCTCCAGCCGCGCCGCGCGCAGGCCGCTCATCTGCCCCGCGCCGTAGGCCCGTCGCTGTTCCGCCACCCATGACCCAAGAGGGTATGCGCCCTCTTTATGACCATATGGGACTCTGGCATGCTGCTCACGCTCCGTGAACTTCTTCAGCGCCGCCCAGCCCCTCGCCCAGTCCTGCTTCTCCGTGTCGATCACATTGAAGCTGACCCAGTCCGCGACCATCACCGGGTCACGCGGAACCGCGAAACGGAGCAACAGACGAGACTCATCCTCACCTTCCTCGGGCGCAGAGCCGATACTCACGGACGGCTGCGCCACGTCCTTCTGCGGCTCCTGCGGAATCGCTAGCAATTCCACGGCCTCTTCATCATGAGCCCGAAGACCTTCAAGCACCTTCACCAAAGGCCGATACGATGTGAGGTTCGGGGAAGCGCTCACTGAGATATCCGGCTTCGTATGTCACTGATCAGAAGCCGTTTATGCACTGATCGGTTGCTGGTTAGCTAGCTGATCATGATGTCAGTGATCCGAATCCTGCAGTGACATGAAGCCGGATCAGCCGGTGTCAGCTTCACCGAACCTCCTTCTGCAGAGCCGTGCAACGGCCCGTACTTGGGGACAATCCGACGGAGGGCTGCGTGGTAGGCGGTGTAGGTGTGATCTGGTCGGCCAGGTATGTACTTGGTGCGTAGCCCCGGTGAGTCGGAGGCGGCCTTTGCTGTTGAGCCGGTATTCGGGGGATGCCGGGCGGAGCAACCGCACCACCCGACAGCAACGCGTGCAACGGAGCGTCATGGGTCATGGGCTCGCCCCGGCTGCAACTGATACGACAACAACCCATCCGCACCCGGGGGGTGCCTCATGGCCGCCAACATGCGGCCCTCATATCGTGTAGAGCAGTTGGAAGCGGCCCCTCGCCTGTCCACCGATCGTAAAATGGGCAGGTGACGATCGGCTCTGCCTCTCCTTACTCAACCGGTGGTGGCGGTGTCCGGCTGGAGCACCGCTACGCGGCGATGCTGCTTGCTGCCGTCCTGACCGAGGATCCGGTTAGTGAGCTCGGTGATGACATCGTTCCCCGCCTCGTGCGGTTGCAGGCAAGTGACGTCAGCCCGATTGACGATGTAGTCGTGGAGGGCCGCACGGCCGATGGCCGGGGGCGTCGGGTCTCGATCGGAGTGCGCAGGGATCCTGCACTTACCACGAGTGATGCGGCGTCGGTGCCGTTGGTGCGGTCCTTCCTTCGGATCGTGACCGAGCACTGGGAGGAGGCTGCGGCCGGGCGTTGGAGGGTCGCGCTGGCGGTCGGCGTGGCGAGTACTGCCGTGCGCGAGACGGACGCGTTGGCACGGATCGCGCAGGCCGTTTCCTCCTCGCAGGAGTTCCGTGCAGCCGTTGCGCGGCCGGCGGCAACCAACGGCAGTGTGCGGCGACGGTTGACGCATCTCGATGCCCTGGTGGCCGCGGCCGCCAATGGTGAGGCCGCGCTTTCGCAGGTCGGCACCAGGGAGCTGACGTGGCGTTGGCTGTCTGCTTTGCGGGTGCGGCAGCTACGGCTGGAAGGTGTGGATGAGACCGACCGCACCACAACGGTCTCGGCACTGCGGCGGGCGGTAGCGGACGGCGCCACCGAGACCGCGGACAAGGTGTTCGCGGCTCTTGCCGAGCTGACCGGCGGCTGGGCTTCGTCCGCCGCGTGCGTTGATCAGGCGCTGGTGCGCCGCGCGCTGAGCGGATATCCGTTGAACCGGTCGGCGTCTTACGAGCAAGCATGGTCGCTGCTGGACGGACTGGCCCGCCGTCTGCGCGAGGGGATCCGGGCCGACCTGTGCGCCGGTGACGTGCGCCTTGAGCTGGAGCGTGCCGAGGAACGAACGCGTCTCGCCGGTGCCATGACGCACGCAGGCCGAACCGGGACTGCCCTGGTGGTGACAGGGGAACCCGATGTCGGCAAGTCCGCGCTCACCCTCCGCACCGCCGAACAGCTCGCCGACGAGGGCGTGGCGGTGGCCTCGCTCAGCCTGCGCGACCTGCCCTCCTCGGGGACGCAGGTCGAGCACCTCTTGGGACGGCCGATGGCGGATGTGCTGGCGGCAGGGGAGACCCGCCCGGTACGGCTGCTTGTCGTCGACGGCGCGGAGGCCGTTCTCGAAGGCCGCCGTGACCTGCTGCGTGAGCTTACTGCGGCCGCCTTCCAGGCCGGGCTCGGCGTGGTTGCCGTCAGCCGCACCGATGGGGCGAAGCGGGTCCAGGAGGTGCTGCAGACCGCCACTTCACTGGCAGGCTGCACCGGTGTACCGGCCGAAAATGTCGTGGCCCGGCTCACCCAGGCCGAGCGCCACCGGCTCGTTGAAACCTTTCGGTCCCTCATCCGGCTCAGCGCTGACACGCGAGCCGAGTGGCTGGTGGGCCGTCCCGGCCTGGTGGACGTCCTGCTACGAGCCGGCACCGTGACCGAGGCGAGTGACCTGCTGTCCGAGGCTGACGTGTTTGCCGCGGTCTGGAACGGACTCGTCCGCAACAATGAGGAACACCCGGCTGACAGCGCCTCGCCGGACGACCGCGAACAGGCCGTCCTGGCGGCGGCCCGCCGCGTACTCGGCACACCCGAGGGCACGGCGCCGGGCGGTGGAGTGTGGGCGCAACTGCGCTCCGACGGAATCCTGCGGGCACCGGCCAACCCCGCACTGGCCGCAGGCGACGAATTCGCCACCGACCTGATCCGCGACTTTGCGCTGTGCCGACTGTTCCTCACGGCCGGCTGGCAGCCTCTGTACACCGCCGGAGCACCACGATGGACCGTCCGCGCTGTCCGGCTCGCCTGCCAGGCCAAACTCCTCGTCGGAGATCGGGCAGCCGCCTGGCGTGCGCTGCGCCATGAGTTCGACCAGCTCAGCCAGGCTGAGGGGGAGCGGTGGGCCGAAGTCCCCATCGAAGCGCTGCTGACCCTTGGCGACGCGCAGACGGTCATCGAGCACGTGTGGGACGAACTCGCCGCCGACGACTACCGCGGCCTGCAGACCCTTTTGCGCCTAGCGCACCTTCGCTACGTCACGGGAACCTTCGGAGATCCCTTCGCACTCGCACCGGTTGTCGCGGTCACCTACTGCAGCGACCGCGACCTCGGACAGCACAACCGCTACACCCAGCGCGGCATGGGCGAGACCATCCGCAAACTCGTCCTGGCGTGGCTGCGCGGCATGGCCCGCGACCACCACGGGCCCGATCCGCTGCGCCAGGAGGTACGTGATCGCATCCTTGCCGCAGAGCCGCCGCGCTACGACGAGTTCGCGGTCGAAGCACTGGCCACGCTCGGCCCCGACACCGACAACCCCACCGAACAGTGGCTGCGGGACACGGCAACCAACGACCCCTACCGGCTGCAGTCGGTCATCGAGTCGCCTGGAGCTGTCATCAGCCTGGCCGAAACCCACCCGCGGCTGCTCCTCGACCTCACTGAGGCGTACTACATCGAACACCCCGACCCGGACGACATGCCCGGTGGCCTGCGCGACAACGGCATCCGCGACCTCCGGCACGGGTTCGGCTTCGGCCCTCCGTTTGCCGCCTGGTACTACGGCCCGTTCTTCCAGCTGCTGAACAAGCTGCCCGCCGACACCCTCGACATGATCAACCGGATGCTCGACCACGCCGCAGCCATTCGCGTGCAACCCGCGCGGTACCGGCCTCTCGGCGCCGCCCCCAGAGGCCCTGGTGCCGCCCCGGACGGCATCGACTTCGACATCTCCGGCATCGGCACGCGGCACTACGTCGGAGACGAACATGTATGGGGCTGGTACCGCGGCTCCACCGTTGGCCCATACCCGTGCATGAGCGCGCTCCTCGCCGTGGAACGGTTCGCTGACCACCTCCTCAACCAACTGGATATTCCTTCCAAGGCAGTCGTGCAACTACTGCTGCGGGCCTGCAACAACCTGGCCATGCCGGGGCTCGTCGTCGGCCTGCTCATCCGCCACCGTGACGCTGCCTCGGACCTGCTCGACCCGTGGCTTGCCTCCCCGGACGTGTGGGCGCTGGAGTTCACCCGCGTCACCGCGGAAGGCCACCTCCACGTACAAGGGGCCGACCCCGACGACGTGGTCGGCCGAGACCGGCGCCGCCTCAGCCCGCGGGATGTCGCCGCGGAGATGACCCTCCGCGCCATGCTCGCGGGCGACCAGGCACGCCTCGACGCACTCGCCGCCATCGCAGACCAACTCCTCGCCCACGCACAGGCGGCGGTCGCGGACGATGACGGCGACCAGCTCATCGTCGTCCAGGGATGGGCGTCAGTCTTCCGGCCTGAGAACTACCCCGCCCGCCGCGCCCCGAACGGCTCGGTCGTGGTGCAGTACGAGCCGCCTGTCCCGGTGGCCGAAGCACTCGCCCCCTCGGCAGCCGACTTCCAGGCAGGAAACGAAGCACTACGCCTGGAGCTGACCTACACCGACCACGACCGCCACCCCGACGGATGGCCGGCAGACACCCTCCTGGCCGATATCGCGCTCGCCCGGCAGTTCGCCGCTAATCCGCCCGCCAGCGGGCCCCTGCACCCCCAAGACCCCCTAGCAGCCGTCGCAGCCGCCGCCATCGTCAGTCACGCCCGCGCACACCTTGCCGTCCCGGATGACGCCCTTCGCTGGGCAGCCGACACCGTCCTGGCCGCTGCCATTACCCCGCGCCTCGACGTCATGAGCGACGAAGGGACGACGTACCCGATGGCAGCCGACCGCGCGGCCACCAAAGCCGTCCCCTCCCTGTTGCTTGCACCGTTTGACCAATTCGGCCTCGACACGGCCCGCATCCAGGAGGCCCTCACCGTGCTGGCCACCAGCCTGTTCGACGAGGTCCGCACCGCCCTCGTCGCCGGCTGCGCTCCCGTCTGGAACGTCCCCTGCCCAGACACCGACGACACCGGCTGCGGCCGGCACGAGCCCTTGTGGGCCGCAGTCCAAGCGGGACTCGGCGACTGCCGCCTCGGCCCGTGGAACCAACAAGCCCAGCGCCGCCAGCCGCAGTTCCTATCACCCCCCTACACCGACACCCTGCGAGCCGTCCCCGTCGACGAACTGCTGGTAAACCGGCTCGCCATGCCCATCGCCTGCGCCGCCGCGGCGCGCAGCACCGCCTGCCTGACGTCCCGGGCAGCCGCACTGCTGCCCGTCTTGCTGGAGGCACACCGCATCGGCGTCGACCACTGGATGGCCCAGGGCTACAGCGGATATGACCAAACCCCGCGCGAACTCGTGGCTCGCGTCCTCATCGACCTCACCGCTCAAGGCGAAACGGAACCGCTCACCGCGCATCTGCAGACCTTCGCCACCAATGCCAACGCCCTGCACCACCTGCTGCAGGACTTCGCCCTGCTGTTCACCTACGATCCGCAGCTGCGCGCCGTGCTACCAATCGTGTGGCCGCATGCACTGAAAGTCACGCTCGACGCCCTGGACGCAGGCGCTGACCTGTACGCGAACGGCCACTGGGCCGACTATGCCCTGGGCGCTCTCCTGCCGGCACCACAGCTCCGCCCCGCCGACACGAACCCTGACGACACCCTCGAGCGTGCCCGCCGCGACTGGCTCACTCCCAACGCCCTGAGCGGGCTGGCCGAACGGTGGATCGCCGTTGCCGACGGTGAGCCCAAAGCAGCCGACGCACTGGCTCAGTATGCCCGCACCGCTCCCTATACCTGGCAGTGCACTACAGGGCTCACATGGCTCGAACGCATCATCAATGGCCGCTACGACGCCTTCGCCAACCGCTGCTGGTTCGTCACCCACTGGCTGACTGAGATACGCGAGACAGCAACACCCTCTGCCCCCACGCTGAGCCACTGGCGCCGCATCGTCGATGGTCTCTCCGCGGCCGGCGACAGCCGGGCCGTCGAGCTTCAGCGGATCGACGAATAGCGCGTTGGCCGGCGTGTTTCCCACCCAGTCAACGAGCCGTTGGTCAGGCTGGAGCCTGACCCTGCTTTGGGCGGCCGCAGTCACCAGGTCGGATTACGGCGTGTACTGAAGGCGATAGGCCGGGAGCAAGGACAAGCGGCAGTCGCCCGTGCTTGACCGTCAGCCCTCCGGTTGATGAACGACATGCGGTCCGGCGCTTGGCGGGCGGAACGCGCAGCCTCGAGTATGCGAGCATCTCGCTGCGGACCGGGTTGTCAGTGGCAGCAGTTAGCCTTCACGGTCATGAGTACTGTGCGCCGTCCGGCATCTGAACTCCCCAGTGACCCGGCCCACTTGCGGTTGATCTACACCCATGGACACCCTGCCGTCCCCTACGAGGACGAGGACACGCTCGAGCACTGGCATGTCTCCATTCGTGCCTTCCATGATGAGGAGGAGGAATGCGAAGGCGGTTGCACGGAAGCCTGTGACCGGCTCGTCAAGGACGGCAGTGAGGTGGGCTATGTGGGGCTGTGGCGGCTGCGCGACTATACCGGGGTGGACCGCTGGATGGTCGCGGACGCCGAGTCGGGTGACCTGGAGAGCATCGCCGCTGCCGTCCTCGACAACGGCGAGTACTCGGCAGCCTTCGAGGAGGCCATCGAGTGCCCAGTGGGGGATCTGCTCATCCTGGACCGGGTGTTCTTGGCCAAGCCCTGGCGCGGATTCGGCCTGGGCCCGGTGTTCGCGGCAGAAGCCATCCGCCGGCTGTCTGGCGGATGCTGCGCGGTGGCTGCCGAACCCGGCATGGCCGAATGGCCCGATAACAGGGAAGAGGTGACCGCCGCCTACCGCGCCGCGGCGAAAGAGAAGATCGCGGTCCTATGGGAGTCGATCGGCTTTCACGCCTTCCAGCGTGGCGTGCAGCTGCTGGACACCAGCCTGCAAGAACCCGTCGACCTGCACCGGCAGCGCAGAAACGACCTCGAAGAGCTCGCCGCCGCCTACCAGGCCCACCTCAGCGGCCGGTCCGCCACGCCCACTACCAAGCCCCAGCTGGCCCCAGCCGCGCCCCTCCCGGCCCCGTCCCCTGCGCTGGCCGACGCCCACCACCAGCCTGCTTCAGGGCCGATGGTGGCGGTAGCGGAGGGCGGTGACGGGCTGGCGGCCGCTACGAGTCTGTCCGACCTTCAGCAGGACTGCGCGACATCCGGCTGGAGCCGCAGTGATCGCGCGATCGCCCTGCAGGCGGCTGAGCAGTCCACCAGCGACACCGACCTTCGCGATCTTGCCGCGGAGGTCGAGGGCGCCCACTTCGGCCTGCGCGATGCCTGGGCCGCCGCGCTCACCTTCCCCGGCCGCTGCTTCAATCTGCACCCCTTCCGTCAGGACCCCGCCAGGCTGGGGCCGCTGGCCGACGTGTGGGTGTACGGCTCCAATCTCAACGGCCGCTACCAGGGCCGCTCCCATGCTGTGGGCGGAGACTGCCAGCATTCCCGCCCCCTTACCCCGCGCACGGAACGGATGGCACTGGCCCAACTCATCGAACTTGGCAGCTTCTGGGAGTGGAACGGCCCCGCCTGCGCCTTCTGCCACGGTTGGTCGGGGCAGCGTCTGACGCCTGCCCAACACGCGCACTACCTGAGCGTGGCCGACGGCTATCGTCGCTGACCCGCATGGCACCACGCGTCAGACTGGGGCCGACACACCGTGTGTGGGCCCCAGCCGCGGACGGTCTGCTGTGGTGCGCACCCGCCCCACGGGGGTCCCCGTCGGCATGCGCGCACGGCTTGGCGTCACACTCGCCGCCGGTTCCTCTCGATGAGAGGGGACGCGGGGATGGAGATCACTCGTCGGTAGGCGGCTCATCGAAGGGCGCGCGCGGCTGTGCCTGGGCCCGCGGGCCACCGGCGGAAGCTCATGAACGGCAGAGAGGCTGTACGGGGTGCTTGGGGTCAGCGGGAGTAGTCGGCCGGAGTGACGCGGTTGCCAGTGACGAGGCCGACGACGATGGCGCGGTCGATGGTGGCGCCGGTAGGGCGGTGGGCGGTGGTCCAGGTCAGCTCGTTCAGGCGCAGGGTTCCGGTGGTCTTGCCGGTGAGGTCGAGTACGAGGAGCTGTCCGAACGGGGCGTTGGTGTTGGTGTATTCCGCGGCTTGCTTCAGGTAGTGGCCCTCCAGATAGGAGGGGGTGTTGTCGGTGGCGTCCTTCTTGATCTCGGTCAGGTAGCGCAGGGAGCCGAAGTGGACCATGACGTCGGCGCGGCCCATGCCGACGTCGACGGTCTCGACCTGGACAATGCTGTGCAGCTGGCCTGACTGGAGCCAGTGGTGGAAGTCCCGCTGCAGGTCGCTTTCCAGGGGTTCGCGTTGCCCTGGCCCGCGCTTGCGCCGGTAGTCGTAGGGCGGAACCGTCTTCCCGTCTGGGCCCTTGGCGCCGGGGCCGAGCAGGTTGGTGCGAGTGAGGTCGATGCGGCTCTTGAGGAACCGCAGGGTCTGGTCAACCAGCGCGGTGAAGGTGTGTCGCACCTGACCGGTGAAGTGGGGGTGTGTGGACAACTGCGCCAGGATCTCGTCCAGGAGGGGGACGATGACCGGGTCGGTGGCCTGCAGCCGTGCTGCGTCTTGGGTGTAGGCGAGAGCCTCGACCTCCGCGAGTGCGGAGTCATCCAGGTGAACGGCGATGTCGGCGGCTTTCTGCGGCCCCAGGGCCAAGGTGAGGAATGGGGCGAGGCGGAGCAGACGCGTCGTGGCCCCTCCAGGGTCCTCGCTCTCCTCACCGCTCTCAGAGGAACTGCTTGCGCCGGAGGACGTCGTGGCGGTGCGGGCGTCGATACGCGCGAGTACCGCGGCCGCCGTCGCCGAGTCCAGCCCTCGTGCGGGTTGCTGCTCAGGGTGGGTAGCCGCGTGCCGCAGCGCGGCGAGGAAGCTGTTCTGGCGTAGGAAGCCGTCTTCTATGGCCGGTTCGATCAGCGAGGCTAGGCCAGTCAGGTCCTTGTCGCCTTGGCCGACAGGCCGCACGGTGCGGGCGGTCCGGTAGACACCGAGCACGCAGTCCAGCGCCTGCCAGCAGTCCATCCACACCGGCTCATCCAACAGGGCGCTTGCGGCGCGTAGTTGGAGTAGCAGGTGGCTCCATGCGGCCTCAGCGGCACGACGTGGTTGCAGCCACGGCGGCTGGTGGGTGCCGTGCAGCCACGCCGACTGCTGCTCGAGTGCCCGTTCCAGGGCGTCGGTCGCGTCGTCGACTTGGGCGGTGTTGCCGGCGGCGAACCCGAGCAGCGCGTCACATACCGCGGTGTAGGCATCAGCGTCCTGGCGGGCTTCCACCGCGGCTGCGGTGGTCGCGAACAGGCGTCGGGCCTGGGCGAGATGACAGGTGACCTGGTTGAGATCACTGCTGGACAAGGCGCTGCGCAGACGGTCGCAGCCCAGTTCGAACCAGGCATCAGCGTCGGCTGCTTCTTCCTGAGACAGTTGCTGCAGCAGATCGCGGATCGTCGCAGCGACGGTCTCCTCACCCGACCAGCAGTCCAGGACGACACCGAGCAGTCTCGGCATGCGTTCGAGGAAGTCGTCCGGGCCGTCCAGGGGAAGTTCGTCCAGTGCTTCCCACACCCGGTAGGGGGAGACTGCTTGCGCAGCGGCCAGCCGCACGGCGCCCTCCAGACGGGCGGCCGCCACCAGCGGGGTTGTGTGCACCACTGCAGCAAGGTCGTTCAGCAGCGCGCTGTTCAACTGCTTCGCCCAAGCGCCAGCCGCGGTCGGGCTGCCGAGGAGTGTCTGCAGCACGCCGGTCAGGTGCAAGAAGCTGCCTTGACCGGCGAGGCCTTGAGGGAACGCTGCTGCTGCGGTGGTCCACTGGGTGTCGCAGCGTTCGAAGGCATCCACGATCGCCTCCGCGAGCAGCGGTGCCATCGGTCCGGCGGCAGCCACCCTGGTCTGGTCCGCGACGGCCTCGCAAGACAGGGCGAGGGAGGGGAAGGTGATCGGCGTGCCCTGGGCGGCCAGCGAGCCCAGACGGTCCATCAAGGTTTCGGTCACAACTCCTCTCCTTCCCCACCCAGCGGGGCAGCGGTCACCACAACGGTTCGCCTGCCTTGGTCTGCACGACGCTCCGCTTCGGCAGTACTTCTTCCACCAGCTCTGGGTCTGCGGTGGTCAGCACGATCTGCAGCTTGTTCTCTTGGGCAACAACGGTCAGTTCCCGAAGGAGGGTGTGCGCGTCGAGATCCTGGACCTCCTCCGCCTTGGGACTATCGATCAGCAGCAGTCCTGGGTGGGTGGACACGCCCTGCTCGGCCCCGACACGCAGCAGTGCGATGACGACGGCGATCCGCAAACGCAGCCGTTCCCCAGCGCTCTGCTTGCTGAACCAGTCCTCAGCCATGCCGTCCTTGACGATTTTCAAGCGTCCGGCGCGGTCGATCTCTACGCGCTCCAGCGAGACGATGCCGAACTGGCGCCCCAGCCCGGCGATCTCGCGGTTCAGGGCGTCGAAGAGCGCGTCACCGCTGGATCGGCTGTCGTCCTCCAGGATCTTGGCCCCGACTCGGAGCACCCGAACCTCTCGACTTTCCGTAGCGGAGGAAGGTACCGGTTCTGCTTCCGGCATGACGCTCAGCGCGCCCTCCCAGCGCAGTACCTCCTCGCGCGCTTCAACCACGGCAGGCAACAGGGTCGCAGACTCGGCCGCCTGTAACTGTTCGGTTGCAGCGTCCAGTTGCGTGGTGAGGTCGTGCAAGCCCGCCTCCACGGCTTCCAATGCGTCCTTGGCGGCCTTCTCCGCCTCGCTGCTGGCCTCCAGCCGCTCCGCGGCCTCGGCGATGATGTCCTCCGGAGTGTCCTCCTCGCCGGTCTCCACAGGGCGATCGCACACTGCGCAGGCGTGAGTGTGGCGCTCCCGCAGTCGCCGCTCCTCCTCGATGTCCTGGTCGCACCGCGGGCAGGCGGTGGGGTTGAGGCCGTGGAAGAGCCGCCGGGCTACCGCGCTCTCGGACACATCGTTGAACAGCTTTTCGTCACGCTGCCGTTCTCCACGGGCCTGTCGGTATGCGGCCATCAACTCCTGCCACTGGCCTTGCTCGTCAGCGACAGCTGTGGCCAACCGCTTGCAGCGCCCGGCTAGTTCCGACAGCGAAGCCCCTGGCTGTGCGGCGGCCGTGACCGTCTTCAACCGCTCCTGCGCGGCTTCCAGCTTCGCCTGGACCTGCGTACGCTGCTCGGCCACCGCTCTGGTAAAGGCCTCGGCGGCGGCGCGCTGCTGCTTCTCCTGAGTAGTGCGCAGGTCCTTGGCAGTCTTGACCCGGGCCAGGGCTGCGGTGGCGGGCAGGTCCAGGAACACCTGCAGGAGTCGGCCCGGCAAACCGGCGATCGACTGATCCCCGAGCAGCACTTTGTCCCCGCCCGCCGGCAGGTAGATCGCCCCGTAGTATGCAGGCCACCCGTGGGTCTGGGTGGACGTGCCCTTGACGCTGTTGACCAGCGGCTGCAGATCGAGGCGGTCCATCATTAGTGCCTGAACCTGCTCGGTGAAGCTGGAGGCGTGCGAGGCGCGCAACAGCGCCGTGATGCCCTGCTCAGGCAGCGGGACGCGCGTGCTCGCCAGCGTGTCCAGCTCAGGGCCCGCCAGCACGACGGCCGAGGCGATGTCACCGGACTCGACGTCCAGGCGGAACCCCATCGGCTGACCGGCGACCACCGCGTCCAGATCCACCTGCTCTAGCCACATCCGCACGCCGCTCTGCAGCTCCCGCGGCGTCCCGCGCAGGCACCACGTCACCAACTCCAATACGCTGGTCTTGCCCCGCAGGTTGGACGCCACCAACGCGGTCACACCCTCATCGAACCGGATCGTGCTGTCGAACCGACCCGGTGCGACAGCGCCGGTGCGCACCCCTGCCACCCGTAACCGGCTCAGCCGCAGTGACCGCCGGCGCGCCGGCGTGCTCACCAGCGGCAGCCCATAGGCGGCGAACACGTCCTGGACATCTTTCACCGAGGTCGCTGCCAACGCCGCGATCCGCGTCTCAATCGACTCCTGCTCGGCCATCACACCACCCCCGCCGCGACAGCGGAACGGAACTCGGCCAGCCGCGCCCGGGCCTTGGCACTGACCGAGCCGATCCGCGTCCGGCGCTCGGTCTGTGCGTACTCGCGCTGCAGGTACTGCCTCGCCTTCAACCCGCTTCCCCCCAACCCATCCGCCAGGTCCAGCACCAGCCGGACCCGATCCACGTAGTACACGAACTCCGGAGCCTGTCCGACGACGTCCCGCGCTACCACGCGTCCCTGATCCAGCAGGAAGTAGTCATGCTGGCGGATCCGGTTCACCGTGCCGCGGCGCCGAACCACCACCAGCCCTGCGCTGCGCAGTACCGCCAGCGCGTCGTCCAAGGGCTCGTAGGCGCCGAAGTGATGACGCAGCATCGGATATCGTCGGACCTCCGGCTCCTCGGACTCCAAGATCTGTGCCGCATGGTCGAGCAATACCGTCTCGCCGCTGGCCTCGTAGTCGTTGAGCAGTTCATCCGCGAGGTAGTCCGGGTTCCGCAGCCAGAAGTCCAGCTTTTGCAGCCGCAGCTGTGCGCGAAGCACGCCCACCGCGGTCGCCAGGCGCGGATCCTCCAGGTCCGCGTTGCTCACCGGCTCGCACGCGCCGTCCAAGAGCAGCAGTACCCGCACCGCGTCCTGCTCCCGGCTGGTTATCCGAGCTTCGTCCCCCTGGGCGGTCGTCACATCCTGATCCACCACGTCAGCGTATCGACGTGATCAGTTCGCGTACATCGTCCGGCAGGCGGCGTACCAGCGCACCGCATTACGACTCGGGTACTGATGCTCTGACCGTCCCACAGCTGCGGCTTGCCCGCGCCGCACAGGAAGACCAGCGTACGGGAGGACCGAACTGCGCGCCGGTCCTCCCGTACGCCGGTGGAAAAGCCACCGAACTCCCTCCCTGGCCTTCCGGCCCACGCAAAGCTGGTTGTCCCTCCCGCACGCACTCCTCAGCGTGTACCCGCCCTCTCACGAGACGCCGCCACACCATGAGCCGTTCTACGAGCGACAGGGGTTCACCGTCCTGGAGCCGGGAGAGAGTGCTTATGTCGGCTATGTCCTGACCGGTCGGCCAATCGGTATGGGAGCCGGGCCGGGGGAGCAGTTCTTCCTGCGCTGGAGAAGGAACTGATCCCACGAGACCCGGCGGCGCCTGGGTCGGCATGCCCACCCGACCGGACTGAGGCTTTCGCGTAGGCCCCGGGCCCGGTCGCATACCGCTCGCCGGCCAACAGCCGCGCTCGAACGCGACCCGCGCTCGCGGTCGGCGTGCCCGGGTAGAAGGGGGGCCGACCTTGCGGTGTCAAGGCGAGCAAGAAGCAGCCGTACGGTCGCCTTCGCTGGTTGAGTTCGGTGGCCACCCGGGGCAGCCCCAGCCGCGTACTGCTCCAGCAGTTCGTCGTCCAGCCCGGCCGCGCCGCTCGCTGGTCTTGTCCATCCGCGTCAACAGCCGCACATCGCAACGCGCGCTCTTGTGGTCGCAGCCGAGGTGCAGTCTGCGACCACCTGCGAGTTCTCCGCAGGGTCGTGTCCCACCGAACCACGCTGCGGGACGCGATCGTTGCACGCTTCCGGCACTCCAGGCAGAGGACACGCCTTCCGCCACCTCCATGTGCAGTCAGAGTGGGCACCTCGTCATGTGAGGAGGCTGCGACGCGAACTCCTGCTCACCCGATCATCTGCCACACAGTGCCCGTGAGCACCTCACGCAACTTTCCTGGCACAATGCCTCCTATGGATTCGGGGGCTATCGCAGGACTGCTCGGGGCAGTAATTGGCGCGGTCGGAGCACTTCTTGCCGCTCGGATCACGGGGCGACTCGGCTCGCGGGGCCAACATGCCCAAGTACGGCATCAAGCCCGCCGGGAAGCGTACGTTGCCTTCCTGAACAGTGTCATGGAGTTCGAGGGCGCATTCATACCCGTCAAGCTTGCTGCAACCGCTGGAGACGACAGCAGATTGGCTGCGTCCCTGGACACACTGGCGTCCAAGTATGAGTCAGTTCGTCGTGCTAAAACGGCCGTCAGCCTCGAAGGCCCCGAGGAGTTGGTGGGAGCCGCTGCCGCTACCGAAGTCGCTGTTCGTGGAGTTGTCTCTGCGCTGTCGGAGGACGCTCGGGCAGCATCGACCAGTGTTTCCGTTCAACACGTGGTGACCGCACGCAACAGCTTTGAACACCGCGCCAAACTGGTCTTGGACTCAGCCGAGCACATTCCTAACCTCCGGTACCCGGTGCGACTGCGCCCTTGAACCACGAGAGCCATGCTCCTACGCCGGATTGAAGAGTGGGCACATCCCCGACTCCACCGGTTTCACGGGCAGGTCGCGTTCCGCGGCGTGGTGTAGCGATTGCAGGGTTCACGGCGTTGCTATCGCTGTGGTACTCGCCCTCCGCCTGGGCGAGTGCCAGCCGTGGCACTCCCGGAGCACCCAGTCGGTTCATCGTTAAGTGGGTCGTTTGGCCCAGATGGCTACACCACACGATGGGACACGTCCTTGCGGAGCACCTGGATGCCGTAGAAGGCGCGGTGATGCTGCGGATGGCTGGATTAACGGAGTGCGACTGCTGCCACACCGCCTGGTCGAACCGCACTTCGTGAATCAACGGTGCCGGGCGCAACCGGGAGGCCGGACCTGAACGGACAGCCGCCACGGCTCCCCACGCCTGTACTGCAGGTCCTGCCGCCAGAGAATGGCTGGGGCCGTGCTTGCCGGGCCGCCGGCCAGAGGGTGGTTGCGGATCTTCGCTTGGCCCGCCTGGGCTGCAGATCAGCGCTGGCGAAGCCCTGTGCACGCTGTCGCTTTGGCCCGCCAGAGTTTCCGTTCCGGTCAGCAATCCTGCAACACCAGCCGACCGATGAACGGGTCTACAGACCCTCTTGGGCACCCCGCCGGCGACGACGAGCCTTCCACCGCGCCTCGCGCACGGCGGCCTCCTGGACTCGGAAGGGACACAGTGCATCGAGCACCATCTCGCGCAGCTGCTCCCGCAAGGCCCGGCGAGGCGGCAGGAGCCTGCCATTGGCGTGCCGCATCACTGTGCGGCGGCTGACGCTGAGGCTTGCGGCGAGAGCTGCGGTGTTGCCCTGGTACCGCGTGATCAGAAAGCTCATCTGCTGTTGAGAGGTACGCGGCATCGGCCGGCTGCAGTTTTCTTGCTCGAGTTGCGGGAGGTGGTTGTGCAACTCGCAGGTGGGAGCAGCCTCGTGGGCTTCTGATCGGTTCATGGAAGCAACCGTGCCCCAGCCCGCTTGTGGATGGGAGCCGCGTCACGAGGATGATGCAGGTTCCGTGTAGGACGCGGCTGGCGTCCCTGGTTAGCCAAGATGGAAGTCGACCGACTCGAAGGAGAAGTCATCGCTTCCGAAGCCTCCGTAGCGTGCGCCACCGTTGAAATAGGCTGCCAGTGCTTCGCCGATGGTTCGACGGACTGCGTCGTCTGTGGTGGCGCGAGCCAGAGCGGCGGCCTGTTCACACGTCAGCCGGAGATAGATGTCCCGGCAGCGGATGGCAGCGGACCCCCGGATTGCGAAGGAACGAGCCCGGCTTACACATACGGAGACTCTGGAGACAGGGCCTTCCCTTTCAAATTGCCGGGCGCGGCGTTCTCTTCCGCGGGGAGTTGTCTGGACCTCGATGGCCTCACAGAGCAGCCGGTCGGTGTGCGCCGTGGGACGACGAGTCCCGCTGATCCAGCGCGATACGGTTCCCGGGCGACGTCGTAGGCCGCTGCCATCGCGGAGGTGCTGCCGAGGTAGATGTGATCCCGCACCTGCCGTGCCTGGACGGAGGTGCTGGCGGGAACCTTGCGGGAGGTGAAGATGCCTTGCCGGGCACGGGCCAGCAAGTTCGGCAGCGGGGCGTGATTGGCGGTCAGGACAGGCGCTCCTTCGGGCATGAGGTCAGTCTGGTCGGCACATGTCATGGGCCAGTAGGCATTTTCAGCGCGGCCACCGATCGGGCGATGGCTGATGGCAGGTAACGGGCAGAGTTCTAGCTTTTTGAGAGAGACGCGCCAAGTCTCAACTCTCCATCCTGGGCGTTCCATTGGTCGTCCATCCTGGCAGCACACGGCCTGTCGTGTGCGCTCGTGGAATGGGCCACGATACTGATCGTTCACCCGGCAGAATGACCGCCGGTGCAAGCTGCCGCCGTCGCAGCGTGCCCTGGTGGTACTGGCGTGCCTGTGCGAAGCAACACTGAAAAGGCTCGCCCGGGGCGACACCATCGGTGGGATCAAAGCCCCATCGACGATGACGAAGCCGCTCGCCCCGGCTGGCGAGGTCCTCGCAGCGTCACGCCGCGAAGGTGGATTAGCGTATGTGTCCATCGAAATGGTGGTGGAACGGTCTGGTGTCACCCGTTGGGGTGAGCGGCTGGGGCGGTCCTCAAGCGCCAGTCGTAGGCTCGCCTCAGACGCATCCGTCACGCTGGGCGCGTCTGGCTGGACTGGCCTGTGCGTAAGCGCTGTTCGATGTCGGAGGCTGTAGTTGATCACTGTGCCGTTATCCGCTGGCCTGCCTCGCGGGTACGGTCACCAGTGACCTCGCTGGATGACGCCTCCCAGGGATTGGGTCGACATCGGGACGAACTGCGGCCGGCTGCGGTCCGCCAGCTGCTCAGGCTGCGGGAGGCGGGGGAGCTGACCACCGGGCACGTGAGGCTGGTTGCCGACTCGGTGGGCGTGAGTGTGCGTACGGTGTGGCGCTGGCTTTCGCAGGCGGAGGAGACCGGCTCGCCGGAAAAGCCAGCCCGCAGGCGATTACAGATCACCAAAGAGATCATCGATGTCCTCGCCGACTACCAGGGCAACGTGAAACGCGCCCACGAGCATCTGGTGCGCTTGGCCGAAGCGGCGGGGGAGGAGCCGGTGGGGCTGACCACGCTGCACGACGCCATCGCCCGAGACCTCGACCCCGGTTTCATGGCGGGCTTGCGCCAGGGCATTCCGGTCGCCCGCGGTTTCGACCCCGCTTTCAAACGCCCCGCGGTGGCCCGTAACCAGGTGTGGGAGGGCGACCACAAGCAGGCCCCGCTCGTCGTGGCGATGCCCGACAAGAAGCCGTCAAGGGCGTGGGTGACGTGGTTCGAGGACCGGGGCACCGGCTATGTGATGGGCTGGGCGGTCACCGCGGGCTCCGCGCACCGGGGATCGGTCCTGGCAGCCGTACGCTCCTCGGTGCTACGGGAGGACCCTTATGGGCCGGCTGGCGGACTGCCGGACCTGGTGCGCGTCGACGGCGGCACTGACTTCCTGTCCAAGACCGTCCGGCGGGCCTTCGGGCTCCTCGGCGTGCCGGTCCACCGGGTGCCCAGCGCCCGCCACAAAGGCGGCATCGAGCGACTGAACCGCACCAGCATGACCCGCTTCTTCGCCGACCTGCCCCGCTACACCAAGGCACCCCAGCTCGATCACCGCCGGCGTGTGGGCGATCAGGACCCGCCGCTGACCTTCGAAGCGTTCGTCGGCCTGCTGAGCAGGTGGGTGCACAAGCACAACACCGAACACGTGGTGAAGCGGACTTCGAAGACACCGCTTGAGGCGTGGCTGGCCGACCCCACCGAGATCCGGCCCGAGCCCAGCCCGGAGGAACTGCGCGCCTTCATGCTGGAAAGCGACCACCGGCCCCGCAAGATCACCAGCCACGGGGTGGAGTTCGCAGGCCGCTGCTACATGCCCGAGAACGGTGTCGGCCGTATCGGCGTCGAAGTGCGGGTGCGGTGGATGCCGCACCACACCCACGAGATCGACCTGTACACCTTCCGCGGCAACCGCTACCTCGGCCGGGCCTTCCTCAGCGATGAAGCCGACGAGGAGTTGCGCGCCAAGGTTCTTCACGACCGTGACGAGCACAGCGCAGTCCTGCGCCGGGCTCTGAACCGTTCCGCCGAGCGCAAACGGAAACGCTACCTGCCCTCCACCGAGCCCGAACTACCGGTCAGTGCCATGCGCATGACGGAAGGTGAGGCACGAGCCGAACTGGAAGGCGCCACCCAGCCCACCGCGCCGCGCCGACGCGAAGAGCCCTACCAGCCGCTGACCCCGATTCCGCCTGGCTGGGTGCGCCCCGGCCAGGCTCCTGCCCCTTCGGAGGACATATGACGACCGCGCCGAAGCGCCGGCACCTGCCGCAGCGCCGCACTGACGCGACAGTGAACCGTCCCGACACGGCGCCGCGGCGTCGGCCCGATCTGCGCCCGCAGTTCTTCCTCGGTCTCGAGGACTCGTCGCTGGTTGCCACCGACACGCTGCTGCAGATCAAGGACACCGTCGTCGACACCGTCGAATCAAGGGCGATGTCGGTGATCTACGGCGACGCCGGGCTTGGCAAGAGCTTCAGCACCCGCGCCACGATCCAGGAGATGAACCCCGATCTGATCCTCCCGCTGGACTTCGCCCGCTCCCGGCCCGGGCCGAAGGACCTGCGCGAGGAGCTGTTCCACCAGATGAACCTCAGCTGCAAGATGCCGGGTACGCCCACCGCGTTCGACAAGCTGCTGCGCGAGACCCTGCCCCGGCGCCCGTATGTGATCGTGTGTGATGAGGCCCAGCAGTACCGGCGGGAGAACTTCGAGTTCCTGCGCAAACTGTGGGACAACTGCGACCCGAAGCCCGCCATCGTGTTCGTCGGCGGCCGGGAAGCCTACGAGACGCTGCAGAGCGACCCGGCGCTGGCCTCGCGGATCTACATCCGACTGGAAATCCTGGCCATGACCGAGGACGAGGTCCTCCAGACCGTGCCCGACTCCCATCCGGTGTGGAGAGGTGTTGATGAGGCGCTGCTGAAGCGGGTCGACACCCAGTACGCGCTCGGCTCCTTCCGTGAGTGGGTGAAGGTGACCAAGCACGTGTTGAAGGGCATGGAGCACTTCAATGCCGACAAGGTCGACGACCACATCGTGGAATGGGCGCTGAAGCGGTGCTGACCACCCTGCCCCCCTCGCCGGCCAACTCGGGTGCGGCCGCCGCAGCCAAGCCCTTCGCGGTCGCCGATATCGCTGCTCCGGTCGGCCTGCACTTCCTCGCGACCCCGGGCGTACGCACCTTGCTCACGCCGGGTGTCCTGGCTGTCCAGGGTGCGCTCGCCGATGCCTACGCTCAGCGACGGTTCTTGTGTGTGTTGGGCGATGCCGGGGTCGGCAAGACCTTCGCCGTCCGCACCGTGGCATGTCGTATTGGCGCGGCTGTGTTGCTTGATCTGCGGGCTCAGCCGGCACCGGCGGACCTGCGCGCCGGCCTGCACGGCGCACTCCAGCTCACCGGCGCGCCACCTGCCGACCCCGGAGCCGCTGACACCTTGATCCGCAGCGCCCTGGCCGCCGCGCCGCGGATCGTTGTTGTCAATGACGCCGACCGGATATCGGCGTCCTGCTTCGAGTACCTGCGCTTCCTGCACGACGACACCCCCGACGGGCTGTGCATGGTCTTGATCGCCGGGCAGCGCGGCGAACGCGCCCTGCGTTCCCAGAGGATGCTCACCACCCGCACGGCCGGCTGGCTGGAAGTCTCGCCGCTTACCCGTGACCAGATCCCCCAAGCGGTACCCGCTCTGCACCCGCTGTGGCAAACCGTCTCGCCCGGCCACCTGCAGGCGCTCGACGCCCGCTTCGCCGGCGGCAGTCTGCGCCGCTGGGTCCTGCTGACCCATCACGCCCAGCGGGCCCTGGCCGCCACCGGAGATGGCGAGCTCGACCTCCGTCTGCTGCAGACCGTGGTCAACCGGATCGACACCCCGGGCCGGCGCCCATGACCACACCCACACCCCCTTCCCCCTCCTCCACCGCGTCGGCCACTGAAACACCGCCGCCGGTGATACTGCTGTTGGACGGCGACGACGACCACGCGGTGATCCGTGCCGCCTACCTGCGTGCCGATCCCGCCCGCGGCCGGATCACCGCCGACCCCACACCGCACACCACCAGCCCGGCCTACCTCGCCCTCGACCTGCTGCGCGCCATGGAACGCAGCGGGTTCTCCCGCCCGGACGCCGAGCGGATGTCCACCGATCCCGCCTGGCGCGCGGTGACTTGCTGGACGATAGCCACCGGCCTCGGCGAGGCCATCGTGCTGCGTGCGCACCGCCTCACCGCTGAGCGTCTGCGTCGCCTGGCCGCGTGGCGCGCGGCCACCGGCATCTGCCTGGCCCTCCTTGCCCACGCCCCGGAGCAGTCCGACGAGCAGCGCCTGCGGATGCGCCTTGAGGATGCCGACCTGGGGGAGGTGGTGACCGTGCGGGGGACGACTGCCGTCCTCGACGCGATCGGGCCGGCTGCCACCGGCCGCCGCTTCGGGCCGCCTCCACGCGATCACGCTCACCCCCTGCCTACTGTGCCCCGCAGTGGGGTGGCCGCCTTCCGCGCGGACTGCTGGCGCCGCCAGAACGACGTTGACTTCGCTCACACTGACGGCCAGTACCGCGCTGGCTACGCTGCCGCCCGCACCTGGCTGGCCCGCACCCTGCCGCCCCCGCCACCTTCAGCCTGCAGCGCGGAAACGACCGAGCCCACCGCCTTCCAACTCAAGGAGATCGAGGCATTGCGGCTGTTCTTGGCCCGATTGACCGTCTCCAGCCCCAGCCCCCAGCACACCGTGGCCCGCGTGCGTGGTGCCCAGGCCGGCTTTCTCAGCCGCTCGGTGCTGCTCAATGTGCCGGACGACCTCACCAGCTGCGCAGGTCCCGGCATCACCACCGTGCCCATCACCCCGCGCATCGTGCACACGATCGCCTTCCGACTGCCCAACCCGCTGCGCGCCGCCGCGGTGGCCGCCCTGCTGTTCACCGGCACCGCAAAGTCACTGCTATCGATGACCCAGATAGCAAGCGTCGACGAGGGCGGCACCACCGTCTCCATCGACCGAGACTCACGGATCAACATCGGCGAACCGCCTGGGCCCCGGCACATGTACGCCGTCCCACCCCGCGCCCGCCCCCTGCTGCGCGCCGCCGTCGAATTCCGCCGCCGCACCCCGCGCACCGCCGCGGGCCACGGCCTGTTCGCGAACTGCTTCGGCACCACGCCACGCTTCGAGGCCCTCATCGCCGACGCAGGGCTCCCGATCCCCGCCGTAGTCCACCCCCACCCTGAAAACGACTGGCACACCGCCGCCCGCTGCTGGCACCTGCACACCCCAGCACCGCCCGCCGCCCCTCATGCCCTGCCGCGCCTTGTCGGAGTACGCCCGTGACCAAGCCGGCCCAGCCGACCGGCGAGAGACCGCTTGCCTTCGACCTGATGTTCCTGCGCGAGCGCGCCATGGACTGCCGACTCACCGACGAGGAACTGGCCGCGCTGACCGGCATCCCCACCGCCGACTGGGACACCCACCTCACCCCGCACACCCTCCCCGCCGCGGCCCTGTTCCCCCTCGCCCGTGCCCTGAACACCTCCCCAGAATCCCTCCTGCGCGCCCCCGAGCAGGCCACCCGCCCAGGCCCGAGTACGGCCACCCACGCCACCGTGCTCCACGCGGCCCTGCTGGAAGCCGGCCGCATCCACCCCGACGACCTGGCCTCCGCCCTGGAATGGACCCCACACCGTCTGAAGCGGGCCGCCACCTCCCTGGCCTCTCACCTTGAGCAGCCCAGCAGCCCCCACCGGCTCATCCACACCGACACCACCATCCACCTGATCACCGTGCCCGGCCTGCTCACCGGCAGTCAGCGGCAGAACCTGCACAGCGCCGGCCACACCGCCGCCTCCCTCACCCCCGGCGAGGCCGCTGCGACCGCCCGCCTGCTGTACTGCCACTCCAGCGGCCTGCCCCCTGACCTGTCCGCCGAGCAGATCCCCCGTCTGGCCAACCGCCGCCTCCTCGTTCCCTCCGCCAAACAGTCATCGCCCCACCCCGACGTGTTGTTTGCCCTCGGCCTAGCTCCCCATCCCCTCACGGACCACCCCGCCCCCGCCGACCACCAAGCCTTGGGCCAGCACC
This sequence comes from Streptomyces sp. NPDC021749, assembly GCF_040640655.1. Classification (NCBI taxonomy): domain Bacteria; kingdom Bacillati; phylum Actinomycetota; class Actinomycetes; order Kitasatosporales; family Streptomycetaceae; genus Streptomyces; species Streptomyces sp. NPDC021749. Next base: position 8,637 of record NZ_JBFACE010000057.1, on the reverse strand, counting down.
CCACCGCAGCCCACCCGGAACAGCACCGGCGTGTGCACCACCCAGGCCAAGTCCCCGCAGATGCCGCCGCCCGCCGCCCCGCGTCCGTACCCACCGCGAACACGCCACAGCCACCGGAACCGTGATGACGCCGACGCCGCGCACAGCCACCGTTCCCGACGACACCACTGGCTCGTGGAGGCCCACATGGTCACCGGGCCACACCCGCCCCGGTATGCCCCCGCTCACCGTGGTGCACGACCCTCATGACGACTATGCCTTCATGGCCGCCGCGCTGGCCGCCCACACCCCCGCGCTGGGCCGTATCACCATCCACCCCACTCCCGTGGCGAGTGCTCCCGCCGCCCTGGCCCACGACCTGCTGCGCAGCATGGGCAAACACGTCCCGGTGGCCGGGAGTGAGGACGGCATCTACTGGACCGGCAACACCGATACCTCCTGGCGCGCGGTCGCCGCCTGGAGCCTCGCGCTGCACATCGGCCACGTCATCGTCACCCGGACCCATCGCATCAGCTCACGGCACTTCGAGTACCTCTTCGCCCTGCGGGAGCTCACCAAAATCCGCCTGACCCTGCTGTGCCACGGCCCCCTCCCACCCGCCCTCGCCACCGCACTTGCCGCGCTTCCGCACGAAGAGGCGCACACCCTGGCCGCTGCCCGCCGCGCCCTCACCGTGCCCGCTCCACCGCCACCCGCCGGCCGGTTCGCGTGGTGGGAGGCGGACGGACAGTTCCCGACCCGCGAGAGCGAGCCGTGCTTCCTGCTGCCGGTGCGACGCACACCCGGCCGCAGCGAAATCGAGGCAGCGGCCCGCCACCTGGGCCGCGTAGTGCTCCCGCTGCCCGCCGCTGGCCGCTTCCCGCCCGAGCCCGATGAGCACACCGCCTTGCTCGCGCACCGGCTTCATGCGCGCATCGCCCACCCCGTCCACGCCGCAGCGCTGGCGGTGCGCATCTTCACCGGCCACCCGGCCGCGCAGATGCAGCAGATACCCGCTGCGAGGACGACCCCGGCCTGGACACACCGTGGCCGGGAGGTGCGGACACCGCCCTGGGCAGGGGACTTGATCGAGGCAGCTCGCCGCTTCGGGCAACTGGAACGGTCGGCGCACAGCGACCGCCCGCTGCGGCTGAGTCCTTGGGACCAGGCGGCCGTGACCGATGCAGCCCATGCCTGCGGCCTGCACGAGCACCATCCGCCCGACCCGAGGCGCCGCCCTGCCGCGACCACCCCAGCTCCAGAAGGCGATCGGCCGCGCGCCGCACCACGGGCAGCACACCAGCCCCCAGCCGGGCAGCATGAGGCACGGCTGCACCAACACATCCGCATACACAGGGAGTAGACGATGGCCGAGCCAGGCCCCCAACTGTTCGAAGCTATCCGCCGCGATCACCGAGCGGGCGACAGGCTGCCCCGGTCCCTGGCCACCCGGCACGGCGTGGACCGCCAGACGGTCATGCAGGCGATCTCGACCGTGCTGCCCCTGCCCCTTGACCTCCCGACCGACGAGGAGGAACTGGGCGAGGCCCGCCAGTTCCTGGATGCACTGCTGGACGAAGACCAGGCCAAGGCACCCGCCGAGCGCCGCTCGGCCTTCGAACTGTATGAGGAGCTGTGCCTTCGCACCAACGGACTTCCGGTCTCCTACCGATGGGTGTGGGAGTACATCACCGAGCGCCGCTCTCCGCACGCTGCCGGCAGCTCACCGGAACCATATGAGCGGACCTGGGCGGGCAACGTCCCCTCCGACATGCCGGAGTTCGTCACCGACCTGATCACCTGCGCGGTGCGTCACCTGGCCGAGCTGAAGATCGAGGGCACTGTGCCAGCCGCGAGTGGTGTCGAGCTCGGCGTGGCCTCCCTCAGCACCGCCAGGGCCCGGATCAACCAGGCCCTGTACGAGCTCGCACTGGTCGGACGCCGAAGCGGCCTGTCCTACGCCCAGATGAGCGCCTGGACCAGCATCCCCGAAGACGACCTGGCCCAACAGGTCGAGGACTACCACCGCCTCATGACTACCTGAACTGCTGCACCACCCTCGTGTCACTGGCTGCGACGGCCCGGCCGCGGCCTGCCGGGGCCTGGGGTTCGCGGTGCCCGTACTTCCCGCGGGTGGTGAGTTACGGTCCGGCGGGGCGGTCGAAGGACGACCCCGCCGGACCGTCGTAGGCGCGGATGACCAGGTGGCGGCCCGGGTGGGCGTCTTCCACACGCCGGCAGTGCGCCACCACCGCTCCCAGCGCACCGCCGCGGCCCGTACCGAATCCCAGCAGCGCTCCGCTGTCGGCGTCGTGGATCCGGTAGTGAATGTCCTTCTTCACGCTCTTGGCGTCTGCCAGTGGTTCACCGTTCCAGATATCGGTCACGGCCGGCTCCATTCGTCGAGGCGGGGTTCGTGGCGGTCGTCAAAGGCTGCAGCGGTCGACTGACGCGGCCTCTGCCTGCCGGTTAGCGCTGGTGGGCGAGGAAGACGCGAGCCCGTTCGTCGAGTTCGGCGGCGCACCGCACGCCGCGGGCCCGGTAGGGGCGGAGGTCTGAGCGCAGGGCGCGGACGGCCTTGAGAGTGCGGGCGGAGCGTACGCCCTCCATGGTGTCGATCGCCTGATCCCAGGTGGTGCATGCCTGCTCGATGCTGCCCTGCTTGGCCTGCTGTTCGGCCTGGGCGACCAGGTCGAGGGCGATGATCCGCGCGTATGTCGTCCCGGGCCGGCTGGCCGCCGCGGTCGCGTACTGCCGCGCGGCGTTGCGCCGGTCGCCGAGGGTCTCGAACACCTTCGCCGTACGGGAGTGCACGGTGGCCGCCGGCGGGCCCCATACCAGCGCCCAGAACGGCACCTCGTCCCCGGTCCGGGCCCCGGCGGTGAGCGCGGCCTGGGCGCGGTCGACATCCGCCCAGGCCCGCTGCCGCTGGCCGGTCTTGGCGAGCGCGTGTGCGTGGGTGATCGCGAACAGCGCCTCGACCTGGGAGCCGACCCGGCCCCTGGCGCGCTCCCACCCGGTCTCGGCCAGTGCCAGGCAGTGCTCGGGCCGGTGCAGCTTCATCCCCTGCTGCGACATGGTCCGCATCACGAACCCATCCTGGCCGGGGATTGCGGACTCCCGGGCAAGCCCCAGGGACTGCATGTAGTACCGCTGGGCGAGCCCCTGTTCGCCCGAATCGTAAGCTTTCCAGCCGCATAGGTGGGCCGCTGCCGAGGCGACGGACAGCGCCTCGGCGCGGACTTCGTCGCTGGCGAATCGGCCCCGGCACAGCCTGGCCACGTCGGTGATGAGGTACTGCACGAACGCCGAGCGGCCGTGCTGCCCGCCGTGGCGCTCGTCCATGTCCATGAAGAGTTTCACCATGTCGCGCACCGCGGCGACATCGGCGCGCCCGGCGACCGCACCGCCGCTGATAGTGCGGGTACGGGCGGCCGCTTCCTGGACGGTCTGGAGCGGCAGGGTCGCGGCGGCCATGGAGTAGGCGGAGGCGGCCAGGAATCGGCGGCGGTTCACATCGGCCTCCCCGATGGCGGTCAGCGTCTCGATGGGATCGAAGTCCAGCGTCAGCCCGATGCTGCCATCTTCGCCACCATCCGGGGAACCAAGTCCGAGGTCTTTGCGGGTGACCCGGCGCCCCAGACGGCGGGAGAGCGCCTCGGCCAGGTATCCGGGGGTCGCCCCGGTCGGGACGGCGCCGAGCGTCCAGTGGTGGACGGCCGACTTGTTGGTCCCCAGCCGCTGGCCGCTCTCTAACGCGACGGCCTTCACGGCGCGGGCCACCCCTTCGTACGGCAGCCCGGACTCGTCGATCAGTGCCTTGAGCTGGTGGTTCGCAGTGCGCTGGGTCATGGGGTCCTGCCCTCGTATACCCGATATACGGCTCCGCGCGCTCAACACGGTACCCGCCAACTGCCTTGCCCGGTTCACTGATTGAGCAAGCCCGGTGACATTCGGTTCACCGGGATCCGTCGAAGAGGAAGGGAACCGCCATGAACGTCCAGACGCGTCCATGGGAGTCGGTGTTCGCGGGGCCGGAGATCACCGCCGCGCCGGGTGACACCGCCCGCTTCGAGGAGAAGGCCGCGGACATCTCGGACCAGGGCCGGTTCGAGGACTGATCCAGCGGCACTGCCCGTCCAGCACTACCAGCGTCACCGGGGCCCGCGCCTGGCCAACAGCCGCGCGGGTCCCGTCGCGTGTCGCCCACCAAGAAGGGAGAAGAGGGATGTTGACGTGCTCGGTGAACTTGCGCACCAGTAGTTCGGGGCCGTGGGAATGGCGCGGAGAGGAAGAGGGCTGGGGCCGCGGCGGCGACCGCATCCGCCCGCTGGACCACCCCGCACTTCAGGCACGGGCGGTCACCGACGGCACTCGCACGCTGCTCGTCGTACGGGAGAAGGCCGTCGGCCGCCCCTCGCTGCTGCGCTCGCTGTCGCCGGTCCGGGTCGACGCCGCGGTGTACGACCGCGTGCTGAAGGAGTGCCAGGACTGGCCGCTTCAGAGCATCTGGATCGAGGCGGGCCCGCGCGGGCTGCGGTTCCAGACCGGGCTCGGCGGGGTGTGCCCGCTGTACCTGGCCTACGACGGCGGGCGGCTGGCCGGCTCGTGGCAGCTGATGGACCTGCGCGATTACATCGGCCCGGACCGGCTGGAGGAGAAGGAGGTGATGCGGCTGCTGACCGGCTTCCCCCGCTACGGCCACGACACGCTGTTCACCACCGTCAAGCGGCTGTCGGAACGCTCCACCGCGTACGCGGACGCCGAGGGCCTGCGCATGGTCTACCCGGCCGCGGCCGAGCACGCCCAGACCTCCGACCTCGCCGAAGGCACCGACGAGCGCGCTCTGGTGGAGGTGTTCGAGGCCCTGGCCGGTCACGTCTTCACCAAGCGGCCAGTGGTGCCGGGGCAGACCGCCGCCCACCTCTCCGGGGGCATGGACTCCACCAACCTCGCCATCTCGCTCGCCCTCGCCTACCCGGGGGCGATCACCCCGTGCGCGATGCTCATCGGCGGGCAGGCCGGCCACCAGCAGGAGGCCCGGCGCCGCAGCGTCATTGAGCAGACCGGGTTCGCCGCGGACTGCACCGTACGGGGCGGCGACCACCCAGCGCTGTCCCCGGACGGGCTGCGCCGGGCGCGGGCGGAGGCGATCAGCCCGCTGGACGAGCCGCACCTGGAGGCGGCCGACGCGCTCGCCCAGGCCCTGCGCGCCCGGGGCATTCACACGGTGGTGGCCGGGTTCGGCGGCGACGAAGTCGCCCGCGTCCGCCGCCGCGAGGGCAGCTTCGTACGGACGCTGACCGCGCCGGCCTGGTGCGGTGAGCGGGTGCGGGACCTGCTGGACGAGGTGAACACCGCCATCTCCCCGGCCACCGTGGCGCCGGAGACCGCGCTGATCGCACTGGAGGTCGCCACCCCGCTCCTCGCGCGGCGCGGGCTGTGGGCCGTCGCCCCGTTCACCGACCCGGACATGGTCCGCTTCGGCCAGCGACTGCCGGTTCAGTGGAAGGCAGACAAGCACCTGCTGCACCAGCGCCTCGCCGCCCGCGGCCTGCCCGACGAGGTGGTCAACCCGCCGCTGAGGGAGAACTTCGGCCATCTGATGGACCAGGCCGTGCACGCCTATGCCGCCGGGCTCCTGCGCGGCTGGGGCAAGGAACTCCACCTCATCGAGCAGGGCTATCTCGATGTGACGGTGCTCGCGGAGACCGTCGAGCGAGCCTCCCTCAGCCCCGCCGACGCGGCGCCCTACCGCATGGGTCTGTTCCTGATCAGCGCCATCGAACTGGGCTTGCGGGCCCTGTAGATGACCTCTGCACCAGATAAGGCGACTTCGGCGCAATCGGCCCCGTCCGCCCCCGTGGCCCCGCAAGGATGGGGCGGGTGACCGACTCCTCACCCGCCCCGAAACCCTCCTCCGCATCGCCACAGCAGGTCGGTTACCGCCCCGACCCGCACGCCGAGGACATCGCCACCGCCACCTGGTGGCGCATGGCTGCCCGCCTCCCGCGCACGCTGGCCGCCGCCGTACGCCTCGGTTGGGCCGCCGACCGGTCCGCGATGCTGTGGCTGGGCCTGTGCCAGCTCGTCGTCGCCGCTTCCGCGGCCGTCGCCTTGGCCGCGCTGCCTGATGCGATGAACCATCTCTTCAGCGGCGGGGACGTGGCCGAGCGGGTGACGGCCGCAGCCCCCGCGCTCATCGTCGCCGCCGTGGCGACCGCGATGCGGGCCGGGGCGGACGCACTTGCCGTCTACGCCGCCGCTCGCCTCTCCCCGGAAGTCGCCACCGAAGCCGATCTCCAGATCCTCGCCGCCACTCCGCAGGTCGAGCTGGAGGCGTATGACCGGCCCGGCTTCACCGACCGCCTCCAAGCCGCCGGCAAAGGAGCGGAGGCGACCGAGGACCTGATCGGCGACGCGCAGGCGCTGGTATCCGCGCTCGCCCAGCTGATCGCCGCAGCCTCAGTACTGACGGTGCTGCACCCTATGCTGCTGCCCCTGCTCATCCTGGCCGTGGTGCCCAAGGGCGCCGCCGCGGTGACCACCGCACGCATCCAGCACCGCGCCGACTTCCAGAACATCTCCGACAACCACCTGCGCTACCTGCTGCGGTACTACTCCACCGACCGCCGCACGGCCGTCGAGGTCCGCGCTGCCACCATGGCCAGCTTCCTCCAGAGCTGGTACCGCCAGATCACCGACCGGATCAAGGCCACCCACCGGGCTGCGGCTCCCCGGGTCCTGCGGGTCACCCTGCTCGGCGCGGCCGCCAGCGGGCTGATGCTCGCCGCCACCTGGGCGACCCTGGGCTGGCTCGCCGCCACCGGGCGCATGGACCTCGCCGTCGCCGCAACCGCCGTCGTCGCCGTACGCACCTCTACTGGTGCACTGACCTCACTGGTGATGGCCGCTGCCCGCATGTTCCGCACCAGCCTCTACCTGGAGGACTGGCAGAGCTTTCTACGCCGGGCGAAGGCCCTGCGCGCCACCCGCGGGTCGGCCTGCATCCCGGCCAGGGCGCCCGCTGAGATCCATGCGAAGGACGTCACCTACACCTACCCCGGCGCCGATGCCCCGGCAGTCGACGGCGTCAGCCTCACCCTGCGCCAGGGCGAACTGATCGCGCTGGTCGGCGAGAACGGCTCTGGCAAAACCACCCTCTCCCGGCTCTTGACCGGCCTGTATCTCTCCAGCTCAGGCACAGTCACCTGGGACGGCATCGATCTCGCCGAGGTCGACCCGAGCAACGTGTGGTCCCAGGTCGGGCTGGTGCCGCAGGACTACACCCGCTGGCCCATGGACCTGCGCGCCAACATCCACCTCGGCCAGCCCCGCGCCGGCGACGACGCCCCGCTACTGGAGGCCGCCCGTGCGGCGGGCGCGGACAGCGTTATCGACAAGACCCCGTACGGGCTCGACACCCTGGTGGCCAGCTCCAATTGGGGTGGCACCGACCTGTCCGGCGGCCAGTGGCAGAGGATCGCAGTCGCCCGAGCTTTCTATCGCGACGCCGCGATGCTCATGCTCGACGAACCCACGTCCGCGATGGATCCACGGGCCGAGCACCTGGTGATCCGTCGCTTCAAGCAGCTCTCCGTCGGAAAGGCCGCTATCTTCGTGACCCACAACCTGGAGAACGCCCGCATCGCGGACCGCATCATCGTCCTCGATGGCGGCCGCATTGCCGAGTCGGGAACTTTTGAGTCACTTCTGGATGCCAGCGGACTGTTCGCTGAGCTGTACAAGCTGGCCCAAGATCGGTGATAATCCCTGGTTAACTTGTAGGTTCCACGACTCGATGCGCAATGTCGGATGAGAATGTGCACTCGATGCTGTGGGCTGGATCGAGTGTCCAGTCCCGGCTGTTTAGCTTTGCGGAAGGTGCATCCATCACGCAGGGCGCGCATGGCTGAACTGCCCAGGCGCTACCACTCCTCTTGGACACCACCCCGCCGACGACGCCGAGCCTTCGACCGTGCCTCTCGAACGGTGGCCTCCCAGACTCGGATAGGACACAGCGCATCGAGCACCATCATGCGCAACGGCTCCCGCAAGGCCCGGCGAGGCGGCAGGAGGCTGCCCTTGGCATGACGCGTCACGGTGCGGCGGCTGACACCGAGGCATGCGGCGAGAGCGGCGGTGTTGCCCTGGTAGCGCGTGATCAGGAACGTCATCTGCTGTTGAGGGGTGCGAGGCATCAACCGACTGCAGGTCTCCTGTTCGAGGTGCGAGAGGTGGTTGTGCAGCTCGCAGGTGGGGGCAGCTTCTTGGGCATTGGTTCGGTTCATGAGAGCAACCGTGCCCCGGTCCGCTTGTGGATGCGCGCTGCGTGGTGAGGGTGGCTGCATGTCCAGTTGACATGAGGAGGGCCATGACCGAGGCAGGAACCGTTACCGTCGTGGCCAGGGTGTCTTCGGGAGTGCGCTTGACCACCGTGGTGGTGGCCCGGTGCCATGGTTCGTACGTCCTTTGAAGGCTGAGTATGGGGACCTCAGGTAGCGCGTGGCCGCAGAGAGCTGATCTAGTGCCGCATCAAGCAACGTTCGCCCTGCGATGAGGTGTCACTCTGTTGCTGTCCTGGGCGGTGCCGGACGGCCAGAATGATCGCGTGGCTGAACGTGTGCAGGTCCGGGAAATCGATGACGACGAGGGCAG
>NZ_JBFACE010000056.1:0-39332 GCF_040640655.1 Streptomyces sp. NPDC021749 | reverse complement strand
TCTGGCACAACGACAAGACAGGGCAGCCAGTCAAGCGATCACTGACCGCCTATGATCACTGACCGCAACGGCACCCCTTGGACTCATTCATCTAGGGGTTCGCAGCGCCCCTTGCGGGCCACAACGCGGCGGGGCGGAAAGGCATTCCCGCCACGGGGTACCGCCCCGCGACCGGACCAGGCCCTCCGCCTACGCTCCCCCAGCTCCCCCAGCTCCCCCAGCTCCCCCAGCTCCCCCAGCTCCCCCAGCTCCCCCAGCCCACGCCCTCCGCGTATGCCCTCCGCGTACGTCCCGCCTCACGCCATCGGCAGGTTTTCCCCCTGCACTGCCTGGATGTCCAGTTCGACCTTCAGCGTGGTGCCGATCGCGGCGATACCGGCGGCCACGACCTGGTTGTAGTTCATCTTGAAGTCCTCGCGCCGCAGTTCGGCGGTGGCGCGGAAGGCCGCCCGGACGCCGCCCCACGGGTCGGGCCCGGTGCCGAGGTAGCTCAGTTCGAGGTCCACCGGGCGCACGACGCCGTGCAGGGACAGGTCGCCGTGCACGGTCCAACGGTCCGGGCCGGCCGGTGACAGTCCGGTGCTGCGGTAGGTGATCTCCGGGTACACCTCGACGTTGAGGAAGTCCTCGTTGCGCAGATGCCCGTCCCGCATGCCGTTGCCGGTGTCGATCGACGACGCCTTGATGACCGCATCGACCCGCGACTTCCCCAGGTCCTCGGCGATCTCGATGCGGCCGCTGAACTCGGTGAACCGGCCGTGCACGCTGGAGATGCCCAGGTGCTGGGCGACCGCGCCCACCGTGGAGTGCATCGGGTCGATCGTCCAGGCGCCGGGCGGCGGCAGCTCGGCCCCGCCCTGCCGGGCCAGCACGACGTTGCCCACCTCCATCCGGCCGCTCGCCGTCACGATCGCGCTGGAGGCGACCGGCGCGTAGCCGACGGCCGTCACGATGACCGTGTACGGACCGGCGGGCAGCGGCGCCTCACTGCGGACGGCGCCGTCCTCGTCCGCCGCGGCGCGCAGCACCTGCGTGCCCGTCATGTCGGTGACGGTCAGCACGGCGTGCTGCACCGCCCAGCCGTCCCGTGTGCGGATCTGCGCCCTCACGCCCGCAGCTCCCGCGCCCGTCGAAGTCATTGCCTCTCCCGTGTGTTGCTGGTCGTACCCCGGCTCCGACTCCGGCTGAGCCGGGAGCTCGGGGGAGTGTCGGACCCCGGAGGTCTGGAGTCCCGAGGTCCGGAGTCCCGAGGTCCGGAGTCCCGAGGTCCGGAGTCCCGAGGTCCGGAGCCCCGAGGTCCGGAGCCCGAGGCCCGAGGCCCGGAGCCCGAGGCCCGAGGCCCGGGTGTTGGGCCCGGAGTCCCGAGGCACGGGTGCCGGGCCCGGCAAGCCCGCAAGCCCGCAGGTCCGGGAGCCGGGTGTCGGGCCCCGGCGGCGGTGTGCAGGCCGTCCCCTGCCTGTGTGCCACACCGCCGCCGGAGCCCTGGGGTCCGGTCCGGGACGCGTCTCCGCTCACCGCGCGTCCCGGTCCGGGGTCTTGCTGCCCGGCCTGCTCCGTCGCCATGCCGTACGTAAACGGACGGTCCTGCGGACGGACGGACGGACGGGCGGACGGACCCGGCCCCGGACCCGGGCCCCGGGTCAGTCCCCGGGTCAGTCCCGGGTCAGTCCCCGGGGCAGCCCCCGGGTCAGTCCCCGGGATGGGCGAGCTGGACGTCGTAGCCGTCGACCCCGCGGGCGTCGACCGCGAGGCCGGTGGCCACCGGCGGGTAGCCGCTCGCGATGACCGTGTAGTCACCGGCGTCCAGGTCGGTGAAGGCGTACGCGCCGTCGTCGCCGGTGGTGGAGGTGGCGACGACGTTGCCGGCCGCGTCCACCAGCGTCACCCGGGCGTCGGGCAGCGGGCGGCGGTCCGCACCGGCCCGTACGACGCCCTGCACCCGCGCGCCGGACAGCAGCTCGACCTCGATGCGGGTGGTGCCCTGGCCGCCGACCTCGACCGGCAGCGCGGCCGGCCGGTAGGTGGCGGCGTTCACCGCGACCGTGAAGGTGCCGGGGGCCAGCTCGTCGAAGGAGAAGTCCCCCTCGGCGCCGGTCTTCCCGGTGGCCAGCACCTCGCCGCGCACGTCGGTCACGACGACCATGGCGTCCGCCACCGGCTCGCCGGTGACCGCGCTGCGGACCTGGCCGCCGAGGCCGCTGGTGCCGCTGAGCAGGATGTCGTAGCTGTACGGCGTCTCGCCGACGACGACCGTGGAGGCCTGCGGCTGGTGCCCGTCGGCCGCCGCGATCAGCACGTACGAGCCGGCGCCGGGGGCGTTCAGTACGTACGAGCCGTTGGCCTGGGCGACCGCGCGGCCGAGCTGACGGCCGCCGAGCGAGATCAGCGTGACGGCGGAGCGCGGGACGGGGTGGCCCTCCGCGTTGCGCACGAAGCCGTGGACGGACGGCCCGGCGGGAACGGCGTCGCCGCCACCGGCCGAGGCGTAGCCCTGCACGGGCTGCGCGGCCGGCTGCGCCCACGAGGGGGTGTGGCCGCCGTCGTCCGAGGTCACCGGGGTGGCGCCGACCAGGGCGGGCTCCCGCTCCGCAACCGGACCGGCCGCGGCGGCAGCGGCCTGCAGCGGAAGCGTCGACTCCGCCGAGGCCGCCGACGAGTCCGCCGACGAGGTTGCCGACGGGGCCGCCGCCGGGATCGCCGACGAGGTCGCCGAAGGAACCGCGCCCGTACCGCTCCCCGCGTTCTCCGAGCTCTGGGCCAGTCCGCCCCGCGTCTTCAGCGCGACCTCCTTGATGAACAGGGTGAAGAGGAAGGCGAGCAGCGCGCAGGGCGCCGCGTAGAGGAACACATCGGCGACACCGTGGCCGTAGGCGCTCTCCATGACGGTGCGCAGCGGCGCCGGGAGGGCGTCCAGGTCCGGGATGCCGCCGCCGCTCTTGCCGGCACCGTGCGCCGCGGCCTTGGCGGCCTTGGGGCCGAGGTCGGCCAGGCCGTCCTTGACGTAGTGGGTGACGCGGTTGGCGAGCACCGCACCGAGGGCCGAGACGCCCACCGCACCACCGAGGGAACGGAAGAAGGTCACGACGGACGAGGCGGAACCGAGGTCCGACGGGGCGACCTGGTTCTGCGTGGCCAGGACCAGGTTCTGCATCATCATGCCGATGCCGAGACCCATCAGCGCCATGAAGATCGCGATGTGCCAGTACTCGGTGTCGTAGCGGATGGTGCTCAGCAGGCCGAGGCCGGCGGTCAGCAGTACGCCACCGGTGACCAGCCAGGCCTTCCAGCGGCCGGTCTTGGTGATGATCTGGCCGGAGACCGTCGAGGAGACGAACAGGCCGCCGATCATCGGGATCGTCATGATGCCGGACATCGTCGGCGACTTGCCGCGCGCCAGCTGGAAGTACTGGCTGAAGAAGACCGTGCCGGTGAACATCGCGATACCGACGAACAGGGAGGCCACCGACGCCAGGGTGATCGTCTTGTTGCGGAACAGCCGCAGGGGGATGATCGGCTCCTTGGCCTTGGTCTCGACGAGGACGAAGACCGCGCCGAGCACCACCGCGCCGCCGACCATCGCGGCGGTCTGCCACGACAGCCAGTCGTACTTGTCGCCGGCCAGCGTCACCCACACCAGCAGCAGTGAGACCGCCGCGCTGATGAAGAAGGCGCCCGCCCAGTCGACCTTGACGCCCTCACGCTTGACCACGGGGAGCTTCAGGGTCTTCTGCAGCACGATCAGGGCGATCACCGCGAACGGCACACCCACGTAGAAGCACCAGCGCCAGCCGAGCCAGCTGGTGTCGGTGATGACGCCGCCGAGCAGCGGGCCGCCGACGGTGGCGACGGCGAAGGTGGCGCCGAGGTAGCCGCTGTAACGCCCGCGCTCCCGCGGCGAGATCATCGCGGCCATCACGATCTGGGCCAGGGCGGACAGACCGCCCACACCTATGCCCTGCACGACGCGGCAGGCGATCAGCATGCCGGTGTTCTGCGACAGGCCGGCGACGACCGACCCCGCGACGTAGATGATCAGTGCGAACTGCACCAGCAGCTTCTTGCTGAACAGGTCGGAGAGCTTGCCCCACAGGGGCGTGGTCGCCGTCATCGCCAGCAGCGAGGCGGTCACGACCCAGGTGTAGGCGCTCTGCCCGCCGTCCAGGTCGTGGATGATCTCCGGCAGCGCGTTGGACACGATCGTCGACGAGAGGATGGCGACGAACATGCCGAGCAGCAGCCCGGACAGCGCCTCCATGATCTGACGGTGCGTCATGGGGGCCCCGTCGGAGGCGTGGTGATGACCGCCTCCATGCTTGGCGTGGCCGCCCCGCACACCGGCTGGTGTGGTCGTAGCCATGTGGTTCCTTTTCATCCTGCGGGTGTACGGGTGCTGAAGTTGTGGTGTGCCCGGGAGTCGTGGTGTGCCCGGGAGTCGTGGTGCGCCCGGGACCGGCAGTCGCCGAAGCTCGTACGGAGCCGGGCGAGCAGCTCGTTGAGGAGGGCGACGTCGTCGTCGCTCCAGTCGCCGAGATGCCGGGCGAGCGCGGCGGTGTAGCGCGCGGAGAGTTCCTGGAGGACCTCCCTGCCGCTCGGGGTCAGGCGCAGCAGCCGCGACCGCTTGTCCGCCGGATCGGGCTGCCGCTCGATCCAGCCGCGCTCGCAGACGTGCGCGACGTGCCGGCTGGTGACGGACATGTCGATCGCCAGCAGCTCGGCCAGCTGACTCATCCGCATCTCGCCGTGCCGGTCGAGAAGGGCGAGCACACCGGCCGAGGCGGGCGGACAGTCCTGGGGCAGGACCCGCCCCATCTCCCGCTTGACGGCCCCGATGGCGCTGAGTTGCCTGGCCAGCTCCTCGTACTGACTGTGAGCGGCCACCGGCTCCTCCACGCATCCATCGCTCAGCTCGATCGCACTTCTTTTGTTGCTTGGGGCAACCATAGGCGCAGTTGGTTGCTGAAGGCAAACGAATAGGTGGCATGTACAGGCAAAGGGTGGCTCAAGGTCGCGTCGCGAATCCGTCAATGAGTGGGCGGGCCTGCTTAAAGTCGCAGATCCGCAGGGGTGGCTGGAATGCGACCCCCGTATCCCCACAACACGACCACATCACTCACCAGTGGCACACCTCACGCGGGCGACCCTCCTCATCGGTCCGCCCGTCCCCCTTCTCCGCCGGTCGCCCCACACCCGCCCCAGGGGTGCCCCCGGGCCCCCGGTTCGCTAGGGTCCTGCCTCATGGCGACCAACCCGCAGAACCAGGCCGACGGGAACTACGACCCGGCGGGCAGCACGCAGATGTTCCGTGCCTTCGTGGACGAGGGCGGCACCCCCCAGACCGGCGGCCGCCGCGCCCCGGCCCCGCAGCAGTCGGCCGGCCCGCGCGTGGGCGTGATCGTCGGCATCCTCGTCGCCGTCCTGGTCGTCGCGGGCGCGGCGTGGCTGGCGCTGTCGTAACGCGTCGCCCTGATCTCCAGTCCTCGGTCTTACGCAAACGGGGCCCGGCAGCAACGTCCGCCGGGCCCCGCCCCGTTCACTCTCCGCGCTTCCGCTCTCCGCGCTTCGCGCCTCCGAGGGCGCCTACTCCGCGCGACCGGCCCGACTCTCGACGATCCGCAGAGCATCCCGCAGCGCTTCACACAGCCTGTGGACGCAGAACCGGAGCTCGTCGGCAGACGGCTCTGCCGGACCCCGCAGCAGTTCGGTCGCCCGCTCCAACACTTCCTCGCCGGTGCTCACCTGTACCTCTTCCATGTCGTCGGCGAGCTGCGCCAGAAACCCGCCGCTGCCGTCGGTGGACAGATAGCACGGTTGCCCGTCCGGCCCGCTCCAGGGCAGCAACCGCATGCCGTTACGCCTCATGACGCAACCGCCATCTCCCGCAGAAAGACCCGCTCGCGGTGGGCCTGCTGCCGCTCGTGGAGGAGGAGGTAGGGGCGTACGAGGAGGCTGGCGTCGCCGTCGAGGGGGGATTCGGGGCGGCGGGGTGGACGCTGAGGTGGGTGAGGGCGGGCCGGTTGGGGGAGGGTGGGGGTGGCGAGGTGATGCCGTGCCCTTAACCGGGCGACGGTGCGGCGCATAAGGTTCAGCATGTCGACGCTCCTTGCGCAGCGTTGGCCATGCCCCGGGGGTGTTGGCGCACCCGCCGGGGTCTTTCCATCGGCCAGCATATCTATGGGTGCTATAGGTGTCTACCACTGAAATATCTCGCTCACTGTATAGCGCCTTGCTTAGCGTGCTCAAGTGATCGAATTCGCCCCGGACCGGCCCAGATGGCACCAAGTTGCCGATGTGATCCGCGAGCGCATCGCCGCGGGCACGTACCCGGCCGGGAGCCGCATCCCTTCGGTGCTCCAACTGCAGGAAGAGTTCGGCATTGCTGGGGTGACAGCCCAGAAGGTGCACCGCGGACTGCGGGCAGAGGGATTGATCTACACCGAGCCCGGAATGGGTTCGTTCGTCTCGAAGGAGCTCCGGGGAGAGCTCAAGCGGCCCAAGTGGGAGCAGATCGCCGACGTGATCCGCGAGCGGATCGCGGACGGCACGTATCCGCCGAAGCATCTGATCTCCGAGGTGCGGATGGAGCAGGAATTCGGCGTCGCGCGCGTGACCGTTCGAAAGGTCACCGCCGCCCTTCGGGAGGAAGGGCTCATCGTCACCACGCCCGGGATGGGATCCTTCGTGACGCCTCGTCGGCCCGACAACGAGTAGTGAACGGCGAGACGGGGCCGGCCTCCGACGACGCGTAGGACATCCCGTGGGCCGTACGGCACGCGCAGGGCGCGCACCGCACCCGGCCCGGCGGCCCCCGTAGGGCACAGTCGAACAGATCCCGTAAGGGTCGCACGGGCCCCCTGCGGGGCCACAACGTGGCGGGTGGGGGAGGTATTCCCGGGGCGGCGTACGGGAGTTGAGTCAGATAGCCGGGCGTACGACGACGGCCGCGCCGGGCGTACGACGACGAACGCGCCGGCCGTGTGAGAGCACGGCCGCCGCGTCGGCCGTGTGAGGGCACGGCCGGCGCGTCGGCGGTGGGGGGACGGCGTCGAGGGGGCAGGTCAGGCGGCGTTGACCGGGTTGACGTAGGTGCCCGGGTGGGTGGCGCCGGACTGGTCGAGGACGGCGCCGCCGTAAGGCCACTTCAGCTGGAAGTGCTGCTTCTCGTTCGGCGGTGTGACCAGCACCGTGCTCGGCGCGATCCTCTTGTCCTCGGAGCTGACCGACGGCAGGAAAGTGATGGTGAAGGACGCGGTGCCGCCGGGCTTCAGCGTCACGGGCGCCGGCTTCTTCGAGGAGCGCGGCAGGTCGATCGACCGGCCGTCGTTCGCCTTGATCTGCACGCCGGGGAAGCCGCTGATCGTGCAGGCGCTGTGCCCCGTGTTCTTCAGCCACACGGTGACGTTCTGCTGCGCGTCGCTGTGCATGTCCGGGACGCCGCCGCCCGACGAGCCCCACCCGGCCTGCAGGCCACCGGTGGTGCACCGGGCGGCGGCCCCTGCCTTCGAGGAGTTCCGCGAGGCCGAGCCGCCGCCGCTGCCGCCCGTGCCGGAGCCGTTCTTGCCGGCCTGGGAACCGCCGCCCGACGTCGTACCGGAACCCTGGCCGCCGGACGCACCCGCATCCGAACCCGACCCGGACGAACCACCCGCCCCGGACGCACCACCCGAGCCGGCGGACGACACGGGGCTCGGGGAGCCCGCGGGGTCGGCCGTGGGCGAGTTGCCCTGGCAGGCGGTCAGCGCCAGCGCGGCGGCGGCGATCACGGTGGCGGCGGCCGCCTTCCGTCCGCGGCGGAGCATGGTGTGGTGCGACATCGGGAGTCCCCCTGGCAGCGTCGGTACGGTCACGGCCCGTCCATCGGCCCGCTGACACCAGACTCCCGGCGCGCACTGCTGATCAACTAACACCCGGCTAACGTCCGGACGGCAGCAACGGCAGCAACGGCAGCAACGGCAGCGACGGCAGCGACGGCAGCGACGGCAGCGACGGCAGCGACGGCAGGCAGTAACCGCCCCAGGCCACCTCTTACGTCGCGTCCGCCGCGGCCTCCAGCGCGGCCATGTCGATCTTCTTCATGCTGAACATGGCCTTCATGGCGCGGGCCGCCCGCTCCTGGTCCGGATCGTTCAGCAGCTCCGCCATTCCGCCCGGCGCGACCTGCCAGGACAGGCCGTACTTGTCCTTCAGCCAGCCGCAGGGGCCCTCCTCGCCACCCTCGGAGAGCTTGGACCAGTAGTAGTCGATCTCCTTCTGGTCGGCGCAGTTGACCATGAGCGAGATCGCCTCGGTGAACGTGAACTCCGGCCCGCCGTTGATCGCGACGTACGGCTGGCCGTCCAGCTCGAACTCGACGGTCAGGACGGTGCCGGCCTGGCGCGGGCCCGCCTCGTTGTAGTGCGTGATGGCGGTGATCTTCGAGTTCGGGAACACCGAGCAGTAGAACTCGGCGGCCTCCTTGCCCTGGGTGTCGAACCAGAGGTTGGGGGTGATGCGCGGCATGGCGATCTCCTGCGGGTCTGCGGTCCGCCGTTCGCGGGCCGCGGTCGGCCGTGTGTGGCGTGCGTTATCTGTATCGACCGTGGCACCCGCCGGTACGCCTCGCCATCCGGGCGGAAAATTTCACGAGCCACGAGCCACGAGCCACGAGCCACGAGCCACGAGCCACGAGCCACGAGCCACGAGCCACGAGCCACGAGCCCGCGCCCCGCGCGTCCCGTTACGCACGGGTCGTCTACGCGCCCAGGCGTGCCCAGGCGAGGCGAACCCCCCTCACGAACCCCACGCGAAGGTGATGTCCCTGGTGTCGAGGTGCATGCCCAGCGGAACCCGCCAGGCGTCCACACACACCCGCCAGCTGCCGGTCCGCTTCTTGCCCGGGGCGAGCGGCAGCGGGAGCTCGTGCGTGGACGTGAGGGTCGCCCAGTCGATGCCGAGGGAACCGATGACGTGGCTGCCGAACGTGACCTTCCCGGTGGTGACGGGGTGGTCACCGATGTTGACGAAGTCGAGGCTGACGTTCTGGCACCAGCGGACGTCGCTGCCGGCGAGGACGGGGTGACCGACCAGGGGGCCGCTGGGGGCGTCCGGGCCGGCCGGGACGCCGGGCTTGGGCGGTGCGGGGGAGCCGTGGTGCGGGGGCTGGGCGGGGTCGTCGGGCCGCGGCGTGGGCGTCGGCGTCCCATGAGAGCCGTGAGGGCCGTGAGAGCCGGGGGAGGGGGCTTTCTGGCCCCCAGTGGAGCCACCACCGGGCCGGGAGGCCCCGGGCGCTGTGGCGGACGAGCCGGTCCCCGCCTCCGTACGGCCGGAACGGGCCCCGCCGCTGCCGCTCCCAGAGCTCCTGCCGTCCCCGTGCCCCATGCCGCTTCCGCTGCCTCCGCCGTCCCCGCCCCCGTTCCCGTCGTACGGGGTCAACTCGATGCCGTCACGAGGCGGTACGGGGCGCTGCGGCGCCTGTGCGTCGCCCGGGCCGGCCGCACCCACCGCGACATGGCCCCGGTCGGCCGCGTCCTCGCAGCCGGTGAGCAGGACACCCAGACACAGCACGGCCGCCGAGGCGGAGGCGAGGGTCGTTGTCGTCCGTCGTCGCATCGGCACAGTGTTACTGACGGAGCGTCAGGTGTATAGGGAGGTGGTGACGGTTCGGCGGGCCGGCGTCACTTCGCGCCAAGTGGCCTGACACGCACGGCGGTTGGGGCATCGGCACGGGGGCATGCCGAAAGCGGGCCCCGTAGCCGGTGCGGCACGGGTCCCGTCAGGGGGTGGGTCTCCGGAGTCTTCAACTGTCCGCCGAGCGGCGGGGAGCGTCGTGGGCCCCTCGGCGGACCGTTCCTCAGTCGGAGATCAGGCCCTCGCGCAGCTGCGCCAGGGTGCGGGTGAGCAGGCGGGAGACGTGCATCTGGGAGATGCCGACCTCTTCGCCGATCTGCGACTGGGTCATGTTGGCGAAGAAGCGCAACATGATGATCTGGCGCTCCCGGGCGGGGAGTTTGGCCAGCAGGGGCTTGAGGGACTCGCGGTACTCGACGCCCTCCAGGGCACTGTCCTCGTAGCCGAGGCGGTCCGCGAGGGAGCCCTCGCCGCCGTCGTCCTCGGGCGAGGGGGAGTCCAGGGAGGAGGCGGTGTAGGCGTTGCCGACCGCCAGGCCGTCGACCACGTCCTCCTCGGACACGCCCAGGCACAGGGCGAGTTCGGGGACGGTCGGGGAGCGGTCCAGCTTCTGGGAGAGCTCGTCGCTGGCCTTGGTGAGGGCGAGCCGGAGCTCCTGGAGCCGGCGGGGGACCCGTACCGACCACGACGTGTCGCGGAAGAAGCGCTTGATCTCGCCGACGACGGTCGGCATCGCGAAGGTCGGGAATTCCACCCCGCGTTCGCAATCGAAACGGTCGATCGCCTTGATCAAACCGATCGTGCCGACCTGGACGATGTCCTCCATCGGCTCGTTGCGGCTGCGGAAGCGGGCCGCGGCGTAGCGCACCAGCGGCAGGTTGAGTTCGATGAGCGTGTCACGCACGTACGTGCGCTCCGCGCAGTCCTTGTCGAGCGAGGCCAGCCGCAGGAACAGGGAGCGGGAGAGCGTGCGGGTGTTGATGGCGTCGTCGTCATGCACGTGCGGTGCGGGCGCGGGAATCGCAGGAAGCACCTTCGAGCTGCCCAGTTCTACGGACATGCCACCCCCTTGAGGTCGCGGACGGATCGCTGCGGCGTCCCGGACCGAGGCGGACCGGGAAGTGATGCCTCCACCTGAATACCGGAGGCAGCGCTACGGCAAACGCGGTTCCTGCAGAATGTCACATGTCGGCAACGCGCTGTAGCGCCTTGTCGACATATCTGCGCAGGAACAGGTCGCCCGTCCCGGTTATGCGTCGATCCTGTTTGCGGATCGCAGGCGGGCGAAGCTCCGCGACAGTAGCCGGGAGACATGCATCTGCGACACCCCCAGTTCGGCGGAGATCTGGGACTGCGTCAGATTGCTGTAGTAACGCAGCAGGAGGATCCGCTGTTCGCGTTCGGGGAGCTGGACGAGGAGGTGCCGTACGAGGTCGCGGTGCTCGACACCGGCGAGTTCGGGGTCCTCGTATCCGAGGCGGTCCAGCAGGCCGGGCAGGCCGTCGCCCTCCTGGGCGGCCTCCAGTGAGGTGGCGTGATACGAGCGGCCGGCCTCCAGGCAGGCCAGCACCTCGTCCTCGCCGATCTTGAGCCGTTCGGCGATCTCGGCGGTGGTGGGGGAGCGGCCGTGCAGCACCGTCAGGTCCTCGGTGGCGCCGTTCACCTGCACCCACAGCTCGTGGAGGCGGCGCGGCACATGGACCGTACGGACATTGTCTCGAAAGTAGCGTTTGATCTCGCCGACGACGGTCGGCATCGCGAAGGTGGGGAACTGGACGCCGCGGTCCGGGTCGAACCGGTCGATCGCGTTGATCAGGCCGATCGTGCCGACCTGGATGACGTCCTCCATGGGCTCGTTGCGGCTGCGGAAGCGGGCCGCGGCGTAGCGGACCAGCGGCAGATTGGCCTCGATCAGGGCGGCACGGACGCGGGTGTGCTCGGGGGTGCCGGGTTCGAGGTCGGACAGCTCGGCGAACAGCACCTGTGTGAGCGCCCGGGTGTCCGCGCTCCGGCTCTCGCGGGACGGAGCCTTGGGCGCAGTACGGGCCGTCACGGTCACGCCACCCTTCCAGTGCTCGGCGGTGCAGGGACTCGCAGTGCATGTATCCGGCAAAAGCGGTCATAGCATCACAAGACATGTGCACTGTGTGCAAGCACCCCATAACGCCGTGTTGAAGAGAGAGTTGGGTGGTGAGAGGGGTGGTGAGCGGGGGCGCGGAGGGGGTGTGCGGGGGGCGTCGAGGGCGTGCGGCGGGGCACGCGGAAGCCCCCCGCCCGTGGGAGGGCGAGGGGCTCCGGTGAACGTACGGGGAACCGGCGCGGAAGGTGCGCCGAGGGGCTCCGGGGGAACGGGTACGGGGCGCCGCGGCTCAGAATTCGTAGTCCGCGATCACCCAGGTGGCGAATTCCCGCCACTGGGCCGCGGCCGCCTGATGGGCCGGGTGCTCGATGTACCGCTTGAGGGCGTCCTTGTCGGCCACCGCCGAGTTGATCGCGAAGTCGTAGGCGATCGGGCGGTCGGTGATGTTCCAGGCGCACTCCCAGAACGTCAGCTCCGGGACCTCGTCCTTGAGGGCCGCGAAGGCCCGGGCGCCCGCCTGGACGCGCTCCTCGTCCCGGGAGACGCCGTCGTTGAGCTTGAACAGGACCAGGTGGCGGATCACAGGGGCCTCCGTGCGGCGGGTGACCAACGGGCCGGCCCAGGACGGGCGGACCTACTTGATCAGCTGGGTCATGAACTCGCCGACGCCCTGAGCAGCGGACGAGATGCCCTCGAAGCCTACTTGGACCAGCTGGGCGGCACGCTGGGGGGAGGTGATGATCGTGTACAGCACGAAGACGATGAGTATGTACAACACGATCTTCTTCGCCTGCGCCATCGTCCCGTCTCCCCTGTGGCAGTCTCCTGCGGCAGTACCTGCGGCTCCCGCGGCGGTGCGGGCGGCCGGATGCAGTCGGGCGAGTGTAACCACACGTGTTCGATCCCGGGAGCCGGGAGTACGCACAGTTCCCGGGCGGCCGGGCCGGCCCGGGGGCTGATCCGGACCTTATGGACGAAAGGCCCGTGGAGGAAGGCCCTTTGCCGGGCCGTCGGGGCGGGCCCGGCAGGCACCATGAAAGCGGTGGCCCGACGGATCTGGCAGGAATCCGTGGGCCCGGGACCAGGGTCTCGCTGCGGGGTCCACGCCGCAGGTCCCTCCGGGCAGCGGCGTGGGCTCGGGGCTTCGGTCCGCACCGGGGGGAGCGGCTCCCCTGATGCCGCTCCCCCCGACCGGCCCGCCGTCGCCCGGAGCCGCCCCGCATCCGAGCCCCCGCGCGCCGGACCCCCGGAGCCCCACGCATCCGAGGCCCCGCGTGCCGGAGCCCCACGCATCCGCGCCCGCGCGCCGGAGCCCCACGCATCCGAGCCCGCGCGCCGGAGCCCCCACGCATCCGAGCCCGCGCGCCGGAGCCCCCACGCAACCGCCACCCGCCGTCCCCGCGTCTGTCACCTCGTACGACGCGGCGTCCATGCATCATGTACGCGACAGAAAGACGCGCGGCGGCGCGCCGCGGCGCGGTGCGGGCGGCCGTCGGGGACGACGAAAGGACCACGGGCTCCGACGATGAAGATGGACTGGGACCGGCGTACCTGCGCGCGCCGCGGGCACATCACCTACCTCCCCACCGAGGAGCACCTCCGGCAGAACCTGCGGGCCGACACCGCGCTCGGCGAGGCCTGGCGCTGTCTGCGCTGCGGCGACTTCGCGCTCGGCGAGCCGCACGGCACGGGGCCGGCCGCCGACGCCCCCCTCGTCCCGCGCGGCAAGGTCCTCCGCGACCTGTTCATCCTGCGTTTCCTGGCCGTCGAACGGGCGGTGCGCGGCGTCTTCATCGTGCTGGCCGCCGTCGGCGTCTGGCAGTTCAGCAACCGCAAGGACGCGGTCCGCCGGTTCTTCGACGAGTACATCGCCGTGCTCCGCCCGGTGGCCCGGCACTTCCACTACGACCTCGACCACTCCCCGGTCGTCGGCACCATCCAGAAGACCTTCGGCTACCGCCACTCCACCCTGGTGCTGGTGGCCGCGGCGCTGCTGGTCTACGCCGTCATCGAGATCGTCGAGGGCGTGGGGCTCTGGTACGCCAAGCGGTGGGCGGAATACCTGACGGTCGTGGCGACCGCCGCCTTCCTGCCGCTGGAGATCTACGAGCTCACCGAGAAGGTCAGCTGGCTCAAGATCGCCACGCTCGTCGTCAACATCCTCGCGGTGCTCTACATCGCGCTCACCAAGCGGCTGTTCGGGCTACGCGGAGGCCGGGCCGCCTTCGACGCGGAGCGGCACAGTGCCTCTCTCATGGAGGTCGAGGCCTCGGCCGGACTGCCCTCCGCGGACCACCACGCCTGAACACCGGCAGGCTCGAACGCCTGAACGCCTGAACGCCTGAATGCCTGAACGCCTGAACGTCCGAACCCAGGGGGACCACCGTGCACACGCACCCGCACACGCACACACCCACACCCGTATCCACACCCGCATCCACACCCGTATCCACACCCGCATCCACGCCGGCATCCACGCCCGTGAACTCCGCCCGATCCGGCTCCGGTTCACCGCGCCCGTCCGCCGCCCGCCGGCGGGCGGCGGTGGTGCTGGCCCTGCTGACCGGCCTGCTCGCCGCCGCCGTCGCACCGGCCGCGGCGGCCGGCCGCACCACCCCGGAGACCGTCCGTACCGCGACCGTCCGCACCACGGCCGTCCGCGCCGAGGCCGTGCCTGCTGAGGCCGTGCGTGCGGTCGCCGCCGCCCCCGCGCAGCCCGCCGCCTACGGGCACCACGGGGCGTTCCACTCGTTCCGCACGTCGCACGGCTCGCACCACTCGACGTCGCACGTCAAGGTCGTCTACAAGGACAAGAAGTCCACGTGGAAGGCGAAGGCGAAGGGCAAGGCCAAGAAGAAGCGCGGTTTCTTCAAGAAGCTCGGCATCTTCCTGATCGTCCTGTTCGTCGTCTTCCTGGTCCTCATCGTCCTGGTGATCTGGCTGATCGTGCACTTCGTCCGCCGTGCACTGCGCGGCCGGCGCAACGCCTAGCCGCCACCCCGGACATGACGAAGGCCCCGATCCGGAAGGGATCGGGGCCTTTGCCCTTGAGCGGTAGCGGTGGGATTTGAACCCACGGAGGAGTTGCCCCCTCACGCGCTTTCGAGGCGCGCTCCTTCGGCCGCTCGGACACGCTACCGAGAGAGAGCTTAGCCCACGGGGGGCCGTGCACCGAAATCGGATTCCCGGGGGCGGGACGAACGGCGCGGTGGCGCGGCGGTTTCGCGGCCCCGCCGCTGGTCGGCCACGAGTTCGCCGCCGGCCGGCGGCCGGTCAGCGGTCGCGGAAGAACGTGGTGAGCAGGGCCGCGCAGTCCGCTTCGAGGACGCCGGTGATGACCTCGGGGCGGTGGTTGAGACGTCGGTCACGTACCACGTCCCAGAGCGAACCGGCCGCGCCGGCCTTGGCGTCGCGGGCGCCGTAGACGACCCGGTCGACCCGGGAGAGGACGAGCGCGCCGGCGCACATCGTGCACGGTTCGAGAGTGACCACGAGCGTGCAGCCGGTCAGCCGCCATTCGCCGACGGCCTCGGCCGCCGCGCGCAGGGCGAGGACCTCGGCGTGTGCGGTCGGGTCGCCGGTGGCCTCCCGTTCGTTGTGACCGGTGCCGAGGACCGTACCGTCCGGGGACAGCACGACGGCACCCACCGGGACGTCGCCGGTCCCGGGCGCGCGGGCGGCCTCGCCCAGCGCCAGCCGCATCGGCGCGATCCAGGGATCGCGCAACGGATCCGGCGGCGGATCGCCCAGCGGAGCGGGCGCCGGGGGAGGCGGGACGTCGGGCAGCGGGCCGGACCGGGGGGCGGGGGCGCTCATGCCACCCAGTGTCCGTGACCGGGGCGGGTGCCGGTGACCGGGCGGGGCCGGGCGGGGCCGGGCGACAGCCGCCACCGCCCCACCGGGCCCCGGGGCCCGCTCCGGGACACCGGGCTCCGCCGGTGGCCCACCCGGCCGTCGCAGACCGGGCCACCGGGCGGCCCGCAGCCCGGCTACCGGACGGCCTCCAGGACGTCCGTGCAACCCAGGGCGTCGGCGATCTCCGAGAGGGCATCGCCGTCCAGGGCCAGCAGCTGCTTCTCGTCGACGCCCAGATCGTCCAGGAGACCGGCGTCGCCGAGCGGGCCGGCCGGGGCCGGGGCGCCGGCCTCGGTGTCCACCTCGCCGTCCGCGTCCTGGGCCCCGGGTTCGCCGTCCTCCGTTCCGTCCAGGTCGAGGCTGTCGAGGTCGTCCTCGACGGTGTCGTCCCGCCCGAGCAGTTCGTCGGTCAGCAGGGACCCGTACGAGCTGCGGGCCGCGGCGGCGGCGTTCGAGACGAAGATGCGGGGGTCGTCGTCGCCGTCCACCCGGACGACCCCGAACCAGGCGTCCTCCTGCTCCAGCAAGGCCACCACCGTGTCGTCGTCGACCGCTGCCTCTCGGGCCAGATCGGCCAGATCGGTCAGCGTCTCCACATTGTCGAGCTCCGTATCGCTCGCTTCCCACCCGTCTTCGGTGCGCGCGAGCAGTGCGGCGAAGTACACCGTGACTCTCCCACTGGTCATAGGCGTGCCGGGCCGGGACGGGGCGGCGTGCACGCCGGTGGTCCCGCCCCTTCGGAATCGTGGCAGAAACAACGCGTTCGCGCGGGGTCTTCGACGCTGCGTCGTGCGGAGGTTGTGCGAGATGTCGCTCACGTGCCGCACCATCACCGGGCCCCGGGGCCTGTTCCGCTCTCAGCGGAATGCCCTCGGCTACCAGCGGAAAGAGCGCATCCGCAGGGCCTGGCGCATCCGCTCGGCCCGTACGCGGCGCGGCTGGACGCGGTTGCGGAGCTCCTTCGCCTCGTGCAGTTCGCGCAGGAATTGCGCCCGGCGCCGTCGGCGCGCCGCCTCGCTCTCGGGGTCGGCGTCGGGGCCGGGGGAGAGGTCGGGGGCGGTGCCGGCGCCGTCGAACGGGCCGTGGTCCGGGGCGGCTTCCCGGCCGGTCCTCCGGGCCGCGGGCCGGGCATTGCCGGCTTCGTCGGTGTCGTCGGTGACGTCGGTGTCGTCGGTCGACTGGGGGTCGGGCACGCTGCACACCACCTCGGCGAGGACTGCGCCCGAGGACGGGACGGACGATCGGGCGTACGTGCCCACTTTCCCCCGATCCGGTGGGGTGATGCCAGCCGGGCCGCGCCATCGTGGCCGGCGGTCGGGCGGTGCACGGCGGGCGCCCGGGTCCTCCGGCTCGGTTACTGTCGATGTCATGCGGATCCACGTCGTCGACCACCCGCTGGTGGCGCACAAACTCACCACTCTGCGCGACAAGCGCACCGACTCCCCCACCTTCCGGCGGCTCGCCGACGAGCTGGTCACCCTGCTCGCCTACGAGGCCACCCGGGACGTGCGCACCGAACAGGTCGACATCGAGACGCCGGTGACGGCGACCACCGGCGTGCGGCTCTCGCACCCGCGGCCCATGGTCGTCCCGATCCTGCGGGCCGGTCTGGGGATGCTGGACGGCATGGTGCGGCTGCTGCCCACCGCCGAGGTCGGCTTCATGGGCATGGTCCGCAACGAGGAGACCTACGAGGCGCACACCTACGCCACGCGGATGCCCGACGACCTCTCGGGCCGCCAGGTGTACGTCGTCGACCCGATGCTGGCCACCGGCGGCACGCTGGTCGCGGCGATCCAGGAACTGATCAAGCGCGGAGCGGACGACGTCACCGCGATCTGCCTGCTGGCCGCGCCGGAGGGCGTCGCGGTCATGGAGAAGGAGCTGGCCGGTACGCCGGTGACCGTGGTCACCGCGGCGGTCGACGAGCGGCTGAACGAGGACCGCTACATCGTGCCGGGCCTCGGCGACGCGGGCGACCGGATGTACGGCACCGCGGGCTGACCCTGCCCCCGTTCCGGGCAACGCTGTCCGAGCAGCAGTGCTTTCCGGGCAGTAGCAGTGCTTTCGAGTAGCGATCGGGCCCCGTACCAACGAGTGGTACGGGGCCCGATCGCTGCTCGGAACGGGGCGGCAGCCAGTTCCCGGGCCGGGTTCTCGGCCGGCCGGTTCCCCCCGCCGGGCTCCCGCCGGCCGGTTCCCCCGCCGGGTTCCCTCCGGTTCTGCCGGCGCTGTGCGGTCAGCAGGTGGTGGCGTGGGCCGGTTCCCGGGCCGGGCGGTTCAGGACGGCCAGGGACTTGGCGGCGGCCTGCGGGGTGGCGAGGTCCTTGAAGGCGTCGCCGATGATCAGGTCGAGATCGGCGCCCTTGCGGCCGTCGGTCTTCTGCTCGGCACCGGCGAGCTGGGTGGCGAGCACCTTCAGCGGGCCGTCGGTCGCCGCCTTGGGGCCGAGCAGTATCCCGGCACCCTTGATCTTCTTGTCGTAGGCGGCCGGGGCATTGCCCACCTTGCCGATCTTGAAGCCGCGCTTCTTGAGCTCGTCGGCGGTGCGCTTGGCGAGCCCGGACCGCTGGGTGGCGTTGAAGACGTTGACGGTGAGGGTGCCCGGTGCGGGCGGTTTCTGCGCGGCCGGCGTGGCCCGGACCGCGGTCTTCCGGCCCCCGTCCGGGCAGTGCTTCTTTTCCGGGGCGGCCTGCGCCGTACCGGTCCCGCCCCCGAAGACGTCGATGAGCTGCAGGGTGCCCCAGCCCACCAGGCCGAGGGCGCAGGCCGCGGCGAGGATGGTGAGGACGATCCGGCGGCGGTGGCGGGGGCGGCGCATCCGCGGATACCTGTCGCCCGTGATGCGGTACTTACCGCCCATGCCCGGGGGCGTCAGCATGCTCATGGGCGCAGCGTAGTGCGGGTGACAGGCCGTGCCTACTAGATGATCAACGCGTGGCGCGAGACCCAACCCAAAAGGGTCAATTCGGGCTGGGTGGGTTGGGTGGGGACGTGTCTGGTCGGGCGGTAGGAGGCGGTTTCTGCCTGGGGCGGGGGCGTCCGGCGGTCGGTCGCGGGGGGCGGTCCCGGCCGGGTGTGAGGGCGGGCCGCAGCGCGGGCCGGTCCTGCGCGCGGGATCGGTCCGGGATGATGTGCGTGCCCGGTCGGGATGACGTGCGGGTCCGGTCCGGATGACGTGCGTGCCCGGGGTGCGTGCAGGTCGCAGGTCCCGGGCGGGGTGCCGGTCGCGGCCCCGGGTGGGGTGCAGATCGCGGGTCCCGGGGTGGGGTGTACGTCGGGGACGAGGTGCGGCCCGGTGGGGGTGGGCTGCTGGCGGCTCGTCAGTCCAGTTCGAGGACCCGGGCGTGCAGCACCTGGCGCTGCTGGAGCGCGGCGCGCACCGCGCGGTGCAGGCCGTCCTCCAGATACAGGTCACCCTCCCACTTCACGACGTGCGCGAAGAGGTCGCCGTAGAACGTCGAGTCCTCGGCGAGCAGCGTCTCCAGATCGAGCTGCTGCTTGGTGGTCACCAACTGGTCGAGGCGTACCGGGCGCGGGGCGACATCCGCCCACTGGCGGGTGCTCTCCCGGCCGTGGTCGGGGTACGGCCGCCCATTTCCGATGCGCTTGAAGATCACACGGAAAGCCTACCGGGCGAGCGGCACCGGGCGCAGCCATCCCGCAGCGGTGGAAAGGTGATCTTTGCCGAAAACCGGGACCGACACCGCCGATGACCAGGTCCGGGACCGGGCTCTCCCGGAAGGTGCCCGCCCGGAAGTCGATGCGTGGCGCCCCGCCTCACCAGCGCAGGGCGGCCGCCAGGCTGGGCTGCCAGTACGTGACGCGGGCGGCATGCGGATCGACCCGGGCCGGGGTGCGGTCGTCCAGGCCGACCTGGATGGGGCCGGCGTGGGCGGCCAGCGCGACCCCGAACTGCGAGACCTTCCGGCCGCTCCCGCCCGTACCGGTGGTGACCATGGCGTAGGCCGTCGCATTGGGCGCGAGGGTGCTGACGGAGCCCGGCCGGCTGCGCGCGATCACCGGTACGGCGGGCCGGCGGCCCTCGCCGAAGCTCAGCAGCGGGTGGTGCGGGGCGGCGAAGTCGCAGGGCCGGTCCGCGTAGTTGGTGACCGTCAGCAGCATCCGGTGGGCCCGGTGCGGCAGCGCCCCGGCGTGGAAGCGGAGCATCTCCGGCGTGCAGACGACCCGGCCGCCCGGGCCCCGGGGCGGGCCGCCGTTCGTCATGGTCGGCGAGGCGGGGGCCGGGGAGACGGCGGTGGCCGGGTCGTCGGCCCGGTTGGCGGCGGTGCCGTGGCAGGCGGTGACCGGCGCGAGGACGGCGGTGACGGTCAGCGCCGCGGCGAGGGCCCGGCGGGCGGTGGAGAAGAGCGGCGGCATGAGGGCTCCCGGACGATGGCGTGCACCTGACCTTCCGCGCCGCCGCTGCCGATCGGCTAACGCGCGGCTAACACCCGCGGGCGGGTAACGCGGAGCTGAGAAAGGCGGACCCGAACAAGGCCGGACCCGAGGGGCGCGTATCCGGCCTGAGCCCCGAGGACCCGTCTGCCCCCCGCGGGCCCCGACCCGACACCCGTGCGCCTGGCCCCCGCGGACCTCGACCCGGCGTACGTGCGCCTGGCCCCCTCGGGCCCCGACCCGGCACCCGTGCACCTGGCCCCGCGGACCCCGACCCGGCACACATCCCCCCGAACCCTGCGGGCCCCGGTCCGGACTCCGGGGACCTGACGAAAGTCGGGGGTCGTTCCTGCCGAACGGCGGCGGTGCCGGGGCCCCCGCTCTCCCTAGCGTCGGCCGAAACGACGGCAACGCCCCCACGACGAAGGGAAAACCGGTATGCCACGGCTCCGACGCGGCGCAGGAGCGGGAAGAGCGGCACGGCGGACGGCACGCGGGCGCCCGCCCGGCCAAGAGCACTCCACGCAGCGGCCCGCCGGCCGCCGGCTCTGGTGGGCGGGCACCGGCCTGCTGATCCTCGCCGTGCACAGCAACTGGCATGTGGCGCTCGCCGCCTGGCTGTTCCCCGTCTTCCTGCTGCGCTACGCCCGGCTGCGGCCCGCCCGGCGCGGACTGCTGCGCGTCGGATACGCGCTGGGAATGGGCCAGTTGGTGTGGCTGCTGTCGACGGGCCTGGTGTTCGTACCGTCCGCGCTGGGCGCGTTCGCGGTGCTCGCCCTCCTCCAGACCCTGGCGTTCGCCGCCGACCGGCTGGTCGCCGCGCGCACCGCCTCCGCGGCCGGCACCCTGGTCTTCCCCACGGTCCTGGTCTGCGTCGAGTACCTCTTCACCCGGCTCGTCGACTTCGGCGACTACGGCCTGCTCGGCTTCACCCAGCACGGCTTCCTGCCGCTGCTCCAACTCGCCTCCGTCACCGGCGTCTACGGCATCAGCTTCGTCGTCGCCTGGACCGCCTCGACCGCCCACTGGGCATGGCAGCGCGGCTTCCAGTGGCGGGAGATCCGGCGCGGCGCACTGGTGTGGGCCGGGGTGCTCGCCGTCGTCCTGGGCGCCGGCGGCGTACGGCTGCTGGTCTTCCCGCCGACGACGAAGACCGTACGGGTCGCGGGCATCAGCGCCGGCCGCGCCGCGGAACGGGCCACCGAGCGGGCGATGCGGGCCGACGGCCTGGCGCCGTACCGGCCGCAGGAACTGGTCCGGGCCGCCCCCGACCGGGTGCGCGCGGCGCTGGCACCGGTCGCCGACGACCTGGTGGCGAGCACCGAACGGGAGGCCCGGGCCGGGGCCCGGATCGTGGTCTGGCCGGAGACCCAGGCCGGCGTGCTGGCGGCCGACGAGCGGCGGCTGCTCGACCGGCTGGCCGCCATCGCCCGGGCCCGCCACGTCCACGTCGACGCGGCCTACGCCCTCTTCGTCCCGCAGGCGCCCTACGTACGGAACGTCGCCGCGCTGATCACCCCGGACGGCAAGGTCGCCTGGACGTACGACAAGACCCACCCCACCCCCATGGAGCCCATGCCGCCCGGCACCGGAAACGTGCCGGTCACCGCCTCGCCTTACGGGCGGCTGGCCAACGTGATCTGCTACGACGCCGACTTCCCCGCCCTGATGCGGCAGGCGGCCGACAAGGGAGCCGCCCTGGTCATGGTGCCGGCCAACGACTGGCCCGGCTTCGACGCACTGCACGCCCAGCGGGCCGTCCTCCGCTCCGTCGAATACGGCTACGCCGTGATCCGGCAGTCCGTGCACGGCCTCGCCACCGCCGTCGACCACCAGGGCCGCGTCCGGTCCACCGCCGACTACTTCACCGCGGACCGGCAGACCCTCGTCGCCCACCTGCCCGTACAGCCGCGCACCGAGACCGTCTACGGCGCGGCCGGCGATGTGTTCGCCCTGCTCTGCGCGGTCGGCACGCTGCTCGTGGTCGGGCTGGGAGTGGCCGGCGGGCGCGCCGTACCGCTGCTCCGCGGCGACTCCGGAGACTCCGGCGGCTCGGTGCGCGGCGCGCCGGACGGCTCGTCGTCCGACCCCGGCGAGGCGGAAGGCCCGGACGCACCACCCGGGGTGGTGACGCCCGGTGACGCACCGTCCGGGGAGGCGCTGCCCGGGAACGTACGGCCGGGCGAGGGGTACGCGGAGGGCCCACCCGGCGACGGCCCGTCCGGGCGGCCGGTGGGCGGCCCGGGGAGCGACGGCGACGGCGTCGGGCCGACCGGCCGCGGCGGCCTCGCGGGAGCCGGCCGGTCGGACGGCCCTCGGGACGCCTCGGGAGCGACCACGAGATAGCCGAGGACGACGGCCGCGGCCGCCACGGCCGCGGCCAACGGCAGACCGAAGCGGCGCCGCCACCAGGACTGACGCCACCAGGACTGACGCCACCAGGACTGACGCGGCCAGGACTGACCCGGCTCGGCGTGAACCGATCCGGGGTGGCCCCACCAGAAGCGGCGGGGCCAGGAGTGGCTGGGCCAGGAGCGGCGGGGCCAGAAGCGGCTGGACCAGGGGCGGCGGGGTCGGGGTCGCTTCGGGTCGGCCGGCTGCCGTGCCGGGTGCGACTGCGGCCCCGGCGGTGCGGCCGGCCGCAGATCCCGAACGTCGATGCTCTCCGCACGCGCCGCGAAGGCCCGCCGCAACCGCTCCTCCACCGGCCGCCCGGACCGCGTCCCAGGACCGTTCATGACCGCCCCTCCAAGATCTTCTCCAGGGAGTCCAGCGCGCGGCTGGCGATCGACTTCACCGCGCCGCGGCTGATCCCCAGCGTGGCCGCGATCTGCGCCTCCGTCAGATCGCCCCAGTAGCGCAGCACGAGTACTTCCCGGCGGCGCGCGGTCAGCCCACTCAGCGCGGCGAACACCTCGCGGTGCTCCTCGTCCAGCACGATCCGCTCCTCGGCGGACGGCGCGTCCGCCTCGTAGGGCGGGGTGTAGTCGCGCGCGGTACGCCGGCGCCGCAGCACCGAACGGGCCGCGTTCACCACCGCGGTACGCAGATAGGCCAGCGCATTGTCGACGTCCGTGAGCCGCTCACCGTGCCGCTTGTAGAGCGCGGTGAACGCATCCTGGACGACGTCCTCCGCGGTCGCCCGGTCATCGACGAGCAGCACCGCCAGCCGCACCATGGCGAGCCGCTGCGCGTGGTAGAGCTCGCTGATGGTGGGAGGGGGGTCGGGCGGCGGGGGCGTGGGCCGGAAGGCATCGCGGTGGGGGCTGTGGCCGTGGGGCGTGGCGAGCTGGGACGCGTCGTGGTGGGGACGGTCGTAGGGGGGTGTGTCGGGGTGGGGACTGCCGTAGGGGGGTGTCTCGTGGTGGGGCGTGGCGTGTTGGGGCGTGACGTGGTGGGTGGCGGTCGGCCGGACGGTGTGCAGCAGCCACCGCACGGGCAGCAGCCATCGTTCGGCCGGCAGCCATCGTTCGGCCAGCAGCCATCGTTTGGCCAGAAGCCATCGTTCGGCCGGCAGCCACCGCCACCGGGCACGCCGGGGCCCCGGCACGGCGAACCGGGCCGGGGCGGGGCAGGCGGCTGCGGAGTACTCCATGGACGTACGTACCGGGGCGGGCGGCGCGGACGGACTCAGCCGCGCCGGCGGCGGACCGCGTAGACGCTGGTACCACCCGCGGCGATCAGCACGGCGGCGGCACCGGCGATCGCCGCGGTGGTCCCGGACGAGGCGCCGGTACGCGCCAGTTGCTTGCCGCCCCCGCCGGGCGCGGACGACGGCACGGCGCTCGGCTTCGAGGTCGGTTCAGCGCTCGGCTTCGCGGTCGGCGGCGCGCTGGGGCTGGGCGCCGCCGTGGTCGGCCCGGGCCCCGGCCGGGTGGGCGAGGCGGACGGCTCCGGGTGGGAGGAGGGCGGTGCGGTCGGCTCCGGACGGCCGGACGTGGGCTGGGCGGTCGGTTCGTGGCCGGACGTGGTGGGCCGGGCACTCGGGACCGCGGACGCCCCGGCGGCCGCCGAACGCTCCGCGGCGTACGCCGACCCGGCAGCCACCACCGGGACGGCAAGCACCGGTACGACGGCCAGCGCGAGCGCCGCGACGAGCCCGGCGCGGGCACGGCCCCGGACCCGTGCCCGCACCCGATCGCCGGGGGAGACGCTGTGCGCCGGGGTGGGTTCCGTGGTGGGGGACGGGCTGTGCTCCGTGGTGGGTTCCGTGGTGGGTTCCGTGGTGGGTTCCGTGGTGGCGAACAGGCTGTGCTCCGGGGTGGTTTCCCTGGTGGGGGACGGGCTGGGGAACGGGGTGTGCTTCAGGCTCACGGTCGGCTGCTCCACGTTCATGCATCGACGGGCGGCGCCGATTGGCGCCCTCACCCCTGACGACGCCCGGCGCACGCGGGGGTTGCCGCACCCACCCGGATTTCTTCCGCGTAACCGTGCCGCCCGTTCCGTGCGCCCGCCCGGTTCCTTCGTCCGTCCCGCCTCGTCCCGTCCGTCCGCCTGCCCGCCGGTCGGTCCGCCTCGGTCGCCCGCCCGCCCGCCGGTCCGTCCGTCTCGGCCGCCCGCCCGCCAGCCCGCCCGCCTCAGATCGTCGACGCGTCGATCACGAACCGGTACCGCACATCGCTCGCCAGCACCCGCTCGTACGCCTCGTTGATCCGGTCCGCGCTGATCACCTCGATGTCCGCGCCCAGCCCGTGCTCACCACAGAAGTCGAGCATCTCCTGCGTCTCCGGGATGCCGCCAATCATCGACCCGGCGAGCGACTTCCGCCCCGGGATCAGTGCGAACGCCGCGACCGGCAGCGGGTGCTCCGGCGCACCGACCTGGACCAGGGTGCCGTCGGTGCGCAGCAGCCCGAGGTACGCGTTCAGGTCCAGGTTCGCCGAGACGGTGTTGATGATCAGGTCGAAGCTGCCCGCGAGCTGCTCGAACGTGGCCGGGTCGGAGGTCGCGTA
The DNA here is from genome assembly GCF_040640655.1 of Streptomyces sp. NPDC021749. Classification (NCBI taxonomy): domain Bacteria; kingdom Bacillati; phylum Actinomycetota; class Actinomycetes; order Kitasatosporales; family Streptomycetaceae; genus Streptomyces; species Streptomyces sp. NPDC021749. Next base: position 14,444 of record NZ_JBFACE010000056.1, on the reverse strand, counting down.
GTAGTGGTCCGCGCCCAGCCGCAGGCCGTCGTCCTTCTTGCGCAGCGACTGGCTCAGCACGGTGACCTCCGCGCCCATCGCGTGCGCGATCTTCACGCCCATGTGCCCGAGGCCGCCCAGACCGACCACGGCCACCTTCTTGCCGGGGCCGGCCTTCCAGTGGGCGAGCGGGGAGTAGAGAGTGATGCCGGCGCACAGCAGCGGGGCCGCGGCGTCCAGGGGGAGGGAGTCGGGGATGCGCAGCGCGTAGTTCTCGTCCACCACGAGGTGCGTCGAGTAACCGCCGTACGTGGGCTCGCCGTCCCGGCCGGTCGCGGCATACGTGCCGACGTTGCCGAGCTCGCCGGTGCAGTACTGCTGCAGTCCCGCCCGGCAGTTGTCGCACTCGCGGCAGGAGTCGACGAAACAGCCGACGCCGACCCGGTCGCCCGTCCGGTAACGGGTGACCTCGGCACCGACCTCGGCCACCACACCGGCGATCTCGTGGCCGGGGACTATCGGGAAGTTCCCGCCGTCGCCCCACTCGGCGCGCACGGTGTGGATGTCGGAGTGGCAGATGCCGGCGTACTTGATGTCGATCAGGATGTCGTGGGCCCCCAGCTCGCGGCGCGGAATCGTGGTCCGCTCCAGCGGTGCCTTCGGGGCGGGTGCGGCGTACGCAGAGACAGAGGTGTGGGTCATGCCCCCGAGAATGCGTGGTTCCGCTTTCCCTGACCAGTGCACCCTTCAACATATGCACAGCAGGCCTAGTACTGGCGGAACCACCTTCGGCCGGCTCACGGGTGAGCCCTCGGGCGAGCCCCCAGGAAGACCCGCGAGCCCTCAGGGGGCTCAGGGGGCTCAGGAGGCCTCAGGCAGGACCCTGAGTTCCTGCGGACCTCAAGCAGAACTGTGAGTTCCTGCGTTCCTGAGTTCCTGCGTTCCTGCGTTCCTGAGTTCCTGCGTTCTGAGGGTTCTGAGGTCCTGAGTTCCTGTTCGAGTTCTCAGGAGAAGACGACCGACCGGACCTTCAGACGTTCGGAGGCATGGCCGCCGTTCGCCCGAAGACTGAAGTAATCGCCCGTGCAGTCGGCGCCGGCGAAGACCGTCGCCGTGGAGGAGGTGTAGTTCCTCGGCGTGTGCGCGGGCGGAACGTCCCGGTCGGCGACCTCGGGCAGAGTGATGCACTCCAGACTGGGTGGATCCACCAGGAGTCCCAGGTGCTGGGCGCCGGAGGCATCGTTGTAGACGTAGCTGAACGGTCCGGTGGCCGCCCCGGCCGACGACGCCGGCAACGCCACGGCGAGCGCAAGGCTCCCGAAAGCCGTGGCGACGACGGTGCCAGCACGCCGAAGCTTCCCGGACCGCCGCCCGCCCCCGCCAGAGTCGTTCTCCGTCACGCTCTCCGTCACCGTCTCGGTCACGCTCGTGGACACGTCTACAGTCACGCTCTTCGACAGACGCATGGGCAGCTTCCTTCCCTCTTCTCTCGCAGGGGCTCGGCGCCCCTCACGCGGAATGCGAGCTGCCCATGCGTACGCCCGACGATGTGCCCGTCACACGAAGGAGTGCTGCTGAATCGATCCACCAGCACACAAGTTGAGCCCCTGTCGGCTAAACCCGCTCAACCTGCTCCACGCTGATCGCGGCCGCCGGGCAGATCGCCGCGGCCTCCCGCACCGCGTCATGCAGCTCGGTCGGCGGCGTCGCATCGAGGAGGACGACGATGCCGTCCTCCTCCCGCTGATCGAACACCTCGGGCGCGGACAGCACACAGCTCCCGGCCCCACAGCACTTCTCCTGGTCAATGTGGACGCGCATGACTCTCTCCTCATGGTGAAAAACGGTGGGATCGGCCCCAGACGCGGGGCCGAAACGGAACGACGGGACGGCGGGGCGGTGGGACGACGGGCGGCGGGATGGCAGGACGGCGGGACGACGGGTGGCAGGACGGCAGGACGGCAGGATGGCGGGACTACGGGACTACGGGACGAGGCAGGGGCGTAGGGACGAAGGCAGCAGCGTGATCGACATGATCGACAACAAGAGCCACGCGCGAGTCGTCCGGTGCACCCCGGCCCGCTAGTCCAGGGACTGCCTCACCACGCAAAGAGACTGTCTGACCACGCAAGGGACTGCCTCACCACGCAAGGGACTGCCTCACCACGCAACCGGCAGCGCATACACCCCGTAAACCCCCATGTCGTGCCGGAAGCGGATCTCCTCGAAGGGGACGTCGAGCCGTAGATCCGGCAGCCGGCGGAGCAGCGTTTCCAGGGCGATCTGGAGCTCCACCCTGGCGAGCGGCTGCCCCAGGCACTGATGGACGCCGAAGCCGAACGCGACGTGGCGGCGCGCGTCGCGGCCGACATCGAGAACGTCCGCGCCGGGGAAGACCTCGTCGTCCCGGTTGGCGCTGTTGAGCGTGCACAGCACGCCCTCACCGGCACGGATGGTGACGCCGCCGACGGTGACGTCCTCGGTGGCGATCCGCGGCAGACCGTTGTGGACGATCGTCAGATAGCGCAGCAGTTCCTCCACAGCACCCTTGATCAGCGACGGGTCGGTGCGCAGCCGGGCCATCTGGCCGGGGTTACGGAGCAGCGCGAGCGTGGAGAGGGCCGTCATGTTGGCGGTCGTCTCATGGCCGGCGACTAGCAACAGCCGCCCCATGGAGGCGATCTCGTCGTCATCGAGCTCGCCCCGGGCGACCAGCCGGCTCACGATGGCGCCATCCGGCCGCTCCCGCTTCGAGCGGGCGAGCCGGACCAGATAGTCCTGCAGTTCCTGCTGTGCGGTCCGGATGTCCTCGGGCTCGGACCGGAGGCTGAGCAGGATGCCGCTGCGCCGCTGGAAGAACTCATGGTCCTCGTACGGCACACCGAGCAGCAGACAGATCACCAACGAGGGCAACGGCAGCGCGAATTCGGCCACCAGGTCCGCCGCGTGCCGCCCGTCGGTCATCCGGTCGAGCAACTCGTCAGTGATGCGCTGCACCTCGGGGCGCATCGCCTCCACCTTCTTGACCATGAAGTCGGCGGTGAGCATCCGGCGCAGCCGGGCGTGCTCGGGGTCGTCCCTGCGGATGAAGGTGGGGTTCTTGGTGACGATCTCCCGGCCACCGGCCGTGAGGAACGGAAACCCGGGCCGCGTCGCATCAGCACTGAACCTCGGGTCGCCGAGCACCGCCCGCACGTCCTGATGCCGCGTCACCAGCCAACACGACGACCCGTCCCATAGCGTCGCCCGCACCACCGGCTGCTCCCGCCGCGCCCTCTCCACCCCCGCCGGCGGATCGAACGGACAACCATCCCCCCGTCCCACCGGCACCACCAGCCCACTCTCACCGACGCTACCTGTGTTGCCGGGGGCGCTGATGGTGCTCGTTGCGCTCATGGCCCCAGGGATGCTGCCGGTGCCGAGGCCGCCGGTACTGCGGGTGGCACCAACGGTGCCGGTGATTCCAAGGGCCCCGGCGGCACCAGCAGCCTCAACGCTGCCGCTGTTTCCGCTGTTTCCGCTGTTTCCGTTGGTTTCGCTGGTGCCACTGGTTCCGCGGGTACTGCTGGTTCCAGTGGTGCCGACGGTCCCGGTGCCGCCATGCTCCACGTCGATGGGTTCTGCGGTCGTCATTCGGCCGGTCCTTCCACGATCGGGCCACGGCATTGCCGTGACCAACGGTGCGGTGGTGGCGCCATTCCTCGACGGGGGGTTGCAGGGTCACCGGCACGAACACCGGCGCAACACGCGCAACAACTACTTACCTAAGTTAAGCAACTAACCGTTCACACGTTAACTCAGCGCACGCAAGCGACGAAAGGAAAGATCCGTGCGTCCCCAAGGTTGGCTCAAAACCGCGCCCCACCACGACACCCGGCGGCCGCTCCCGGCCGGCGGCCCTTGCCGCAGAACCCACCCCGCCCGGGCCCCGCCACGCAGACCGCCCCCATAACCCGGCCTCCCCTGCTCCAGCCCCTATGGCGGTCCGCTGCCCGCAAGCAGAATCAGCACCGCACCCCGCCAGGCGGCAGAAGTACCGCACCCCGCCAGGCGGCAGAAGTACCGCACCCCGCCAGGCGGCAGAAGTCGAGCCTTCGCCCTGATTTCGGGGCCTCGCCCTGATTGGGCTCTCGCCCCAACCACGCGCCGACCCTCGCCCCGGTCGCGGGGTCGACCCTCGCCCTGGCTGCGGATTCGGCCCTCGCCCTGGCCGCGGGGGGGGGGAGAGGGGAGGCCCTCGCCCCGGTGTCGGGGTCAGCCTCGCCCCGGTGTGGGTTCGGGCCCTCGCCCTGGCGGTGGGTTCGGTGCTCGCCCCGGGCGTGGGGTCGGCGCTCGTCCCAGGCGCGGCTTCGGCCTCGTCCTGGACGGGGTCGGCCCTGGCCCTGGCGGTGCGGCTCCGAATTGCTGCAGGCGCGCGCCGCAGCGAACCGCCATAGAGGAGGGAGTAGTTGAGGCGGCCCACAAGGCCGGCCCGGCAGCAAGCACGGGAGCGGATGGGTAAACAGGTACTGAGCAGCACTGATCCCGCTATACGGCGGGGGTTCCGGCATCCCGAGGGCCGCTAAAGTGCCTGCATGCCGGACCAGGGAAGAGACCAGGACCCCACCGCCGCGCTGCAAAGGGTGCTGGCCACGCTGTCCTATCTGCTCACCCGCTCACGGGCGCACGAGCGCCAGGCGACTCAGGCAGGCGTGACGGCGGCCCGCTCCGATCTTTGGCTGTTGATGGCACTGGAGGATAGTGGGGGTGCCTGCCGGGTCGGCGATCTCGCCGAGCTGCTGATGGTCGAGCCGCCTCATGTCACGCGGCAGATCGGCCAGTTGGAAGCGCAGGATCTGGTCGAACGCACCCAGGACTCACTGGATCGGCGCGCGCGGAAGGTGGCCATCACCTCGCACGGCAAGGCCGTCCTTCAGCGCCTCCAGCAGACCAGTCAGGCCGGCCTCCGCGACGCCCTTGCTGACTTCGATGATGCGGACATCGCCGCCACCGTCGCGGTTCTGAACCACCTGGTCGGCTACGCCCGGCACAAGCACGCCGAGGAGGAGCGTCAGCGGCGCCGGGGAGCTTGAGGCCGTACGTAGCCCGAGGGGGGCTAGGGGGAGCCCGAGGGATTGACGGCGGGCGGAGGGGTCGGGCCGGGGGATGCGGGGCGGGGCGGTGAGGACGAGGTAGGGCGGGTCCTGGTGGGTCGGGGTGGGGCGGCGTTGTTGGTGACGGCCCGGGGGCCGGCTCTTGCGGGGTTGGGGCTCTTGCGGGGTTGGGTGGCGCGCGTGTGAGTTTTGTGGCGCTGGCGGTCGGCGGCTGGCCTCGGGAGGGTTGGGGTTCGGAGTGGTGGGGGTTGGGGCCTGATGGGACTCGGGCCTGGCGGGGCTGGGGCCAGCGGGGGGCCTTTCCCTGGTGGTTGGCCTCGCGTGTGCCTCCTTATTCCGGCAACGATTACGGAGAGTAATTAGTTCCGCGGTGAAGGTCGCTCATGGTGATGGGTTTGGAGTTGAGGTGGCGGCCCCACGGCCGGGGCTGGGCGGGTGGCCCCGGCCATGGGGTGAGCCCCGGGCCGTGGGATGAGTCCCCGGCCGTGGGGTGGGCCTCGGGCCGTGGTGTGAGTCCCCAGCCATGGGGTCAACCCCGGGCCGTGTGAGTCACGGGCCGGGGCGGGCAGGGGAGGGCCGGGCCCCGGGTGGGGGTTATTCGATTTCTACGCGGCCGGAGGGGGCGGGGTTGGAGGGGGAGTTGGGGGTGGGGGTGGAGGAGGACTTGGTGGGGGATTGGTTGTCGGGGGTGCCGAGGTTCCGGCGGACCGAGTCGAGGATGGTGAGGCCCTGGCCGACGAGGCCGGCGGCGATCTCGCCCAGGCCGTCGGTGCCGTTGAGGACGTTGACGTTGGCGTTGGACAGGCCTGCGGAGGCTTCCTTGACGATCTGGGGGAGCTGGTCGATGAGCATGCGGTCCAGGGCCACGCGGTCGTACGAGGCGGCGGCCTCGGCCTGGATCTTCATGCGCTCGGCCTCGGCCATGGCCAGGAGCTTGATGCGTTCGGCCTCGGCCTCGGCGGGCTTGACGACCTCGGCGACCAGTTCCTGCTGTCGCAGCTGGGCGCGGCGTTCTGCGAGTTCGGTCTGGGCGGCGAGGACCTCTTGCTGGGCGTGGGCATGGGCGAGCGGGCCGGCCTGGGCGGCGCGGGCCTGGGCGCGGTCCACCTCGGCGGAGTACTCGGCCTGGACGACCGCCGTCTGCCGGTTGTACTCGGCCTGATTACGGGCGGCCTCCTGCTGCGCCTCGACCGCTGCCTGGGTGGCCTGGGCCTGGGCGATCTGGGCCTGGCGCTGGATGGCGGCCTTGTGTGGGGCGGACATCGCCTCGATGTAGCCGGTGTCGCCGTCGTCGATGGACTGGATCTGGAGCGAGTCGACGATCAGGCCGATCTTGGCCATCTCGGTCTTGGACGTCTCCAGTACCTCGGTGGCCAGCTTCTGGCGTTCGGTGACGATCTCCTCGACCGTCATCGAACCGATGATGGAGCGCAGGTGGCCGGCGAAGATCCGGCCGGTCAGGACCGACATCTGGTCCTGGTCGGACAGGAACCGCTGGCCGGCGTTGACCACGCTCTCGGTGTCGTTGCCGACCTTGAACGCGATCACGGCACGGACCGTGAGCGCGATGCCCTGCCGGGTCACACAGGTCTCGGCGACCTCTGCCTCGCACATCGCCAGGGTCAGGAAGCGGACCTTGCGGAAAACCGGCAGCACGAACTTGCCGTGACCGGTCACCACTCGGAATGGCGCGCCGCCCTGCCCCCGCCTGCCGCCGGAGATCAGCATGGCTTGATCTGGGGCCGGAACGCGGTAACCGAACATCTTCGTCTCCTCAGCCGGCGTTGCCGGCGTCGCCGGTCAACGCGTCCAACGGATCGGTCCACTCCATGACCTCGACCTGGCGATTGCCACGGGACTCGATCACGAGCACGGTTGCCCCTACTGGAAGGGGCTCGGCGGACCAGGCGAGAAAGGCCTCGGAGCCACCCCTGACCCGCACCAGAACCTCACCGGGACCGGCAGCCCCGCGAGTGCCGATCAGTAGCACTCCCGTGCAGCCGATCACCGCGTCGTCCTGCACCATCGGCGGCTGCCCTCCCCCGTTGCGTTCCTGGAAATCCGACACTAGCGCTCTCGAACCTGCGGGCCTATGGGGGGCCGTCGGCGAGTTGGGGCGTCGGCCGACCTCCTTTCGACTGTTCTTGCGGCAGCACGGTTATTCGGCTCTTCCGTGTCTGTCGGCGTCCGTCGGTAGGGCGGTGGGGGGAGGGGCCTGAGTGAGCCCTCGGAGTGGCCCGGCGGTCTGGTGGGGCGGAGGGCGCTGGGACCTATTCGGCCGGTCGTGGTCAGTGCAGCCGGGGGTGGTCGGCGCAGATGGGGGGCAGTGCACGCGGTGGTGTCGGCGCAGGTGGGGGTGGTCAGTGCAGGCGGTGGGGTCAGCTCAGGTGGTCGAGGGCGGTGAGGATGTCGGACGGCTCGGCGCGGGCGGTGTAGTCGGTGTCGACGAAGGCCCAGCGGATGGTGGCGTCGCGGTCGATGACGTAGGTGGCGGGCAGCGGGAGCGTGCGGGAGTGGCCGCCGTTGACGCGCTGCAGGTCGAAGCCGAAGGAGTCGTAGACGGCCGCCAGGTCGTCGGGCAGGTCGAAGGCGAGGCCGTACTGCTTGGCGGTGTCGGAGCCTATGTCGCTGAGGACATCGAAGGTCAGGGCGTGCTTCTCGGTGAGGCTGAGGGATTCGTCGGGGATCTGGGGCGAGACCGCGACAAGCCGGGCGCCGCGGGCGGTGATCTCGGGGAGCTGCTGCTGCAGGGCGCGCAGGGCGATGTTGCAGTACGGGCACCAGGCGCCGCGGTAGAAGGTGAGCACGACGGGCCCGGTGGAGAGCAGGGCGTCGAGGGAGAGGGTTTCGCCCGTCGCGGTGGGCAGCGCGAAGCGGGGGGCCGGGTCTCCGGCCTGGAGGGCCCGGGTGGCTTGTCCCGAGGCGGCCAGGTCGCGTCCGGCGCGTTCCATGACTGCCCGGGCGGCCGCCGGGAGCTCGGGGTAGCGGGTGCGGAGGAACGCGGTGAGTTCGTCCTGGAGGGGGGAGGGAGAGGCGGAGGGGGAGGGCGGGGGTGAGGAGGCGTTTGCGGGGGAGGGGGAGGAAGTCATGGGGTTGGCTCCTTGGAGGTCGTAGGGGTCGCGGGGATCGTGCGGGTCGTGGAGGTGCGGAGGGGTGCGAGGGCGGCGGTGACGGTGTCGGTCAGGGACTGGGCGTCGGCGCCGGCGCGGGAGCGCAGGTTGACGCCGTAGGCGAGCGTCGCCAGGACGGACGCGGCCGCGTCGAGGTCTGTGGACGGTTGGAGTTGTCCCAGGTCGGCGGCGCTTGCCAAGGCCGCGCGCATGGCCGACCAGAGGGCGGTGTGGTGGTCTTCGAGCAGGGTGCGGACACCCGCGTCGGCACATTCGGGCCCGGCGTAGGCGTTGGTGACCATGCAGCCCCAGCCAGCGACCGCTCCCGAGCACCGGATCTCGATCAGGGAGGAGAAGAACTCCTCGATCGCGGTCAGCCCGGAGGTTGCGGAGGCGAGGTGGGCGAAGGCCGGGGTGGAGTGCCGGTCTATGTAGCGGGCGAGGGCCGCCGTGTAGAGCCCGTCCTTGTTCCCGAACGTCGCGTAGAGACTGGACCGGCTCACGCCCGTCGCGGTCACCAGGGCCTGTATGCCGGTGGCCGGCAGGCCCTGGCGCCAGAAGATCTCGATGGCGTCGTCGAGCACGATGTCGGGGTTGAAGTGCTTGATGTCGGGCATGGCGGGGCCTGTCGTCGTATCTTGGAACGGTTATTCCAAGATACGTGAACTGGCCTTGGCGGGCAAGGAGTTGGGGGTCCCTGTGGATAACTTGGTGCGGCGGGTGCGCTTGGTGCGCGTGCTGGACCTGGTGCAGGGGTGGCTTGGCGGGCGTATGCGGGGCTTGGCGTGCGAAGGCGAGGATTGGCGGGCGGAGGCAGCTCGGTGGGATGGGGAAGCTCGCCTGACTGGGGGGCGGGGGAGGCCCCTCTCCCGACGCCGTTCCCGCCCGCTTTCCCGACCTCCTATCCCACCGGGTGGGAGCGGGGGAAGGAGGGCAGTCGGTGTGGTGCCGGGCGGGGGCGTTGTCGTGTTCCCCGTGGGGTTCTGGGGGAGTTGTAGCGGCGGTCAGGGGTGGGGCTTGAGGGCTGTGGCCTTGAAGAAGGTGTAGTGGAAGGTGCCGTCGGGGGCGGCGGTGCGGTGGAGGTCGGTGATTCCTCGGTTCCAGGCGGCCGTGGTGGTGAGGCCGGCCGCCAGTGCCTCGTCGCGTACGGATTCGATCATGGCGATGAAGGTCTTGCGGGTGAAGCCGTCCACCAGGGAGGGGCGGCTCGCGTCGGCGTAGACGATGCGGGGGAGCACGGTGATTGCGGCATACCCCGCTTGTGTGAGCAGGGGGTGCAGTTCGCGGCCGATCAGGGCGTTGCCGCCGGCCGCGGACTGGAGGCGTACCTGGTGGTCGATCACGGCCTGCGCGTGGGGGCTGTCCGGGTGGAAGAACGCCGAGCCGTGGTCGCCCTCGATGACGGTGAGGGTTCCGCCGGGCCGTAGTACCCGGCGTAGTTCGGCCAGTGTTTGCGCCGGGTCCTGGAGGTGTTCCAGGACGAAGCAGGTGAAGACGTGGTCGAAAGAGGCTTCAGGGTAAGGGAGTTGGCGCAGGTCGGCGCGGTTCCAGGTGACGGGGGCGGTGGGCGCTTGGGCCGTGACGTGGGTGCGGGCCTGGGCGAGTGACTCCTCGGAGCGGTCGACGGCGACGATCTGCGCGCCGGGGCTGCTCCCTACGAGGTGGACGGTCTGCGCGCCCACACCGCAGCCGGCCTCCAGTACGCGGCTTCCGGGCTCGTAAGCGGTACCGGTGTGCAGCAGTGCGGACAGGGTGTCGGCCTGGTCGCCGAGACGGCGGGCTTCCCTGGACGAATAGCCGTGTACGTAGGGGGCGTTGGTGCCGATGGTGTCGTTCGTGGTGGGCATGGGGACAGCGTGGTGCGGACAATGGATCGGTGAACAGGTCCAAAGAGGGGGCGGCTGAGGGGTCCATAAAGGCGGCTTCCATAAAGGCGGCAGGGACCTCTGATTTTCTTCAGCTCGATATGAGGGAGGCGCCGGTCGGGGGACGGGCGGACTGGCTGGCGCGGCGGCTGCGGGAGGCGATCGCGGATGGGCGGCTGCCGGTCGGGAGCAGGCTGCCGGCGACCCGGGTGCTCGCCGCTGAACTGGGGGTTTCTCGGGGTGTGGTGACGGAGGCGTATCGGCGGCTGGGGGAGGACGGGCAGCTGGCGGGGCGGGGGCGGGGTGGGACGGTGGTCGTGGCGGCGCCGGTGACCACGCTTGGGGGCGGTTCTTCGGTTGGTCCGGTGGCCTCCGGGGATGGGGTCGGTTCGGGGACCTCCGGGGTTGGGGTCGGTCCGGTGGCCTCCGGGGGTGGGGTCGGTTCGGGGCCCTCTGGGCTTGGGGTCGGTTCGGGGGCCTCCGTTTTGGGCGCGGCGGTGACCACGCCGGTGGTCAGTTCTACGGTCAACTCGGTGACCGCCTCTGTGGTCGGGTCTACGGATGTGGCCGGGGCTACGGCACACGCAGTGACTGCGCCTGTGGCCGGTTGTTCAGCCACACCGGTGACTGGCCATTCGACCGGTCCTGCGGCCGGTTCTGTGGCAGCTCCTGTGGTCGGCCCGGTGGCCGAGCCGACGGGCGCGGCGAAGGGCGCTGCGGCGGGCGATCTGGTGGGTGAGGTGGCCGGGCTGGTTGTGGCGGCGGGCGGGTTGGCGGTGAAGGCGGGTCCGCCCACGCCGTTCGTTCCGCGGGCGGTGCGGGAGGGCGAGGCGGGTCGATCGGCGCCGTTCGCTTCCGGGGGTGGGGCGAGGTTCGCTTCCGGGGGAGGGGCGAGCGTCGGGACGGGTATCGGGCCGGACGTTTTCGATGTGCTGCGGGCGGCGCCGGCGCGGATCGATCTGTCGCCGGGCGTACCGGATTTGGCCGCGTTTCCGCGGGCGGCCTGGTTGCGGGCCGAGCGAGAGGTGCTCGCCGGGTTGCCGGCCGCCGGGTTCGGTTACGGGGATCCGCGGGGTGCGCCCGCGCTGCGGCGGACGGTCGCCGCCTGGCTGGCGTGTTACCGGGGGATCGCGGTGGATCCGGAGGAGGTGATCATCACCGCCGGTACGGCTCAGGCGCTGGGACTGGTTGCTCAGGTGCTGCGGGGCGCGGGGATCCGGGAGATCGCGGTGGAGGATCCGGGGTCGCTGGGGGCGCGGCAGCATCTGCGTTACTGGGGTGTGGCGACGCCGCCGGTGGGGGTGGACGAGGAGGGGGTGCGGGTCGAGGAGCTGCGGGCGAGTGGGGCGCGGGCGGTGCTGCTCACGCCGGCGCACCAGTTCCCGACCGGCGTGGTGCTGGGCGGCGCGCGCCGGCGGGAGCTGATGCGCTGGGCGACGGCGGAGGGCGGGCTGATCGTCGAGGACGATTACGACGCTGAGCATCGCTACGACCGCCCACCGGTGGCCGCATTGCGCTCCCTCCTTCCCGAGCAGGTCTGTTATGCGGGCAGCGTTTCCAAGCTGCTCGCGCCGGCGCTGCGGGTGGGCTGGCTGCTGGCGCCGTCGGCGTACCGGGAGGCGCTGGTCGACGCCCGGCGGTTCGCGGACCTCGGCAACGCCGTACTTCCCCAGCTGGTGCTGGCGCGGCTGATGGAGACGGGTGAACTGGAGCGGCGGCTGCGGTGGGTGCGGCGGCGCCACCGTCAGCGCCGGGACGCCATGATCGCCGCGGTCCGGCGCCACCTTCCCGGCGCGACCGTGCACGGCGCGGCGGCGGGGCTCCATCTGACGCTCACGTTCGGGGCGCGGGAGACGCTGGGGGCCCGGAATTCGCTCGGGGCGCCGGACGCATTCGGCGGGCGGGACTCCTTGGGGGTGCGGGACTCATTCGGGGTGCGGGACTCGTTGGGGGTGTCGGACTCGTTCGGGGTGTCGGACTCGTTCGGGGCGCGGGACTCCCGGAGATCTGCAGGCGGAGCCGGTAGAGAGGCCTTTGTTGGTACCGAGGGCCTTGGCGGCGCCGAGGGCCTTGGCGGTTGTGGGCGACTTGGCCGAGCCGATGCGGTCCAGGCCGATGTGGTCGACGCCGATGTGGTCGACGCCGATGCCGATGTGGCGGACGCTGAGGTGGTCGACGTGGAGTGGGCGGCCGCTGCGCTTGAACGGGGCGTCAAGGTGCAGCCGTTGTCCTGGCACCGGCAGCGGCCGGGGGCGCCGGGGCTGGTGCTCGGCTATGCGGCGCGTACGGCGGGGGAGATCGAGGAGGGGGTGGTCGCCCTGGGGCAGGTGCTGGGAGAGGTGGTGGGGCGGGGCAGTGCGAGACGGGCGGGGCGCGGGGCGGGCGGCGCGGGTGCCTGACGGGGGCGGCGGGCGCCTGACGGGGGGCGGCGCGGGCCTGACGGGGGGCGGCGCGGGCCTGACGGGGGCGGATCGGGCGCTTGAGGCGGGGGGAGCGGCCTGACGCAGGGCGGGTGCCTGCGCGCGGGATAGCGGGGTCCGGCGGCGGGGCGGGTTTCTGCGCGGGCGGCGGGGCCCTTGGACGCCTTGTAGGTGCCTTGGCGGATGCCATGGGTGCCGCAGCGGATGCCTTGGGGGCCGTGTGGCGCCGCGCCGTGCTGAGCCCTTGCTGCGCGGTTGCCGCGTCGTGCCTCGCCGGGCCGGGGTGCCTCCTTTTCTTCCGGCAACGATTACAGAGGGTGATTTTGTTCCCTGCGATGGTAGCAGAGAGTTAAGCGAGGGGGCGGGGGTCGAGGGGGAGGGTGGGCGGGCTAGGGGAAGGGGAGGGGGGTGCCTTTTTCGTGTTCCGGGCGGGGGCCGAAGATGCGGCGGGCGGACTCCTGGATGGGGACGTCATGGATGCCGGCCTCGCGGCGGCGCATCAGGCCGTGCTCGTCGAACTCCCACAGCTCGTTGCCGTAGCTGCGCCACCACTGGCCGTCGGCGTCATGGCTCTCGTACTGGAAGCGGACCGCGATGCGGTTGTCGTGGAAGGACCAGAGTTCCTTGCGGAGTGCGTAGTCCAGTTCTCGGGCCCATTTCTGGCGGAGGAAGGTGATGATCTCGCCGCGGCCGCGGAGGAAGGTGTCGCGGTTCCGCCAGATCGAGTCCTCGGTGTAGGCGAGGGCCACCCGTTCCGGGTCGCGGGTGTTCCAGGCGTCCTCGGCGGCCTGGACCTTTTGCAGGGCGCTCTGCTCGTCGAACGGGGGGAAGGGTGGGCGCGGCGATGTCATGGTGTGGGCCTCTCGGGGTGGGGTGATGGGGGTGGAGGGGTGGGGTGATGAGGGGTGGTCGCGTTGGAGTGGGTGGGGTTCTGGGTGAGCGGGTGATCTCGGGGGCGGGTGTTCTTGGTGGGCGGGTGGGGAGAACGGGCGTTCTCCGGTCGTGTGTCGGCTAGTGTAGAGAACGGGCGTTCTCTTCGCTACCGGCCGCCACGATCGGCCCGCCATGAGTACCTCCAGCGGCCCTCATCGGCCCTCATTAGCCCCATCGACCCCCAAACAGCCCGGACGTGACCATGACGAGGGACCAGGACGAAGCCCGTACGGCTCGGGACGAAGCTCGGGTTCGGATACTTGATGCTGCTGAGGAGTTGTTCTACGGGCGCGGGATCCAAGCCGTGGGGATGGACGAGCTGCGGGGCGCCGCGGGGGTTTCGCTGAAGCGGCTCTACCAGTGCTTTCCGGCCAAGCAGGATCTCGTCGAGGCGTATCTCAGGCGGCGGGATGCCCGGTGGCGGGCGGCGCTCGCGGAGTACGTGGACGTGCACGGCGAGGGGCCGGCGGGGCGGGTGCTGGCGGTCTTCGACTGGCTGGCGGAGTGGTTCGCGGAGCCGGACTTCCGGGGGTGTGCCTTCCTTAACTCGTTCGGGGAGCTGGGGGCTACGTCGGAGGGGGTCGCACGGGCCGCGCGGGAGCACAAGCGGGCGTTGGTGAGCTATCTGGGCGGGCTCGTGAGTGAGCTTCCGGTCCAGTCATCCTCCAAGGGCACGGGCCAGCAACCCTCCGTGGTCACGGACAAGCAATCCCCCGTGGCCACGGACCAGCAAACCGCCATGCTCGCCGGGCAGTTGGCGTTGCTCGTGGACGGGGCGATCGGTGCGGCCGCTGTTGTGGGGGCGGGAGCGGGGGCCGCACGGCAGGCGCGGGCCGCCGCCGAGGTTCTGTTGGCGGCGGCCCAGCGTTCCTAAAGTCCGACCTTCCCAGCCTTCCCAGCCTTCCCGACCTACCCAGCCTTCCCGGTCGGTCGGTCCGAGCCTGCCTAGTACTGCAACCGCATGTGGGGTTTGTGGCCTCGGCGTTGGTAGTGGCAGTGGCGGGCTCGGGCTTGGCTGTGTCTGCGGAAGTGTGACCAGTGCAG
>NZ_JBFACE010000055.1:0-40370 GCF_040640655.1 Streptomyces sp. NPDC021749 | reverse complement strand
GGTGCACATGAGCAATCATGTGCACCCCCACTCGCCTTTCCCCTGCCCGGGAAGCGCCGCACAGCGCGCAACGGCGCACAACACCCGCGGCGGGACAGCCGAGTACGTGGGCGGCCCAGCAGAGCGCCGCGAAATATAGGAGGTCAACCATCGTCACCATCCGACCCGCCGAGCACGATGACGCATCGGCGATAGCCGCCATCCACCAGGCGTCCCGGGCTGCCACCATGCCCTACCTGCCGCCGCAACGCCGTACGCACGACGAGGTCACGTACTGGATCCGCGAGATCGTGCTGCCCGAGAGCCACACACTGGTCGCCGTCCGGGACGGTGACATCCTCGGGTACGCCGCCGTCCAGGGTGATCTGCTCGACCAGCTCTACCTCCGGCCGGATGTGCGGCGCACCGGCATCGGCAGCCGGTTGCTCGCCGCGGCGCAGGAGCACTGCCCGGGCGGCCTCACCCTGCACGTCTTCCAACTCAACACGGAGGCCAGGGCGTTCTACGCCCACCATGGCTTCCACATCGTGGGCACCGACGACGGCAGCGGCAACATGGAGAACCTGCCGGCCCTCACCCTGCGCTGGACACCAGGGACCACCGGGACCATCGAGACCACCCGGGCCACCGGGACCACCGGGACCACCGCCCGGCAACGGTGAGAGGTGCGGCAACGGCGAACCAGCCCCGCGGCGGGACGGCCGAGTGCGTGGGAGGCACCACAAAGCGGCCCTATGGGTGGTTTAGGGCGGTTTTTCTGGCTCAAGCGGGGCGCGTGGTCTTCCATGGCGGCGTGAGAGACACGTGGCAGAACCACGTGGAAGAGGCACCTGAGAAGAGGCACGCCGTCAGGGAGGAGCCGCACCGTGCAGGAGCTCGTCACCGCCCTGCTCGATCCGGACGTCACGGCCCGGGAGCTCGCCACGCTGCCCCTCCCCAGGACGTACCGGGCGGTGACCGTGCACCGGGCGGACGCCGCGCTGTTCGCCGGGGTGCCGCACGACGAGCGGGACCCGCGTGCCTCGCTGTATCTCGACGAGGTGCCGGTTCCCGCACCCGGTCACGCCGAGGTGCTGGTCGCGGTGATGGCCTCGTCGGTCAACCACCGCACCGTAGGGTCCGCGCTGTTCGAGCCCGAGCCGACGTTCCGCTGCCTGGCGGAGTACGCCCGCAGATCACCGGCCGGGCGGCGGCACGATCTGCCGTACCACGTCCTGGGGTCGGACCTCTCCGGCGTGGTCCTGCGCACCGGCCCCGGCGTCAGCCGCTGGCAGCCGGGTGACGAGGTCGTCGCGCACTGTCTCGTGGTGGAGCTGGAGGCTCCGGACGGCCATGACACCGCGGCGGCCGGTCCCGCGCAGCGCATCTGGGGTCACGAGACCAACTTCGGCGGCCTGGCGGAGCTCGCACTGGTCAAGGCCGCCCAGCTGATGCCGAAGCCGCCGCATCTGACGTGGGAGGAGGCGGCCTGCTGCGGGCTGGTCAACTCCACCGCGTACCGGCAGCTCGTCTCCCACAACGGTGCGGCCATGAAGCAGGGCGACACCGTCCTGATCTGGGGCGCGGCGGGCGGGCTGGGCTCGTTCGCCACGCAGTACGCGCTCGCCGGCGGGGCCACACCGGTGTGTGTCGTCTCGTCGCCGGAGAAGGCCGCGCTGTGCCACGGGATGGGCGCGGACCTCGTCATCGACCGCCGGGCCGAGGACTACCAGTTCTGGAAGGACCCGGACACCCCGAACCCGGGTGAATGGCGGCGCTTCGCCCGGCACGTGCGGGACCTCACCGGTGGGGAGGACCCCGACATCGTCTTCGAGCACCCGGGCCGGGACACCTTCGCCGCTTCGGTGTACGCGGTCCGGCGCGGCGGCACCGTGGTCACCTGTGCCTCCACCACCGGTTCGGGGCACCTCTACGACGACCGCTCCCTGTGGACCGGGCTCAAGCGGATCCTCGGTACGCCCTTCGCCAGCTACCGGGAGGCCTGGGAAGCCAACCGCCTCGTCCACAAAGGCCGTATCCACCCGACGCTGTCCGTCACCCACCCCCTGGAGGCCACCGCCGAGGCCGTGGCCTCCGTACGGGCGGGCCGCCACCACGGGAAGGTGGGCGTCCGCTGCCTCGCGCCGCGGGACGGTCTGGGCGTACGGGACACCGAGCTCCGCGAGGACCTGCTGCCGTGGCTCACCCTCTTCCGGGACGGTTGAGCCCCGTATCCCCGGAAGAGGGCGCGCCGCGTGCGCGTCAGGCGTCGATGCGTACGACGGCCTCGATTTCGACGGCGATGCCGAAGGGGAGGGCCATCATGCCGACGGCGGAGCGGGCGTGCGAGCCGCGTTCGGCGCCGAAGACGTCGGTGAGGAGGTCGGAGGCGCCCTCGGCGACCACGTGCTGTTCCTGGAAATCGGGGGCGGACTGCACCATCACGAGCAGTTTGACGAATTCCCGTATCCGGTCGAGATCACCGAGTTCGGCGTTGAGCGCGGAGAGAATGTTCAGGGTGACGAGCCGGGCGGCTTCCTTGCCCTCGTCGATGGTGAAATCGTCGCCCAGGCGTCCCCGGTATTTCACCGAGCCGTCCGGATTCAGCGGGCCGTGGCCGGAGACGAAGACGAGATCGCCGACCGTCTTCGTCGGCACGTAATTCGCCAGCTTCGGCAGCAGCGGCGGCAGCGTCAGTCCGAGTTCTTCCAGACGGCGTGAGACCTGGCCCATTACGGTTTCCCCTCGATCGTGCGTATGCGAATACGTGGTGGTCATGCGTCGGTGGTCATTCGGTGGTCATTCGTCGGTCGGTGGTGCGGAGGCCACCGGCGCGGCGGACGGTGCCGCCTGTTGCGCGTCGGATGCGGTGGCGGAACGGGCCGTGCGGGCCCGGAGGCAGTGGAACGCGGTCAGTCCGGTCAGCGCGAGGACCGCCACCAGGATCGCGAACGACCTGATGTCCGGCGGGATCTTGCTGACGACGAGGGACGAGAGGCTGCCGCCGGCCATCTGGACCGCGCCGAGAAGCCCGGAGGCGGCGCCGGCCATGGTGGGGAAGGAGGTCACCCCGCCCGCCACGGACATCGGGAAGAGGAAGCCGTTGCCGATGGTCACGGCCGTCATGAGGACGAGCAGCGGCCAGGGGGTCTGCGGATCGGTCAGCCCCACCACCAGCAGCACCAGGGCGCCGCTGGAGAAGATCAGATGGCCCCGGGCCAGCAGCCGGTCGATGGAATGGCGCTTGACCAGGCGGCGCGAGACGAGGTTGCCGGTGATGTACGCGGCGGCGATGCTGATGTAGCAGTAGCCGTTGATCTCGGTGCTCATGCCCAGGCGCTGGAAGATCACCGGCGAGGCGACCAGGTAGCCGGTGTAAACGGCGTAGCCCACACCGAGGTTGAGGCCGTAGCCCCAGAATTTCGCGCTCAGCAGCAGCCGGCGGTAGTTGCCCACCGTCGTGCGCAGCCGCCGTGCGCGGCGTTCCGCGGGCAGCGACTCGGGCACCCTGAGTACGACGGCGAGCACGGTGACCGCGGCGATCACCGCGGTCAGGAAGAAGGGTGCCTGCCAGGAGACGTAGGTGGTCAGATAGCCGCCGATGAGCGGGGAGACCGCCGGAGAGGCACCGACCACCGGCATGATCGTGGTGAAGACGCGGGCCGCGGTCTGCTGCCCGTAGAGATCGCCGACGATGGCCCGGGCCAGGACGAGTCCGGCGCCCGCGCCGAGGGCCTGGAGGAGCCGGGCGGCAGCGAAGACCGCGATGTTCGGGGAGAGCGCGCAGCCGAGCGAGGCCACCGCGTAGAGCGTGAAGCCGCCGATGACCAGCCGCCGTCGGCCGATCGCGTCGGACCAGGGGCCGTAGACGAGTTGGGCGACGAGCAGGCCGATCAGGTACGGGCTGAAGGTCGCCTGGACCGCGGAGACGGAGGTGCCGAGGGCATGGGCGGTCTGTGCCAGGCCGGGGAGGTTGATGTCGGAGGACATCAGGCCGCCCACACTCAGGGAGATGAGCACCGCGAGAAGTAAGGGCGGGACTTTGGCTTCCGTGGTCTGCATGCATGCCCTTCCGGACGCGGAATGCGCCCCCTGGGCCCGCCGCCTCGATTCCGTGGCGGTGGCCGGCGTTTCGACGATCGGATCTGAATCCTAGTGATCGCGTGGAGGGGTAAACAGGCTCCTCTCGGACCGTTCCCCCTGCTCCGATGGGCGCCGGAATGCGGTACCAACAGCGGCAAGTACCCGCATTTCGCCCCATGGTGTCTTACCGGCAGTAGCTTCAAGCCATGCGCACCTTCATCGTTGATGCGTTCACCGACCGGCCATTCGCCGGTAATCCCGCCGGTGTCTGTCTGCTGGAGAAGCCGGCCGACGTGGCCTGGATGCAGCAGGTCGCCGCCGAACTCAATTTGTCGGAAACCGCTTTCGTGCACCGCGTCGGGGAGAACTCCTACGGCCTGCGGTGGTTCACGCCGACGGTGGAGGTGGACCTCTGCGGACACGCCACCCTGGCCACCGCCCATGTCCTCCACACCACGCGGGACGCCGCCCGGGACGCGACCCTGCGCTTCGAGACGCTGAGCGGGG
Organism: Streptomyces sp. NPDC021749; assembly: GCF_040640655.1. Classification (NCBI taxonomy): domain Bacteria; kingdom Bacillati; phylum Actinomycetota; class Actinomycetes; order Kitasatosporales; family Streptomycetaceae; genus Streptomyces; species Streptomyces sp. NPDC021749. The sequence goes on along the minus strand of NZ_JBFACE010000055.1, from coordinate 35,801 downwards.
TGCTCACCGCCCGGCGGCACGGCCGCGGTGACATCACCCTGGACTTCCCGGCGGACCCGCCGGCCGCCGAGCCGGAGCCGGTGGGGCTGGCCAAGGCGCTGGGCACCGACCCGGTGTGGACCGGCCGGGCCCGGCACGATCTGCTGGTGGAACTGGCCGAGGCCGCCGCGGTGCGGGACCTGTCCCCGGACATCGTGGCGCTGGCCGCCTTCAGCGGCCGGGCGGTCATCGTGACCGCGGCCGCCGCGGCGGGCGCCGACCACGACTTCGTCTCCCGGGTCTTCGCCCCGGCCGCCGGCATACCCGAGGACCCCGTCACCGGCGCCGCCCACTGCGTACTGGCGCCCTTCTGGTCCCGGCGGCTCGGCCGGACCGAGCTGACCGGCCTCCAACTGTCCCCGCGCGGCGGCCGGGTGGGCGTCGAGCTGCTCGGTGACCGGGTGACCCTGCTGGGGCAGGCGGTGACGGTGTTCAACGGGGAACTGAGCTCGACGGGCGGCTGACCCGTAGGGCGGCCGTCCCGGACGTGCGCCCCGCCTGCCGGTGCGGCCGGGAGGCGGGGCGCGAGAGCGGAAACGACCAGTGGGCCGTCAGGGCCGGACGAGCACCTTGAGGGCCTCGCGTGCGGCCATCGCCTTGTAGCCGTCCGGGACGCCGTCCAGCCCGACGGTGCGGTCGAAGATCGCCGACGCGTCGAGACGTCCGGCCAGCACGTCGGGGAGGAGCTCGGGTGCGTAGGCCCGGGCCGGGGCCACGCCGCCGGCGAGGGTGACGTTCCGGCGGTAGAAGCGCCGTACGTCGACGCCTTCGCCGTCCTGGGGCACACCGACGTAGCCGACGGCGCCACCGGGGCGGGCCATGTCCAGCGCGTCCCGCAGGGCCGCGCCGGTCCCGACGCACTCCAGCACCGCGTGCGCGCCGTGCCCGCCGGTGAGCTCCTTGACCCGTTCGACGGCCGCCGCGCCGCGCTCCGGCACCACCTCCACGGCGCCGAACCGGCGCGCGAGGTCCGTCCGCGCGGTGTGCCGGCCGAGGACGATGATGCGCTCCGCGCCGAGCCGGGAGGCGGCCAGCACGCCGCACAGTCCGACCGCGCCGTCCCCCACCACGGCGACGGTCCGGCCGGGTCCGGCCTGCGCGGCACGGGCCGCGTGGTGTCCGGTGCACAGCACGTCGGACAGGGCCAGCACCGCCGGCACCCGGGGGTCGTCCGGCTGCATCGGGAGCGGGAGGAGCGTGCCGTCGGCCAGGGGGACGCGGACCGCCTCGCCCTGGCCGCCGTCCAGCTCCCCGCCCCAGAAGCCGCCGTCCGGGCAGGAGTTGGGCAGCCCGTCGCGGCAGAACTCGCAGGTTCCGTCGGACCACTTGAAGGGCGCGAGGACGAGGTCTCCGCGGCGTACGGAGGTGACCTCGGCGCCGGTCTCCTCGACCACGCCGATGAATTCGTGCCCGATCCGCAACCCGTCCGGGTTCGGCGGCATCTTCCCGTAGCGCCACAGGTCGCTGCCGCAGATCGCGGCGTGGGTGACCCGCACCACGGCGTCGGTCGGCCGGTCGATCCGGGCGTCGGGCACCTCCTTCACCTGGACGTCCCCTGCCCCGAACATCACTGCTGCCCGCACGGTCGTACTCCTGGATTCGCTCGACAAGGGCCGGTGCGGCCCGGGACGGCTCGGGGATCACGCGCGGCGCGCTAGGCGTGGACGGTCCACTCGCGGCGCCGGAGTTCGGCCGTGAGGGTCCCGGCCGACTCGTCCGCCACCAGGAGTTCCGCCACTCCGACGGAGCCGTCCGTGGCGTGCTCCAGGCGGACGTCCTCGATGTTCGCCCCCACCGCCGAGGCGGCCAAGAGCAGTCGGGCCAGCTCACCCGCCCGGTCGCGCAGGACCACCCGAACTGATCCGTACGCTACGGCAGTTCCGCCGTGTTTGCCGGGGATCCGGGCATATCCCGTGTTGCCCCGTTCGAGCAGTGCGGTCAGCTCCGCCGGGGCCGGCTCCCGCAGCGCGCGGCGTACCGCGTCCAGGTCGCCGGCGAGCCCGTCCAGCACGGCGGCCACGGCCTCCGCGTTGGTCGTGAGGATGTCCGTCCACAGTCCGGCGTCACCCGCGGCGATCCGGGTGACGTCGCGCAGCCCCTGCCCGGCGAGCCGCAGCGCCACCTCTTCCCCGTCGTCCAGCCGGGCCGCCATCAAGGTGGCGAGGAGGTGCGGGACGTGGGAGATGAGCGCGACGGCGTGGTCATGGGCCTCGGCACCGAGGACGACCGGCACCGCGCCGCACAGCCGGACCAGTTCCAGCGCCCGCCCCAGAACGGCGGGTTCGCTCGCCGCGTCGGGCGTGAGCACCCAGGGCCGGCCCTCGAACAGCTCGGCCCGGGCCGCCAGCGGACCGGAGCGTTCCCGTCCCGCCATGGGGTGGCCGCCGACGAAGGAGGCCAGGTCACCGCCGCGGGCCGCGATCTCGGCGAGCGGTGGCCCCTTCACGCTGGCGACGTCGGTGTACGCCCGTGCCAGACCGTTCTTCTGGTGCTCCTCCAGCACGCCGGACACCTTCCCGGGCGGTACGGCGAGCACCGCGAGGTCCACCGGGCCGGGCGGTGCACCGGCCGTACCGGCGCCCAGCGCGGCGGCGGTACGGGCCGCGGCGGCGTCCCGGTCGAGGAGGTGGGTGGTGATTCCGCGCGCCGTCAGGGCGAGGGCGACGGAGGTGCCGATGAGCCCGGTGCCGACGACGGCGACGGTGCGCAGTGCGTTCGCGGCCATCTACTGCCCCTGGGTGATCCGCTGGATGATGTGCGCGGCGAGCCGGCGCACCCCTTCCTCGATCCGCTCGGGCGTCAAGTAGCTCGCCGACAGCCGTAGTTGCCGCTCGCCGCCGTTGCCCAGGTAGAAGTAGTTCATCGGGGTCCAGATGACGCCGTGGTCCCGGGCCGATTCCTCCAGGAAGGCGTTGTCGGCGGCGAACGGCAGGGTCAGGACGAGGAAAAACCCGCCGTCCGGTACGTTCCACCGCACCCCCCACCGGTCCTGCGGCAGGTGGCGCGCGAGCGCGTCCAGCAGCGCCTCCATGTTGCCGCGGTAGAACTCGATGAGGTCCTTGTTGGCGTCGCGCAGCCGGCACCCGTGCGTGAGAAGCATGCCCCCGATGGCCGCCTGGGCGATCGCCGGGGTGTTCACCGTGACCATGCTCTTGATCTTCGACAGTTCGTCGGCGAGCAGGGTGCGCCCGCCGTCCTCGCCGATGACCGGCTGGTCGGCGATGACGTAGCCGACCCGGGCGCCCGGGAAGCAGGTCTTGGCGAACGAACCGAAGTAGATCACCCGGTGCCGGGTGTCCAGCGACTTCAGGGTGGGCCGCTGCTCCCCGGTGCGGCTGAAGAACCCGTAGGGGTTGTCCTCCAGCAGCAGCAGGTCCTCCTCCGCGGCGAGGTCGAGCAGCGCACGCCGCTTCTCCGTGGGCATCGACGCCCCGGAGGGATTGGCGAAGTCGGGGATCACGTACACCGCACGCGGCCGCTTGCCCCGGCCGCGGAGCTCCCGGACGGCGGCGCGCAGCGCGTCGAGGTCCAGGCCGGTGTCGTCCTCGGGCACCGGCACGGTCGCGGCGTCCAGCAGCCGCGCGGCGCCGGTGATGCCGACGTACCCGGGGTCGGTGACCAGCAGGACGTCGTCCGGGCCGGCGATCAGCGCCCGCAGGACCAGCAGCATCGCCTCCTGGCAGCCGACGGTGACCACGACGGCGGACGGGTCGGTGTGGATGCCTTCGTCGTGGGCGATCGTGCGGGCCACCAGGTCGTGGATCTGGCCGTTGGTGCGCCCGTACTGGAACAGCGCGGTGCGCACCTCTTCGGGGGTGCGGCCGAGGTCCTGCTCCAGGTGGCGCGTGTAGGTGTCGAGGTAGCCGCCGATCCGGTCCACCTCGAAGAACCCGTCGTAGGGGCGGCCCGGACCGAAGGAGATCGCCTCGGGGTACCGCAGCGTGACCTCGTTGAGGAAGTTCATCACGTCGAGCAGCGGGTCCGAGAGGGACGAGTGGAGTTCGGCCGGCCTGAGCTCGGCGTCCGGTCCGGGCCGCGGCATTACGCCTGCTCCTGCCAGAGCACCGGGCAGAAGTCCGGGTCCGTGTAGTCGGGGTTGCCGTTCGCGTCCCTGCGGACGAGGACGTCGTTGTTGTAGACGACCCGCTCGCCGGTGGAGATCTCGAACGGCCGCCACTGGTTCGTCCGGTCCTGGAGGTGGAAGGAGATCGCCCGGCGCGGGCGGTCGCTCCGGTTCAGCCCGCTGCCGTGGTAGGTGCGGCAGTGGTGGAAGCTGATGTGCCCCTTCGGGATGACGATGGGCACCTTGCGGACCGTCGTGTTGTTGAAGGCCGCGTTCTCCTCCAGCATCTCGTCCAGTTCGGAGCGGTCCCGCTCGGCGAAGTGCTTGGTGGTCGCGTCGTTGCCGCCGGTCTCCTTCCACCGGTGGCTGCCGTCGACCATGGTGATGGTGCCCATCTCCTCGTCACAGTCGTGGAAGGGGATGAACGCGGTCAGCATCTCGTCGGAGGTGCAGGTCTGCCAGTAGTGGCGGTCGAAGTGCCAGGGCACGATGTTGCCCTCGTCCTCGGGCCGCGGCGGCTTGTAGATCAGGGTGCTGTTCCACAGCCGTATCTGGCTGGTCTCCGCGATGCGCGCGGCGACCGCCCCGATGACCGGCTTGGACAGGATGCTCCGGATCGTGTCGTCCTCGTAGAAGATGTAGTCGTTGTGCCGGTGGACGTCGCCCTTCTCCGGCTCCCAGTACGCCAGCCGCGGCGGCCGCTTGGGCAGGGTGCGGTCCCGGTGACCGGCGTAGAACCGCTCACTGGCCTCAACGAGCGTGTCGACCTCGTCGTCGGTCAGCAGCTTCTTCGACAGGTACCAGCCGTGCTCCTGGTAGAACTGCACGTCCTCGTCGGTGGGCAGCAACGCCCGGTCGTGGTCGCTGAGCTGGAATGCCTCGGTGGTCATCATGGTCCTTTCCGAAGATCCGGTTCCTCGTACGATGCGTTCGGTGCCGCCGCGGCGGGGCCGCGGGACAGCAGCTCCGGGCCGAGGTCGGCGAGAGAGGGACGGCCGGCCAGCGCCATGGCGTCCTCCAGTTCGTCCCGCAGCAGGGTGAGCACCTCGCGCGCCCCGTCCTCCCCGCCGGCGGCCAGCCCCCACAGCACGGGTCTGCCGACGAAGACCGCGCGGGCACCCAGCGCCAGTGCCTTGAGCACGTCGGTCCCCTGGCGGACGCCCCCGTCGAGGAACACCGGGCAGCGCCCGTCGACCGCCGCCACGACCTCCGGCAGCGCATCCAACGTGGCGACGGCGCCGTCGAGTTGGCGTCCGCCGTGGTTGGACACCACGATCCCGTCGAGGCCGAGTCCGGCGGCGCGGGCCGCGTCCTCCGCGGTGAGGACGCCCTTGAGGACCAGCGGCAGCCGGGTCTGCTCCCGCAGCCAGTCCAGGTCGGACCAGCTCAGCGAGGGGTCGATGAAGGCGTCGGCGTGCCGGGCCAGGGCGGAGCTGCCGTCCTGCCGGTCGTGCAGGAATCCGGTGACCTCGCCGTCCAGGTTGCGGGCGACGATGTGCGGGGGCAGGTGGAAGCCGTGCCGCACCTCGCGCAGCCGTCTGCCGAGCCGCGGGGTGTCCACGGTGAGCACCAGGGCACGGAATCCGGCGGCCTCCGCGCGCCGCACCACCGTGCGCAGCACGTCCCGCCGGTGCAGCCAGTACAGCTGCAGCCAGAGCGGTCCGGTGGCCTGCGCGGCGAGGTCCTCGAAGGTCCGGCTGGCGAAGATGCTGACGATGGTCGGGACCCGCAGCCCCGGCCCACCGGCCGCCCGCACCGTGGCCACTTCCCCTTCGTCGCAGGCCAGTTGGTGATAGGCCATCGGCGCGACACCCAGGGGCGCGCCGACGGAGTCCCCCAGCACCGTGGTCGACAGATCACACCGGGAGACATCGGCCAGCACCCGGGGCCGGAGACGGACCTGCCGGTACGCGGCCCGGTTGGCCCGTACGGTGCTCTCCGTACCGGCGCCGCCCTGGAAGTAGTGCCATGTCGCGGCGGGCAGCCGGTCCTTGGCGAGCGCGGCGTACGCGCGGACGGTCAGCGGTTGGGGGGCGGGGTCGGGGTCGGTGACGGGGTCAGGGGCGATGACGGGACTGGTCCCGGTGACGGGACCGGTGCCAGTGACGGGACCGGTGCCAGTGACGGGACCGGTGCCGGTAACCGGACTGGTGCCGGTAACTGCATCAGTGCGGGTATCCGGATCGGTGCCGATGTCAGTCATTTAGCGCCGGTGAGGGCCTGAGCGCGCTCGACCGCCTCGTAGAGCCCCTTGATGTTTCCGCTGCCGAAGGTCTGCGCGCCGCGCCGCTCGATGAGTTCGAGGAAGAACGTGCCCCGGGCGTGCGGCGAGCGGGTGAAGATCTGGTACAGCAGCCCCCAGTCGTCGCGGTCGGCGAGCACGCACAGGTCACGCAGCACCTCCAGATCGCCCCCGAGGGAGCCGACCCGGCCCTCCACCGCGTCGTAGTAGGTCGCAGGGGTGTGCAGGAATTCCACGCCCTGCGCGGCGATGTGCGGCACCGCGGCGGCGATATCCGACGTACCGAATGCCAGATGCTGTACGCCGGCGCCGCCGTGCGCGTCGAGAAACGTGTCGATCTGCCCCGGCTTACGCCGCACATCGGGCTCCAGGAACGTGAAGGTGACGGCCCCGGACGGGCTGCGCACCACCTTGGATTCCATCGCCTGGTCCCCGACCTCGATGAACTCCTCAAATGCCTCGTCGAATCCGAGACCCTTTTCGTAAAAGGCCACGGTCCGGGCGAGTTCACCGGCCGGAAGACACACGGCGAAATGATCGAGCGAATGCAGCTGCGGTTCACCCGCGGCGGCGGCCTGAACGCCGGCATCCGCATCCGTCCGCCGCAGCCAAGGATGCGGCAACTGCCCCTCCGCGCCGTACTGCACGAAGGTGTGCACGGTGTCCCCGAACGCCCTGACCGCGGCGGACACGGCCGCGGACCCGTCCTCGTACTCGACCTCGGCCGGCTCCGCCACCACCTCCGCACCGTGCTCGACGGCCCGCCGGAACGCGCCCTCGGCGTCCCCGGTGCGCAGCGCGACATTCGCCACTCCGTCACCGTGGCGCGCCACATAGCGGGCCACCGGCCCGTCGGGAGTCAGATCGGACGTCATCAGGAGGCGAATATCCCCCTGCCCGAGAAGAATGGATCTGCGGTCCGCGAGCCCGGTTTCCGGACCCCCTTCGGCCAACGTTGCGAACCCGAATGCGGTGCGGTAGTAATAGGCGGCTTGCCGGGCATCCCCGACATGGAATTCGACATGGCTGACGGTGAAGTCGCTCAACGAGACCCCCGCTGTTTGTATGGCGAGTTGCGGCCCGCCGGCCACCGATATCGGCGGCCGGCAGAACCGAAAGAGCGAAACAAAATTAACCGCTGGTTGACACCTGACAGAACACACCTTCGGAGACTTGCGGTTCCTCGATCGTCACCCGCACCTACTCCATTGGTCGCCCCGGCACGTCCGCCAGGTGCCATCCGCCTCAGCGCCATCGTCCCGAAGATTCCGTGCGGCCAGGGCACACAGCCCGGCCCGGCCCGCAACCGCTCCGACTGCCCGACGGCTCCCCGATCGTCACCGCACCTGCCCCCATGGTCGCCCGGGCACCCCTCAGCTGCCGCCCACACCAACGACCAACTACCCGAAAATCCCCTGCTGGTAGGCGTACAGGCCCGCCCGCAGCCGGTCCGGCTGCCCGATCTTCCGCATGGCCTGCGTCAGATGCTTCTTGACGGTGGCCTCCGCCAGGAACAGCTCCGTGGCGATCTCCGCATTGCTCAGCCCCCGCGCGAGCTTGCCCAGCACCGCCCGCTCCCGCTCGGTCAGACTGGCCTCGCCCGGACTGGGCCCGTCGATCGCCAGCGTCAACTCGACCGGCTGCACCTTGGGCGCCGGCAGGAACACCGCACCGCCCAGCGCGACCGTGGTCACCGCCCGAATGATCTGCTCCTCGTCCACCGCGGGATCGATACACCCGTGCACGCCCCCGGTGAGGACCTGCGAGACCTCCGCACTCGTCTCCGCGGGATGCAGCAGTATCGCCTTCGCCCCCGGCGCCCCGTTCACCGACACCAGCCGCTGCGCGGCCGCCGCGTCCGCGGTCAGCCCCTCCCGCGTACCGACGAGGATCACCTCGGGCTGTTCCTCGCGCGACGCCTCAACGGCCTTCTTCGGATTCCCGAAACTGCTGACCACGCGTAACTCCGGCGCCGCCGTCAATATCGACCGCAACCCGGCCCGCGTCACCGACTGCTCCGCCACCAACATGACCCGCACCACGGGCCGCGCCAACGACTCTCCGGGGGCGCCTGAGGCCCGGTACGCGTGCCCGTGAGCGCTCTCATCGGAGGCATGAAGACCCCCACCGTGCCCGTAACCGTGTCCGTGACCGTGACCGTGAAAGCTTCCACCGCCCCCGTGAACGCCCCCGCTCCCACTGCCACTACCGCTGCCGCTGCCGCTGCCGCGATCGTGAACGTGCCCCCGCTCTCTCTCCTGCCCCGGACTGCCCGCCTGCTCGCGGCCGTTCGCCTGCGCCTGGCCGTTCACCTGCGCTAACTGCCCTGCCTCCAGCACCGTGATCCCCCGTTCCTCCAGAGAACGTCTCTCGGCCCAATGTCGTCGAGCCGGTCAAACAGGACTGTAAGCCCGAATCGCCGCCGAACCCCCAGCTCCCCGTTCACCATTGAGCAAAAAAACGACCGGTACGTCGGTGCTTACGGGGAGCTATAGGGGGAGGTCAGGGGGGTGGTTGCCCTGGTCACCAATTCCGCCTCGGCTGGGGGGAGTTGCTGCTGTTATCCGGCAGCACGCGCCCTTCCTGGGGCCGCTGCGGAACGCGGCACGAAACGGGTGCGGAACGTCCGGGTGGCCACGGACAGCAAAGGTGCGGCTCCTCAGCGTCCGCCGCTCCGCGGGTCGCGGAGCGGCGGACGGGAAGGGGGCCTGGAGCTACTGGAGAAGGTCACCCGTCGAAGGCCATGCATTGCCGGAGCAGCGGCTCCAGACGCAGCTGCGCATCCTCACGGTCGAAGACCTGCAGGGCATCGAGGCAGGCGAAGACCCAGCGGGCCTCCTCCTCGTCCCCGGTCTCATAAGCAAGGGCAGTCACCACGGCTTCCGTGTCGACCAGGTCCCCACCGAGCAAAGTGGAGATCGATCGATAGCCCGCCGCGAGCATCGAATCGGCGTACACACCAGTCGCCTCCAGGAACGCGCGGACCCTGGAACGGTCCGCGAGCATGTCGGCCAGACGCCGCAGGACCTCGTCGGGGTCGCCGAGTTCGCCGTGCAGCTGATGCGCACGGTCGACGAGAAGCGGCCAGCCGCCGGTCAGCGCGTAGAGCCGGTCGAGCCGTTCCTCCGTCGTGAACAACTCGACCCCCTGTGTCCAGCCCCGCAGGCTGCGGCGATCGTGTCGACGCAGCACCACAGGGCTGGCCGCGGTGGCCCTCTCCCCCATCAGCAGCTCGCGCCACAGGTCGAGTTGGCCGGTGTCGGTCACGAGCACCACCGCGCGGGTCACTCCGGGATTGCCGGGCAGCAGGGTTTCGGCCAGGTCGACGGCCTCGCGGCAGGTCTCCGGCTTCACCGGATAGCGGGCGAAGTCGCAGATGATCACCCGCCGTTCACGGGGGTGCCCGCCCATGAGCTCCTGCTTGAAGACACTGGGCTTGCCGATGGGCGGCAGCTTCCAGTCGGCGATGCGCCCCGCCACCGTACGCAGGGCATCGCCCACGTCGGTGACTCCGGTGGCCGGTGTGCCCAGGACAACCCTCGTCTGGTTGGCGCGCTCCCCGAGGAGGTCGTCCAGCTGGGTGATGGTGAGCGGGGCCGACCGGCGGTCCGGGAGTTCCGGACGGCCCTCCAGCACGATGCTCTCCTGGAGCTCGCAATCCTGCTCTGCCCTCAGGAGGCGGGCATCCACCTCATGGGACGTACCGATCATGCGCAGCGCATTGGGCCCGCGCAGGTGCCACCCCTGGCCGTCGTGGTTGGGTGCCAGGACGCCCAGACCCACCATCTCGGAGAGATAGGCCCGGAATCCCTCGGTGTCGAGCTGTTCGAACCCCTTGCGCCAGAAGGTCTCGCACTCATCGCGCAGTTCGGCATCGCTGAGCCGGACCTCCAGCCCCCGGTGCCGGGCCTGGTATGCCAGGACGTTGGCGATCACGTCGTATCGGTGGTCCAGACTCAGCGTGTCCTTGAAGGCCGCCGAAATACCGTCCCTGAGGCCGGTGTCCGACTCCACCGCCTCGATGTCGGCGACCTGCACCGTGTAAGGCGGGCCCTCGGCTCCGCGCCGCACGCGCTTGCGGTGCATCAGCTCGACCAACCGGTGTCCGAACATCTGCAACAGGAAGGGCTGGTACGAGCAGTAGCCCAGCACCCGGTTCACCAGATCCACGTCGTCGAACTCGAAGCCGAGCGCTCGCATCGGCTCGACCAGGAGATCGGCGGCGAACTGTGGCGCGAGCGGGCCGATCACCTTGGGGGTCTGCGCGAGGTGACCGAACGGCCCGTTGCTCGCGAGCTTGGAGAAGCGCTGCACGGAATGCAGACCTGCAAAGACGACCTTGGCCCGGTCCTTGGTGTCGGACCCGAGCCCCTTGAGCTTCTTGGTCTGGTCGAATCGGGGGGCGTCCGCCTCGAAGAACTGGTCGCACTCATCGAGCAGGATCAACAGGCGGCGCCGTGAGTCACCGTCGAGCCAGCTGCGGATACCCGCGCGCACACGCTCGGAGCGGTCCTTCTGCGACTTGCGCCCCTGGGGCCGGCCGAGCACCTGGGCATCGACCAGTTCCCGGTCCAGCACACTCCACAGGGCCTCCGGCCCGAGAGAACTTCCCTTACCGATGTTCTCCTGGTCCAGGTTGACGTACACCGACTGGTGGAATCCGGGCCGCTGGTCCATGAAGCGTTCCCCGGCATCACTGAGCAGCGCCGACTTGCCCAGGCCGCGTCCGCCGAAGATGACCTGGGTACCTCGCGGGTCGAGGATGCTCTTGCGCTCCGCGTCCCGCCCATAGAACATCTCCCCACCGATCCGGCCGCGCTTCTCCCTGATGTACGGGTTGACACCGGAGAACGGCAGCAGGGTCTGCGTGGCCGTGCTGACCTGGCGGTTACCCCGGGCCGCGAGATAGGCCAACGCCGAGTCGTCCACCACGAGGAGCGGCTGCAGGCTGTGGGATCCGGCGGCGAGTTCCGCGCGGGCCTCCCGGCCGAGGGTGCCGAAGTACACGACCAGGAGACTGGTCTCGCTGAGGTCCCGGGACGCCAGGCTCATCACGACCTCGGCGGGTGGCCGGCCCCAGAGCATCAGCACACGGAGGTTCCCGCCCTGCTCCTTGATCTGCGAGCCGAAGGCCGGCACCTTGGCCCGGCCGTTGACCTCCACGCCGGTCACTTCGAAGAAACGGTATTCGCGTCGGTGCGGCGACAGCTCGTCCAGCGGGCGGGCGCTCTTGGCGTCGTAACCCAGGAGTTTCAGGGCCGGGAGCAGCTTTCGCCGGGCGGGAATGTTGGGCCGGTCCTTGGGCTCGGTGACACCCAGCTCCCGCCAATCGTTCAGGGCGTCCGCCGCCAGGGCCGCCTCGTCACTCGAAAGGTTCCCGTAGTCCAGGACGGGCAGGGTCGGGTGTTTGCCGCCGGAGCGGACCAGTTCGACGAGTTCCTGGTCGATGCCCAGGGGCAGTCCGTCGGGTACGTCAGGGAAGAACTCCGTCAGGTGGGACTCTCCCGGCTCGATCTCCGGGACGGGCTCGCCGATTTCAAGGAAATAGACAAGGTCGGCCGCGGTCGCCAGGCCGCCGGTGTCCAGGTGGCGCAACACCTGGGCCCGTTCCTCCTCCGTGGGGCCCAGGGCGTCGAGCCGGGCGCGGATCCGGTCGGTTGCCTCCTGACGGTAAGCGGGCAGATCCGACCGTACCGTGCCCAATGCCCGACGCACGTGAAAGAGATCGTGTTGGGCAGGGTCGTCGAGATGCCTGCGGGCATCGGCCAGCAGTTCCTGCAACCGCAGGTCTTGGTCGTCCGTCACCGCGCTGTCGGCCTGGGCCCGGTGCAGCTCCGCGACGAGCTCGTCGTGCTCCGCCCGGAGAGCCGTACGCCGCTTTGCCTCCTGCTCCTCGATCTCGGCCGCCGTTCGCGGATCGAACGCCACGTTCTTCGGGTCCGGCAGTGCGCCCCGAGCAGCCAGTTCCACGATCGTGCGGGCGGCCGCGAACGCATCTCGGTCGAGTCGCTCGCTCAGCGACTCGTCCCAACCGCGGTCAACCGCCATCAGAAGCCGGTCAAGCGGGGGCCGCTCCCCGACGGTGTCACAGACCTTGAGCTGCTCCACGTCCAGGACGAGCTCCGGATCGGCCCCACTACCGGGGGGCATGCTCCCGCTGCCACCGGACAACAGATCGAAGAGTTCCACCATGGCGCTGCGCGCCGCCCACGCGGCCGCGGCGGCGACCGTGCCGGTGCGCCTGGCCAGCCGTTCGAGCTCCGTCAGTACGGCCTCGCGCCGTGCCAGCATCGACTGGCACAAGGCTGAGATCTCCTTGGCGGCCCGGTTCCCGTCCGACCGGTCGCCCCTGCGAGTTCCGTCGACCGTCAGGCACCATTCCTTGGCCGGCCCCACGACCCGCTCCACCACATGCACCAAGTCCTGCCGGCCGGAGCCCTGCAGCGGTTTGCCGCTGGACGAACGGTGCTCGCGGTCCATGCGGTCGATCTCACCGTTGATCTCCGACAGTTTCGAGAGGCGCTCCGCCTTCTCCCAGACGGTCGACAACGCGTCACGGTCATCGTTGATCACAGCCATGAGCATCGAGCCGAGCAGTCCGTCGTCGGGAGCCAGCCATTGTTTGGCGATGCCCGTCGCCCTGTTGAACCGGAGCCGCTGGGGTGCGAGGAGGGCGCTGCACTGTTCGCGCAACTCCCGCAACCGGGCCTCGGTCTCGGACACCCCGGCAATGACGACCAGCGGAGAGGCGATCATGAGGGCCCCGCTGAGCGCACGGTCCGCGACAGTGGTCGCCACCTCCCCCAGCACGTCGGGAAGGCGGGGCACCATGGCCTTGAGCTGAGCACCCGCCAAGTGGTCACCGGTGATCAGAGCCACGCGCAACAGGGCGGGAAGCAGGAGGATTTCACTGCCCTCCGCATCACGACCGACGAAGCCGCTCTGCTGCTGGAGCAGATCCGTGACGAGCCGAGCGCCGCGGCCGGTACCCGAGGAGAGCAGCGCCGCCGCACCGGCCAGCCTGAGCGCCGTCACCTGGGGCGCGGCGCGACCTTCGGCACGCGCCACCTGGTGGGCCAGGCCGAACCGCCGCTCCGCGATCAGTCGTGCCAGGGCCCGCTCGCTCGACTCCTCGCCGCCGGACCGCTCCGCGGCCGTTTTCGGGACCTCGTCACCGTCGCCGGGTGGCGCCGGCCGGGACAACGTTTCCGACGTGCCGGCGTCGGAGGCCTTTCCGATTTCCGATTCCGCCCCGGTCCGGGGACTGCTGCCGCCGTCAGGCTCCCCGCCGCTGCCCTCGGTGGGTAGCTCGGTCGCATGCTCAACGGCCTCTTCGGTGCGGGACGGGGCCGGGCGCTCGTGCAGCGCAGGAGGGGCGGCCGGCCGGGCGGTATCCGTCGTCGCGTCACCGGGCTCGTCCGGCCCACTGCTTTCCGAGGCGTCCGGGACCGAGGCACAGGAAACGGTGGCTTCTCTTACCTCGCCCGGCGCCGTTCCTTCCGGCAGGACGGCCGAAGTGCCCCGGTCCGAGTCGCCCTCGGCGGGCCCGTCCGACGCGATACCGGAGCGGTCCTTCGCCGCCTCGGGCAGCGTCAGCTCGTGTGCCATCACCACGGCCATGGCGCACGTCGGCAGCACCCGTACGACCTGCTCCTGCAGGGCGAGGATCTCGGCGGCGGTCTCCGCGTGCCGCCCCAGTCGGACGAGGCCGGCGAGCGCGGTGAGCGCGTCGCCCTCCTGCCGTTCCGCCTCTCCCCACGCCGGCATGCCGAGCAGCCGCCGGGCGACGGCGCGCACCGCCTCGGCGGCAGAGGCGGCGGGGCTGTCCGTCCGGCAGCCGAGGGACAGCAGTTCCCGGAGCGTCTCCCGCGCGGTGCGGTCACGTTCGCGGGCCACCCGGTGCGACCGTACGGCCCGCGTCATGTCCTGCAGGCGAAGCGGTACCGCATCGACACCCGCCGTGGCGAACGCGGTCTGGACGCTGTCGAAAACGGCCCGCAGGCCGGTCAACGGCGGCAGGTCGTCTTCCGCGGGAGGCCGCCCGTCGTCGACTGCCACGCTCACCCGCCGGGCGGCCCGAACGGCCTCCGCGAGGGCCAACTCCAGCCTGCCGCAGGCTTCTTCAGGATCCATGTCAGCCTCCGCCCCGCCCCCTTCGGGAGCCATGGCGGGCAGGTCCGGGACCGGGGCGCTCCCCGTCGACGTATGCAGAGCGTGTTCGGCCGGAAGGGCTGAGCCCGGCGAAGACGTTTCTGGCACCGAGGCATCCGCCGCCCTCCGGTCCGCGCCGGAAACACGTTCGTCGGTCGGCGGCGGCTGGGGTTCTCCGCGATCTGGTTCACCAAAGGTGAAGTCCGGGTGCGCTTCGGCCACGGACCGCGCGGCTGCCCGGACGGCATCGAGTCGTTGGGCCTCCGCTGCGTCCGCCGTCGCCCCGAACCAGCCCTGGTCCGCCGCCCACGCGAGGACGTACGCGTCGGCGACCGAAGCGTTGCACCACGCGAACACAGCGGCCCGGACCAGCGTCCCGCCCCATCGGGAAACAGGGTCGGGGGCGGCGTCACTGCCGGTTGTGAAGGCGGCCCTTCCCACGTCGTCCATCACGGTTTGAGTCAGTTTCACGACGCCGCAGGTGCACGAGTTCTGCCGTGCCTCGCGCCGCAGTCTGGCGAGGACATCCCGGCACAGTGCGCTGCCTGCCCGCCGAGGGGCAGCCATCCGTATTCCCAGGCGACCGAGTAATTGCTGCCGCGCCTTGGGAGGTATGGAGTTGAAGGCCAGTTCCACCATGCCGACCTTCAGGTCGTCCAGGGCGGTGGCAGCTGGCTGGTCCAGTGCGTTGAGTGCTGCGGCCAGAGCTCCGAGGCCCTCGACCGACACGCCATGCGGAGACAACGGTGGCTCCGCGATGACGTGATAGCGGTCCTGCATACGTGCGCACTCCGTTCGGTGGTGGGTGAATGCGGCGTCGACACCCGGTGTCAGCCGGGTACGAAGAGAAAGAAGTCGGGCGCTGAGGGAACGCTCAGTGGCCCCGTGTGTGCTGGGTGACGAAGGTGTAGCCTGCGGGCAACTCCCAGCCATCCGCTTTGCCCAGCCGGCGGCAGTACTCCCGGAAGGCTGCCCGCTGGGTTTCGCTCGGAGAGCACCCTGGCAGCAAACGGCGCAGATGACCGGGTACGTACTGCACCCCGCGCATCGGCTCGCTCATGGGCCCCATGCCGCCCCAGGGGCGGGGGATGCGTATTCGGGCGGGGCGGTAGCCGATGAGCGGTATCGTCCGCTCACCGGAGCGCTCCGGGAAGTGCGGCTGCCCCGTGGCGTCACGACTGCCGACGGCCGGTTCGAGGAGACGCTCGGCAAGTAGTTCCGCCACCGCGGCTTCAAGGGCGGCGGACTGTGACCGGGCCGGCGGTCGGCCGTAGACGGCAAGAGGCAGCCCGGAGCGGTCGAGTAGGGCATGGCCGTCCAGTGTGAGCAGCCCGCAACGACGTACCGTACGCATCACCAGTTGCCGGGGACCGAGACCTGCTGCCGTGTCACCGTGGCGATCACTGCCCGGGGCGTCCTCCCGGGTGAGGACACACGGGTCGTAACAGTGCCCGATCACCCGGCCGCCGACCTGTACCGGCTGATCGAGCCGGGTCGTCGCCACCCGGATTACCCGACCGCCGCGATCCCAGTGGAGCTGGAGCACCAGGCCGGGGAAGAAGTCGAGTGGCCAGACCACCCCCGTGAGACGACCGTCCGAGTCACCGAGTTCCGCGATGGTGGTCTGCGCGGCTTCGCCCTCGTCGAGGGCGCCGCCGGGGTTGGTGAGCTCCAGCCGCATGGTGGCCTGCCGCCCGAAGGTCGCCCGTAGTTCCTCGACGACAGGCGAACGGAGCGGAAGGAAACCGTCGATAAGGTGAGCCAGGCGTAGCGGCAGCCGCCACACGATCTCCTTCTCACTGCTCCGCAGCAGCTCACTCGGCCCAAGGTCCGCATCGTCCGCAAGGGGCGAGTCAACCGGCTCCTGCTCCTGCTCCTGCTCCTGCTCCTGCCACGGTGGTGTCGCCGTGGTGGAGGCCCACCCCCGTCCGGCGGGGGTCAACGGGTGGCCTGAGACCTCCGCGTCACCGGGGTGGTGAGAACGCCATATGCCTCCTCCTTCGAAGGCGTCGTCCAGCGTGACCCGGGTGCCGTTGGGGAACAAGCCTTCCTCACTGTCCCGTTGAACAACGTCGGCGAGCGTCACATTGGCACGGCACACGGCCGCGGCGTACCCCAATCCCTTGAGCAGGTCCTTGGCTCCGGGGAACGCACGCAGCCGGGGGCCGACCGCTGTGTAGACGGTGACCGGAGCGGTCAGTCCGTAGCGGCGTCGCGACGGAGTGGCAGCGCGTTCCACGGCCGCCGCGAGCGTCCTCAGATCGTCACCCCCAAGCGGTCCGGTGTCACGCCAACAGGCTGCGAGTGCTTCCCGGGTCATGGCGTACAGGCCCCACGTCCGCAGCACATCGCTGGAGCCGAGAACGCGCCGTACCGTGTCGAGGAGGCGCAGGAGACCGGTGCGAAGTGCCTCGTCGTCCGTGCTGCCTACAAGTTCGGCGAGGGACACGGGGACGAAGGGGCTGAGGAGTTGGGACCGGCCGGTGGTCAGCAGATAGTCCGCGTAGGCGGACAGGTCACTGCGGCGGGCCACTTCCCGCGACGGGTAGCGGGCCTCGATGACGACATGGCCATCCTCGTTGATCCACCGCTGGTGGGCACGCAAGCGGTGGAGCTGGGCAGGCGACAGGCTCAGTCCCGGCCCGAAGGCATGCGGGTCGGGTACCAGGAGCTCCCGGCGCCGCGGACAAGTGTCCTCCCCCAATCTGCCAGGGCCTTCGGCGCCCGCCGGCGCTCCGGACACCCAAGCCGGTACGTCACCGAAGGCACCTATGTTCGCGTGGGCGCCCTCTTTGTAGACGACCTCGGCATAGAGCGGGTCCGCCCCCGTGGCGACACGCACCATGGCGCCGACGGGTAACGCCGGTGCGGACCTGCCGAGAGTGACCACCGGGAAGTCGTCGGGCCGCAGAGGGCTACGGCCATAGCCGTCGCCGTCGAGGTCATAGCCGAAGTACACGGCGTTGAAGGCGACGGCGGCGTGCACCGGCGTCCGGCGGGCTGCGACGACCGCTTCCAGATAGCGCAGCAACCGCTCCCGCTCCACGTCCGGTACGGCGTCGTAGCCCTGGACCATGGCAGAGGTCAGCAACACCTGCTCGCCATACGGGCCGACCACTTGGGAGGCTGTCCCGCGCTCACAAGACGCCACCGGCCCCTTGTCCTCAAGTCGTTGGCGACCCCCCGGACGCCCACTCAATCTCTTCGAATGTCCGGCATCCGGCCCCCCAAGCTCCCTGACGGCCACTGGCCCCTGCGGCTCCCCACCCATGACACCTCCGCCGCACCGTATGTCGTCCACCCCACATGCGATGCGTTACGCAGGCTATGCCTGTCCTCTGCTCCCCGACCACGTTTTCGTCACCTTCACCAAGGCCGCGGAGTTGCGAATTGCGGCGCACGCGCCGGCGCGAACACAACCAACACAACTCCCCGCCAGCTGGTCCTCTTTCGGCGTGGAGCAGACCCGTCCGACGAGAGGCCGTTGGACGCGACCGACAGCCCTGGGCACTGGAGGAACGTCCACCAACAGCCCGGTTTGCCGCAGGGCCCGACCGCCACCTGCCGCCGCGCGGCCGCCTCGGGCAAAACAACGAAATTCCCGGCGACCTGCCACACCCGTTTAGCCAGCAGACCGCCCGACCAGCGGCGAATTTGCCTGACACCCCATCAGGACGAGCGTCACGAGCGTCATTTCGGCGTCAAGATATCGCCCGTAACGCCCACATCGCACATAACGCGCACCACCCAAACCCGCAGGTCAGGCGCCCTTAGCCGCCCGCTCCAAAATCACCACGCACTCCACATGATGCGTCATCGGAAACAAATCAAACGCCCGCATCCGCCGAGGCGCGTACCCCGCCTCCGCGAAGTACTTCAGGTCGCGGGCGAGGGCCGCCGGGTCGCAGGCTACGTAGGCGAGGCGGCGGGGGGTGAGGGAGGCGAGGTGGTGGACGGTGGATTTGCCGGCGCCGGCTCGGGGTGGGTCGAGGACGACGAGGTCGACGTCGGTGATGCCGGTGCGGGGGAGGATCGATTCGACCTTGCCGTGTTCGATGCGGACGCGGTCGAGGTCGGCGAGGTTGTGGCGGGCGTCCTCGACGGCGCGCTTGCCGGATTCGATGCCGAGGACCGCGCCCTTGTCGCCGACGCGTTCGGCCAGGGCTCCGGCGAACAGGCCGACGCCGCAGTACAGGTCGAGGGCCATGTCGCCCTTCTTCGGCATCAGGCCCTGCATGACGGCGTCGACGAGGAGGTCGGCGGCCTTCGGGTGGACCTGCCAGAAGCCGCCGTTGCCGACCCGCCAGGTGCGGCCGGCGGCGCGTTCGCGGACGAAGGGGCGGCCGTGGACGCGGTGGACGCCCTTGTCCTTCTCGCCGACGCGCATCACGGAGACCGGCTTGTCGAGTTCGACGATGGGGAGGCGGCCGCCGGGGCGCGGGGTGAGGATGACCTGGCGGTCGTGGGAGCCGGTGGCGGCGATCGCCTCGACGGTGGCGATCTGGGGCCAGTCGCGCTTCTCGACGCCGAGTTCGGAGACGCCGGGGGCGGCGATCAGGCAGTGGGTGATGGGCTCGACGTCGTGCGAGCGGTGCTTGCGCAGGCCGGCGCGGCCCTCGGCGTCGACGGCGTACTGGACGCGGGTGCGCCAGGCGGGCACCTCGCCGGGAGCGACCTTGTCGCCGGGGGCGGGCTCGACGGTGCCGTCCCAGCCGGCCGCCTCGGGAGTCAGCCCGGCGAGCCGCATCAGCTGCTCGGCCACCACCTCGCCCTTGAGGCGGCGCTGGGCGCCGGGCTTGGCGTGCTGCCAGTCGCAGCCGCCGCAGCGGCCGGGGCCGGAGAAGGGGCAGGGAGCCTCGACCCGGTCCTTGGACGGCTGGAGGACCTGCGTGGCGTCGGCGCGGAGGAAGCGGGCGCCCTCCTCGCCCTCGGTGACCCGGGCGATCACGCGCTCGCCGGGCAGGGCGTGGCGTACGAAGAGGACCTGGCCGGCTTCCGTGCGGGCGATGCAGTGGCCGCCGTGTGCGACCGGGCCGACCTCGACCTCGTACTCCTCACCGACCAGCGACTTCGCGGCGGCGCCGGCCGCCGGCTCGTCCGCACCGGCCAGGGACTTCTCCTCGCCGGCCAGCGGGTTCTTGGGTTCTTCCGGCATGGCGGGTGGGCTCCCTGAAGGTGGTGGTACGACGCGACGACGGCCGGCCTCCGGGGGGAGGCCAGCCGTCAAGTCTACGTCCCGGCGTGGTGTGCCCGGTCGCACGCCCGGCCGTTGAGGCGCCGGCCCGCGGCCGCGGCCGGCCGCTACTTCTTCGTAGCCGCCTTCTCCTTCTTCGGCTGGGCGACCGGGCCGCGGCGGACCGCGCCCGGGGCGTTCCACTCGGCGCGCTTGCGGGCGCGGAGCTTGGCGGCCTCCGAGGAGTCCAGCTGCCAGGGCACGGAGGTGACCATGACGCCGGGGGTGAAGAGGAGGCGGCCCTTGAGGCGGAGGGCGCTCTGGTTGTGCAGGAGGTGCTCGTACCAGTGGCCGACGACGTACTCGGGGATGTAGACGGAGACGGCGTCGCGCGGGCTCTCGCGGCGGAGGGACTTGACGTAATCGATGATGGGGCGCGTGATCTCGCGGTAGGGCGAGGCCAGGACCTTGAGCGGGACCTCGATGCCGCGGCGCTCCCACTCCTCGCGCAGTGCCTTGGTGTCGGCCTGGTCGACGTCCACGCTGACCGCTTCGAGGGTGTCGGTACGCATCAGCTTGGCGTAGTTCAGGGCGCGCAGGGTGGGCTTGTGCACCTTGGAGACCAGGACGAGGGAGTGCACGCGGGAGGGGCGGGCCACATCGTCGTCGGGGGTGTCCTCGGCGGCGATCTCGTCGGCGACCCGGTCGTAGTGGCGGCGGATCGCGGTCATGGTGGCGAAGAAGATGACCATGCCGAGCAGGGCCACCCAGGCGCCGTGGGTGAACTTCGTCAGGAGGACGACGACGAGGACGAGGCCGGTGAAGAAGGCACCGAAGGCGTTGATCGCGCGGGAGCGGTACATCCGGCGGCGCTTGGCCGGGTCCTTCTCGGTGAGCAGGTGGCGGTTCCAGTGGCGGACCATGCCGGTCTGGCTGAGCGTGAAGGAGACGAAGACGCCGACGATGTAGAGCTGGATCAGGCGGGTGGAGTCCGCGCCGTAGAGGTAGACCAGGACCGCGGCGGCGCCGGCCAGCAGCACGATGCCGTTGGAGAAGGCCAGCCGGTCGCCGCGGGTGTGCAGCTGGCGCGGCAGGTAGCGGTCCTGGGCCAGGATCGAGCCGAGCAGCGGGAAGCCGTTGTAGGCGGTGTTGGCGGCCAGGAACAGGACCAGCGCGGTGGCGGCGGCCAGGACCACGAAGAGGAAGCTGCCCTTGCCGAAGACGGCCTCGGCGACCTGGGAGATCACCGGGTTCTGGGTGTAGCCGGAGCCCAGCGGCCTGCCGTTGTCGAGCAGGTCGGTGGCCGGGTTCTCGGCCATCCTGACCCGGGTCGTCATGGCCAGCGCGATGATGCCGCAGAACATGGTGACGGCCAGGCCACCCATGAGCGCGAGCGTGGTGCCGGCGTTCTTGCTCTTCGGCTTGCGGAAAGCGGGCACACCGTTGCTGATCGCCTCGACACCGGTGAGCGCGGCGCAGCCGGAGGAGAAGGCGCGCAGCAGCAGGAAGATCAGCGCGAAGCCGGCCAGACCGCCCTGTTCGGCGTGGATGGTGTAGTCGGCGGTGGGGGCCTTCATCGTGTCGCCCATGACCACGCCGCGGATGACGCCCCAGATGATCATGATGAAGACGCCGGCCACGAAGACGTACGTGGGGATCGCGAAGAGCTTTCCGGACTCCTTGACCCCGCGCAGGTTCATCAGGGTCAGCAGGAGGATGACCGCGATCGCACAGAGCGTTTTGTGCTCGACGACGAACGGGATCGCGGAGCCCAGGTTCTCGATCCCGGAGGAGATGGACACCGCGACGGTCAGGACGTAGTCGACGAGCAGGGCGCTGGCGACCGTGAGCCCGGCCTTGGGGCCGAGGTTGGTGGTGGCGACCTCGTAGTCACCGCCACCGCTCGGGTAGGCGTGCACGTTCTGCCGGTACGACGCGACGACGGTGAACATCAGCACCACGACCGCGACCGCGATCCAGGGGCTGAAGTTGTAGGCCGACACTCCCGCGACGGACAGGACGAGCAGCACCTCGCCCGGCGCGTAGGCCACGGAGGAGAGCGGGTCGGAGGCGAAGACGGGGAGTGCGATGCGCTTGGGGAGCAGGGTCTCCCCGAGCCGGTCGCTGCGCAGTGCGCGCCCGATCAAGATCCGTTTGGGCACGTCGGTCAGTTTGGACACGCAGAGGATGCTAAGGGGTGGTCAAGCCCCCTGCCCACCCACCACCCGCACGGAACGGCAAACGACCGTGGCGCGGGCCGCACCCGCCCGGGCCGCGAACGGCCCCGAGGCCCGCCCCTGCACAGGATCCGCACGTCGCACGCACAGGACACCCGCCGGGAGCGGGCCGCGGACGGGCTTTCGTGGCTTTCGTCACGCCGGGCCGCTCGCCCCTCCCCCGGTACGCGCCGTCGCCGCCGCTCCCGGGCCGGACGGCCTGCGGCGGCGGGAGTGCAGGGCGCCCAGACCCTGGCGGGTGGCGACCAGCAGCACCCGGTCCTGGGGCCGCAGGACGTAGCCGTCGCCCAGCTCGTGGGCCAGATGGGCCGGCGCGCGCTCGGCGGCCGGCGGCGGCGCGGCGGCCGGGGCGTCCGGGTCCGGATCGTCGGGGGCCGAGGTGTCGACCGCCAGCACCCGCAGCCGGCCGGGCCGCCGGACCTCGCCGACCGTACGGCCCTCCAGCGCGGCGTGGCCGCGGACCTCGACCCGGGCGACCAGCAGCACCCGGCGCTCGACCGGGATCGCGCCCAGGATCTGCCGTCCCATCATCGCGCCGGCGAACGCGGGGGCGGCCAGGAAGGAGACGCTGCGGCTGCGGGTCAGCGCCCGGGGGTGCGCGGCGCGCAGGGTGCGGTAGACGGCGGTGGCGAAGCGGTCGTCGAACAGCCGGAGGGTCACCCGCAGCTGCGGGGTGACCGAGCGGGCGTAGAGGGCGGCCTCCAGGTTGGTGGTGTCCTCGCTGGTCAGCGCGAGCAGACCGGACGCCCGCCCGATCATCGCGGCCTCCAGGACCCCTTCGTGGGTGACGTCCCCCAGGACGGTCGGCACCCGCAGCCGCCGGGCCAGGGCGAGCCCCCGCGCCTCCGGGTCCGCCTCGATGCACACCACGGGGATGCCCATCTCGTGCAGCCGGGCCAGCACCCGGGTGCCGACCTTGCCGAGGCCCAGCAGCACGACATGGCCCGACAGACCGCGCGGCGGCCGGCGCAGTGCCGAGGCGCTGCGGAACGTGCCCAGCCCCTCGAACGCCGCGGCGACCAGCACCGGCAGCAGCAGCAGACCGGTCAGCCCGGAGAGCAGTTGGAGGATCTTGCGGGGCAGCGGCTCGCCGAGCGCCGGATCGTTGATCGCGAAGAGGTCCAGCAGCGTGAGGTAGGTGGCGTGCAGCGGGTCCTCGCCGGTGGTGAGCGAGGAGGCGACGGCCAGGGCCAGCACCGCGCCGACCAGGCCGGCCAGCGACCAGCGCAGCCGCCGGGAGAACAGCGAGGCGAGCGGGGCACCGCGGCCGCGCAGTCCACGACGGCGCACCGGCCGCGCCGCGCCCGGGCCCGTACCCCTGGAGGGGCCGGTACCCGTATAGGAGACGGTCTCCAGGACGACGCGGGCCCGGCCGGCGGCGGCCTCGGCCACCTCGTCGTCCGGCAGCAGCACCGCCCCCTCGTCCACCAGGCCGCCCGAACTCGACGCTCCGTCAACGGAGTTGGCGGCGTCGGACGAACGCGGGACGGAAGCGGCGGCGGCAGCGCCGGTCGCTGCCGGGTCGGCGGAGGAGGCGGGGAGCACCGCCAGCGTGCACAGCTCCGGGTCCCCGGCCCGGCCGGGCGGCATCGGCGTGCGCTCCACGGCCCGCAACAGCAGCCCGTCCGCCTCGATGACCTTGCTGGTCCCGGCGACCGCGGTGGCGACCAGCGCGGGAGCCACCGTGTCCGCGTCGGACAGCACGGTCGTCGAGGCGTCGATCCCGGCCGCGCCGTCCACGGGCCCGGCGGGCCCGTCCTCGCCGTCACTCAGGGCCGCGACCGCCGCGGCCTGGTCGAGCAGCTCCTCCAGGTGCTGGCCCAGCTTGCGGTTGTAGAGGCGGATGACCAGCCGCAGCCGGGGATTGAGCCGGCGGGCCCGCAGCGCGGCGTGGATGTTGAGCTCATCGTCGTCGTAGACCAGGGCCAGCGCCTCCGCACCGGCGAGGTCCGCCTTGGTGAGCGCCGCGTCGTCCGGCTGTGCCGCCTCCACGATGTGCAGCGGTTCGGGCGGCGGTTCGGTGCCCTCTCCGGGCGGCTCCGGGGGCAGCGCGGTGCGCGTCATCGCCGCCGACACCCGGCCGAGCAGCGCACCGGCCCGGCCCAGCGGGCTGGCCGGCGGCGGGATCCGGGGACGGTGCGGCTCGCGGGCGGAGGGGGTCACCAGCGTCACCCGTTCGCCGTAGACGTCCCGGAGCTCCGCGGCGAGCCGGTGGGCGAGCGCGTCATCGCCGCAGACCACCATGTGCGGGGCAGGAGAGCCCTGTTGGGGCTGGAGAGGCAGACTGGGCACACCCCGTAGCGTGCCTCACGGGATGCGGGCGGCGCAGCCCGGCGCGGAAGACGGTCGCACCGCCTCGCCGATCCGCCTCCCAACTGCTGCCGACCGCGCCCCCTCCAGGAACCGCTCTTGCGGCTACGGTTGTACCGGACCACCGGTGCGACCAGCGCGCCCGCTGCCGCACCCGGTCCGTATCGCGAGCTGTGGCTTCGTGTCGCCGGTACTGGGAGAAGAAAGTAGTGAGCAGGGTGTTTGTGCAGGTCAGCGCGCTAGTACAGGGCACGGGGTAATCAGCATGCACGTCGTCATCATGGGGTGCGGGCGGGTCGGATCCGCGCTCGCACAGACCCTGGAGCGCCAGGGCCACACCATCGCGGTGGTCGATCAGGACCCCACCGCCTTCCGCCGCCTGGGCTCGTCCTTCGGCGGCCGCCGGGTGACCGGCGTCGGCTTCGACCAGGACACCCTGCGGGAGGCCGGCATCGAGGAGGCGGGCGCCTTCGCGGCCGTCTCCAGCGGTGACAACTCCAACATCATCGCCGCCCGGGTGGCCCGCGAGATGTTCGGTGTCGAGAACGTCGCGGCCCGGATCTACGACCCGCGCCGCGCCGAGGTCTACCAGCGGCTGGGCATCCCCACGGTCGCCACCGTCCGCTGGACGGCCGACCAGATGCTGCGCCGGCTGCTGCCGTCGGGCGCCGAGCCGCTGTGGCGGGACCCCAGCGGCGGCGTCCAGCTCGCCGAGGTGCACACCTCCCCGGCCTGGGTCGGCCACAAGATCAGCAAGCTGCAGGAGGAGACCGGCGTGCGCGTCGCGTTCCTCACCCGCCTGGGCGAGGCGATGCTGCCGACCTCCCAGACGGTGCTGCAGGAGGGCGACCTGGTGCACGTCATGATGCGCAGCGACGAGGTCGAGAAGGTCGAGGCGGCATTCGCCACGGGTCCCGAGGAGGCGCACGCATGAGGGTCGCAATTGCGGGCGCGGGCGCGGTGGGCCGTTCCATCGCGGGCGAGCTGCTGGAAAATGGTCACGAGATCCTGCTCATCGACAAGGCGCCGACCGCCATCTCGGTCGAGCGGGTGCCGCTGGCGGAATGGCTGCTGGCCGACGCCTGTGAGATCACCTCGCTCGACGAGGCGGCGCTGCAGCGCTGCAACGTCGTCATCGCGGCGACCGGCGACGACAAGGTCAACCTCGTCGTCTCGCTGCTCGCCAAGACCGAGTACGGCGTGCCGCGGGTGGTCGCCCGGGTGAACAACCCGAAGAACGAGTGGCTGTTCAACGAGTCCTGGGGCGTCGATGTCGCGGTCTCCACGCCGCGTCTGATGTCCGCCCTGGTCGAGGAGGCGGTCAGCGTCGGCGACCTGGTCCGGCTGCTGCGCTTCAGCCACGGTGACGCCAACCTCGTCGAGCTGACGCTGCCCCCGGAGGCGGCGCTGGCCGGCACCCGGGTCGGCGATGTGGCGTGGCCCGAGGACACCTCCCTGGTCACGATCATCCGCGGCACGCGGGTGCTCACGCCCAACAAGGAGGACGTCCTGGAGGCGGGCGACGAGCTGCTGTTCGTGGCGGCGCAGTCCCGCGAGGAGCAGCTGGAGGACCTGCTGTCCATGCGGCGCGAGGACGCGGCGGGCTAGCGGGCCCGGCCGTACGGCACGAGCACGACGAGGGCGCCCCGGAGATCTCCGGGGCGCCCTCGTCGTGCGTGCGGCTGCGGTTCGCGGTGACGACTCGCGGCGGTCGGCGCTACGACTCCGCCGGCGCTACGACTCGCGACGGTGGCGGCCCGCCGTCGCCTCGCCGCCGTCCTTCGCCGGTGCCGCCTTGCGTTCCTTCTCCGCCTGCTCCGCGGCCTCCATCTCGGCGAAGACGTCGATCGGCGGCGGCGCCTTCACCAGGAAGACCCAGGTCAGATAGACCGCGAGCAGGAACGGCGGGATCTTCAGCGCGATCAGCACCCAGCCGAGCTGGGTGGTGTCCGCCCACCAGTACAGCGGGAAGAGGACCGCGCACTTGCCGAGCAGGATCAGTCCCCACGCCCAGCTGGCCTTGGCGTACGCCTTCTTCCGGCCGGGGTTGCGGGTGCGCCAGGAGAGGTTCTCCTTGAAGACCGGGCCCAGGATCAGACCGATCAGCGGCACACCGGCGAGCGTCGTGACGATGTACGCCAACGCCAGGCCGAGGGTGTAGAGCATGCCGGGCAGGTAGAAGTCCTTGGCGTTGCCGGTCATCATCGCGAAGACCACACCGAAGGCCACGCCGAAGACACCGCCGAAGGCGTGCTTGACGGTGTCCTTGCGGACCAGGCGGACCGCCGCCAGCACCAGCGAGACGGCCAGCGCGGCGATCGCGGAGACGTGCAGGTCCTTGTTGACCGTGAAGATCGCGACGAACAGCAGGCCGGGAAGGACCGTCTCCACCAGGCCCCGCACCCCGCCGAACGCCTCGAACAGCGCCGCCTCGGTCACCTCCCGGCCGGCGCCGCTCTCGTCCGGCGGGCCGGCGGGGGTGGGGGTGGGGCCGGCGCCGGGAGTGGCACCGGCAGCGGCCTGGGGGTCAGTGGTCGGTCGGTCGTAAGACGTCACCGGCTACTCCTGTCCGAGCGGTCGGAGTTCGTACTTCGGATTGAAGAGCACCCGGCGTCCGTGACTCAGCGAGATCCGGCCCGAGGCGATGAGCTTACGGCCCGGCTCTATCCCGACGATGGAGCGGCGGCCGAGCCACACCACGTCGAGCGCGGCGGAGCCGTCGAACAGCTCCGCCTCCAGCGCGGGCACACCGGCGCGGGGCCGCAGCGTGACATGCCGCAGGGTGCCGGTGACCTTGACTATCTGGCGGTCGTCGCAGTCGCAGATGCGGGTGCACCCCGCGTCCTCCGCGTCCTGCTGCAACTCGGCGGACTGCAGCTCCTCCTCGGAGGAGGACAGCCTGTCGAGCATCCGGCGGAAGCGACCGGCCGGCTTCTCGGATCGGGTCCCAGCACTCATAGAGCCAGCGTACCGGTGCCCGGGTCCGCGGATCACGGCGTCCACAGGGACGTCCGTCCCGCCGCCACCGCCCACCTTCACTGCTCGAAGCGATAACCCATCCCCGGCTCGCCGATACTGCACCCCCCGGGGGCCAACCCCCGGACCCCCGGCCGGACCACCCGCCCTCACTGCTCGAAGCGATAACCCATCCCCGGCTCGGTGATGAAGTGCTTCGGGTGGGAGGGGTCGCTCTCCAGCTTGCGGCGGAGCTGGGCCATGTAGACGCGCAGATAGTTGGTCTCGGTGCCGTAGGACGGGCCCCAGACCTCCTGGAGCAGCTGCTTCTGGCTCACCAGCCGGCCGGCGTTGCGGACCAGGACCTCCAGGAGGTGCCATTCGGTGGGGGTCAGCCGGATGTCCCGGCCGTCGCGGTTGACCTTCTTCGCGGCCAGGTCGACGGTGAAGCCCTCGGTCTCCACGACCACGGCGGTGTCGGCCGGCCCGGTCGGCTCGGCGCGGCGCACCGCCGCCCGCAGCCGGGCCAGCAGCTCGTCCATGCCGAACGGCTTGGTGACGTAGTCGTCCGCGCCCGCGTCCAGCGCCTCCACCTTCTCGTCGGAGGTCTGCCGGGCGGAGAGGACCAGGATCGGCACCCGGGTCCAGCCCCGCAGGCCCTTGATCACTTCGACGCCGTCCATGTCGGGCAGGCCGAGGTCCAGGACGATGACGTCGGGGTGGCGGGCGGCGGCGAGCTTGAGGGCGGTGGCCCCGTCGGGGGCGGCGTCGACCTCGTACTTGCGCGCCTTCAGGTTGATCACGAGGGCGCGGACGATCTGCGGCTCGTCATCGACCACAAGCACCCGGTTCACTGGCGATCTCCTCGTGGTGTCGTGTCGTATCCCGGCGGGGCGGGGTCGGGTCGTCTCCCGGCGGGGCGGCCCGCGGGACGTGGGATGGAGGGCGGCGGCGGGGTGCGGCTCATGTCGTGACCTGGGCCGGGAGGTCGGGCCGGACCGGCGGCCGGCCGCCCGCCGCCCGGAGCGTGAGGACCATGGTCATCCCGCCTCCCGGGGTGTCCTCGGCAGCCAGCGTGCCGCCCATCGCCTCCGCGAAGCCCCGCGCCACGGCGAGCCCCAGCCCCACGCCGGCGCCGCGCGGGACGTCGCCGTAGCGCTGGAACGGCTCGAAGATCCGGTCCTTGGCGCTGTCGGGCACGCCCGGACCGCGGTCGGCGATCCGCAGCTCCACCCGGTCGCCGAGCGCGCTGGCCGCGACCAGCACCGCCTCCCCGTCCGGGCTGTACTTCACGGCGTTCTCGACGAGATTGGCGACCGAACGTTCCAGCAGGCCGGGATCGACCGCGACCATCGGCAGCTCCTCCGGGATGTCCAGGGTGACGCTGACTTCCGGTACGCCGCCCAGCGCCATCGGGACGACCTCGTCGAGGTCGATCTCGCGGATCAGCGGGGTGACCGTGCCGGTCTGCAGCCGGGACATGTCCAGAAGGTTGCCCACCAGGTGGTCCAGCCGGTCCGCCCCCGCCTCGATTCCGGCCAGCAGCTCGGCCTCGTCCTGGGGCGACCAGGCCACGTCGTCCGAGCGCAGGGAGGTGACCGAGGCCTTGATGCTCGCCAGCGGCGTCCGCAGGTCGTGGCTGACCGCGGCCAGCAGCGCCGTCCGGATGCGGTTGCCCTCGGCCAGCTCGCGGGCCCGTTCCGCCTCGCCGACCAGCCGCTGCCGGTCCAGTACCACGGCGGCCTGCGCGGCGAAGGCGGCCAGCACCCGGCGGTCCTCGGCGGGCAGCACCCGCCCGGTCAGTGCCAGCGCCATGTGGTCACCCACCGGCATGTCGACGTCCGCGTCCTCCGGCCGCTGCAGCGGCTCGCCCTTCTCAGAACCGCCGGCCCGGCCCGCGCAGGTCCACGGGGCGACGTCGCTGCGCCGCTCCAGCAGCGCCACGGTGTCCATGCCGAAGGTCTCCCGCACCCGCTCCAGCAGGGCGTTCAGCGTCGTCTCGCCGCGCAGTACGCTGCCGGCGAGGAAGGACAGGATCTCCGCCTCGGCGCGCAGCCTGGCCGCCTGGTGGGTGCGGCGGGCGGCGAGGTCCACCACCGAGGCGACCGACACCGCGACCGCGAAGAAGATCGCGATGGCGACGATGTTCTTCGGGTCGCTGATCGTGAGGGTGTGGGTCGGGGGCGTGAAGTAGAAGTTCAGCAGCAGCGAGCCCACCGCGGCCGACGCCAGCGCCGGCAACTGCCCGCCGAGCAGCGCCGCCACGACGGTCAGGAAGAGGAACAGCAGCACGTCGTTGGCCAGCCCGGGGCCGTTGGCGAGGCCGGACAGCAGCAGCGAGAGCAACGCCGGGCCCACCACGCCGACCAGCCAGCCGGCGATGATCCGGGCCCGCCCCAGCCGCGCACCGCGCGCCACCGGCAGCCCGCGGCCCTTGGCGACCTCCTCATGGGTGACGATGTGCACGTCGAGGTCCGGCCCCGAGTCGCGGGCGACGGTCGCGCCGACCCCCGGCCCGAAGACGTACTGCCAGGTCTTGCGGCGGCTGGACCCCAGCACGATCTGCGTGGCGTTCACCCCGCGCGCGAACTCCAGCAGCGCACTCGGTATGTCGTCCCCGATGACGTGGTGGAACGTTCCGCCGAGGTCCTCCACCAGGGTCCGCTGGACGGCGAGTTCCTTGGGCGAGGCGGAGGTCAGCCCGTCACTGCGGGCTATGTAGACGGCGAGCACCTCGCTGCCCGACCCCTTGGCCGCCATCCGGGCGGCCCGGCGGATGAGCGTACGGCCCTCGGGGCCCCCGGTCAGGCCGACGACGATCCGCTCGCGGGCCTGCCAGGTCGACCGGATCGAGTGCTCCGCCCGGTACTCCTGCAGGTACTCGTCGACGCGGTCGGCGACCCAGAGGAGCGCCAGCTCGCGCAGCGCCGTGAGATTGCCCGGCCGGAAGTAGTTCGACAGGGCGGCGTCCACCTTGTCGGGCTGGTAGATGTTCCCGTGCGCCATCCGGCGCCGGATCGCCTGTGGCGACATGTCGACCAACTCGATCTGGTCGGCCCGCCGCACCACCTCGTCCGGTACGGTCTCGCGCTGCCGGACGCCCGTTATGGACTCGACGACGTCCCCGAGCGACTCCAGGTGCTGGATGTTCACCGTCGAGATGACATCGACGCCGGCTTCCAGCAGCTCCTCGATGTCCTGCCAGCGCTTGGCGTTGCGCGAACCGGGCACGTTGGTGTGGGCCAACTCGTCGACCAGGGCCACGGCGGGTTTGCGGTCCAGCGCGGCGTCCACGTCCATTTCGGTGAAGACCGAGCCGCGGTACGGCAGCTCGCGGCGCTGGATCTGCTCCAGGCCGTGCAGCATGACCTCCGTACGGGGCCGACCGTGGTGCTCGACGAACGCCACCACGACGTCCGTACCCCGCTCCACGCGCCGGTGTGCCTCGGACAGCATCGCGTAGGTCTTGCCGACGCCGGGCGCCGCCCCGAGATATATCCGTAGCTTGCCGCGTGCCATGGCCCCATTGTCTTACGTGAAGGCCGCCCCCACCGGGCTGGCCTGCTGCGACCCTACCGACCCCACAAGCAAACAAAAGCCGCAGTCGGCACCTTGCCCCTGGTCTTGACGCGACTCTGATACGGGGCTCCGGGCCTGGTGGGGCGGGGGCGGCGGCGGGGGGGGTGGGGCTCGCGGCGGCGGGTGGGGCTCGCGGTGACGGGTCGGGCTCGCGGTGACGGGTCGGGCCCGCGGCGGCGCACGGCGCTGGCTCGGGTACGGCGACGCCGCTTGTGGCTTACGGAGCAGCGGGAACGACGGCCAACCGGACCGAGGCCCGAGGTCGCTTCTCCCGCCCGTCCACTTGGCGTCCATCGGAGGCATTCCAGGCGGCGACCCCACCCCACCAAAACACCTCGCCGGACGACGCGGCCGAATGCCACGATGCCCCTCATGACGGACACCGCGCCCGTACCCGAGCCCGAGCCTCAGCCCCAGCCCCAGCCCGTAACCGATCCCACGGATCCCACGGATCCCACCATCCTCACCGGCCACCACTCCTCCGTGCCCAGGGCAGATCTGACGACCGGCCGCACGCCCGCGCTGCGGATCACGCACACCGCCGACCTGGACGCGGCAACCCTCGGGGCGGTGCGCGCCCTCCTCTACGACGTCTTCGACGACATGACCGAGGAGGACTGGGAGCACGCCCTCGGCGGTCTGCACGCCCTGGCCTACGAGGACGGCGAACTCGTCGGCCATGCCTGCGTGATCCAGCGCCGGTTGCTGCACGGCGGCCGGGCGCTGCGCTGCGGTTACGTCGAGGGGGTCGGCGTACGCGCGGACCGGCGCGGCCGCGGCCACGGGGCGGCCATGATGGCCCCGCTGGAACGAGTGATCCGCGCCGGTTACGACCTCGGCGCGCTCGGCGCCTCCGACGAGGCTGCCACCTTCTACGCCGCCCGGGGCTGGCAGCAGTGGCGCGGCCGCTCCTGGGTCCTCACCCCGTCCGGCATCCAGCGCACCGCCGAGGAGGACGACTGCCTTTACGTCCTGCCGACCCCCGCCGCCCCCCTGGACCTCGACTCCGACCTCACCTGCGACTGGCGCGACGGCGACGTCTGGTAGCCGCGACGGCGACGTCTGGCACTGGTAACAGCGTCGGGGGCAGGACCTGACACACCTCCAGCAGTCGGCGAGAACCAGCCCGAGGCGAAAGGGAACCGACCGCGGGCGAGCGGCAACCGTCCAGAGGGCGGACGGGAACCGGCCAGGGGCGGACCGGAACCGACCAGGGGCGAGCGAGCCCCGTCACCGAGCCCCGATACCGCGTCC
Organism: Streptomyces sp. NPDC021749; assembly: GCF_040640655.1. Taxonomy (NCBI): domain Bacteria; kingdom Bacillati; phylum Actinomycetota; class Actinomycetes; order Kitasatosporales; family Streptomycetaceae; genus Streptomyces; species Streptomyces sp. NPDC021749. The sequence goes on along the minus strand of NZ_JBFACE010000055.1, from coordinate 3,798 downwards.
CGATACCGCGCCCCGTCAGCCGGTGACCGTCGCCCGGACTTGAGCCGTATCGCCGCCCTGGGGATCGCCTCCGCCGACGATCCCCTTTACCGGGGGACGAAGCGGTCGACCAGGAGAGTGAGGCGGTCGAGGACCCGGTCGGCGGGCAGCCGTCCGGCGCGGGTGAGGGTGACCAGCCCGTGCAGCGCGGCCCAGAACGTCTCGACGAACAGCCCCGGCTCATCGGGGTGCGCATGGCCGACGAGGGGGTCCAGCAGGGCCTGGAACGCCTCGCGCAGCGGCGCGGGCGTGGCCTCGTCGGCGAACGGAAGGCCGTTGTCGAGGCTGAACATCGCGTCGTACAGGGCGGGATTGCGCGCGGCGAAGTCGGTGTAGGCGCGGGCCAGCGCCGCGACCGCCTCGCGGCCGGCGGGGCCTTCCGGCGCCGCCGCGCGCAGTGCGGTCGTCAGCTCGGCGAACCCCTCCAACGCGACCGCCCCGACGATCTCCTTCTTGCCCCGGAAGTGGCTGTAGAGCACGGGCTGGCTGTACTCGATCTGCTCGGCGAGGCGGCGCGTGGTCACGGCATCCCACCCCTGCGTCTCGGCCAGCTCGCGGGCCGTGGAGACGATCAGCCTGTGGCGGTTGGCCCGCTCGCGTTCCTTGCGTTCACGTACCGACATGCCTCGATGCTAGCACCGCTAGACAACAGAGCATCGACCCATCTAGCATCGCACCAGAATCTAGCGCCGCTAGATGTCTGGGGCTCCAGGCCGCCGAACACTCGGCCACCGGCGCTTCAAGCCCTTGCTCAAGCTCTGGTTCAAGCCCTCGGGAGGGGACATGCACAACGCACTGGCCGTCGTCACGGTCGTCGTGGTCGGACTGATGGTGGGCGTCGAGTTCGCGGTGGCGGTGTTCGTCAACCCGATCCTCGACCGACTCCCGAACGACGGCGGACTCGACGCCCGCAGCGACGGGGCGCGCATCCTCGGCCGGGTCATGCCGTTCTGGTACATCGGCTCGGTCATCCTCGGCGCGACGTGGTCCGCACTGGCATGGGGCGACCAGGGCGGTTCGCTCATCGCCGTGGGCACAGCGCTGCTCGTACTGAGCGTGGTGATGTCGATCCTGCTGCTCGTCCCGATCAACTCACGCGTCGCGACCTGGTCGAAGGAGGGCGTACCCGCCGACTGGAAGCAACAGGTCGGCCGATGGGACCGCTTCCACTACGCCCGCGTGGCCATCATCGTGCTCGCGTTCGTACTGTTCACGCTCGCGCTCACCTGACGGCACATCAGGGTCGCCCTGTGCTGCCGTGTTCGCAGCGGCACCCGTGAGTCCGCCATAAGCGGCCGGGGAGGGCGGCCAGGCGCACGTCCGGGTGGAGGCAAGGGGCGGCCATCGCCATGGCCGGCCCTTCCACTCCCCCGGGGAGCCTCCGCGGGCGGCCTCCGCGGGCCCTCCCCCTGGGGCCCCTCCCCGGGCCCCCTCCCCCACCCGCCTCCTCCTCCACCCCGTTCCCGTCCCCACCAGCCCCGCACCCCGCACACGTTGCGCCCCCCGCACCCCGCGCACGTTGCCCCAGCCCTCCCCGCCCACCGGACCCGCTACGTCAAGCCCGTGGCTACGTAGGGCCGTTCTCCTCCGTGATCAACCCGTCGTTCAGCGTCAGGACGCGGTCGGCCAGGCCCAGGAGGGTGTTGTCGTGCGTGGCGACCAGGGCCGTGACACCCTCGCTGCGGACGACGGCGCGCAGCAGTTCCATCACCTCCAGGCCGGTTTCGGCGTCGAGTTGGCCGGTGGGTTCGTCGGCTATGAGAAGGGCGGGGCGATTGGCCAGCGCGCGGGCTATCGCGACACGTTGTTGCTGGCCGCCGGAGAGTTCGCCCGGGCGCTGCCGCGCATGGTCGGCGAGGCCGACCAGTGACAGCAGCAGGGCGACGCGTTCCTCTCGCTCGCGTGGCGGGACCTTGCGGAGTCGCAACGGCACCCCCACGTTTTCGGCGGCGCTCAGAATCGGTATCAACCCGAACGACTGGAAGACGAAGCCGATGCGGTCGCGGCGCATTTCCAGGAGTTCGGCCTCACCGAGTCCGGCGAGCGGGGTGCCGTCGACGGTGATGTGTCCCGCGTCCGGGGTGTCCAGGCCGCCGATGAGGTTGAGGAGTGTCGTCTTGCCGGATCCGGAGCGGCCGCGCAGGGCGACGAGTTCGCCGCGCGGGACGCGACAGGACACCCCACGGAGCGCGTGCACGGTGCCGGCGCCGCTGCCTTCACTGCCGTAACTGCGGCGCAGGCCCTCGACGATGACCATGGCCGAGGACGCGGTCGTGGTCGTGTTCGCGGTCGTGGTCGTGGTCCTGGTCGTGTCCATCGCCGTGGGCACTGTGTCCGTCGCCGGCGGGGCCGCGTCCATCGCCGTGGGGACACCGCTTGCCCCGTCGACTCCACCGACCGGGTCCGGTCGAGATCTGCTTCCCCCGTTGTGCATGGTTCGTTCCCCCACTCCCGTTGCGGCATCGGTTTGCCGCGCCGGCCCGGCACCCTCGGTGGTGCCTGCCGGTGGCGTCAGTATGCGTACCGCGCAGTTCGGCGGGCAACGCCTGTGGATAACTCTCGGACCGAGGTGCGGGGAGGGGGCCCGGACCGCGCCGGGGAGTGCCACACTCCAGGCCTCGTTCGTCCCTCCTCAGCCCTCCTCTCAGGACTCGTTCCCCCCTCCTCAGCCTCCTCTCAGCCCCTCGTCAGCCCTTGTCCCTACCCCCCACCAGATCCCGCAGCGCCACGTTCAACTCCAGTACGTTCACTCGCGGTTCGCCGAGGAAGCCCAGGGTGCGGCCCTCGGTGTGACGAGTGACGAGTCGGTGCACCGTGGTTGCCGGGAGGTGGTTCTCCTTGGCGACACGGTCGGCCTGGAGTTGGGCGTACGCCGGGGAGATGTCCGGGTCGAGGCCGGAGCCGGACGAGGTGACGGCGTCCGCGGGGACCTTCGACTCGGGGACGCCGTAGGTCTCGGCGACCCACTTCTTGCGTTCCTCGACCGCCTTGATGAGGTCGGTGTTGGTGGCGCCCAGGTTGGAGGCGCCGGAGACCTGCAGGTCGTACTGGGTGTTGACGCCGTTGGCGCGGTTGCTGCCCAGGCCCGCGGACCGGCGCGGCTGGAAGAACCGCAGGTCGGGAATGGGGTTGCCGTGTTTGTCGGTGCCCTTGTCGTAGCGCTGGCCGAGGAGTGCGGAGCCGACGACCTTGCCGTGGGAGCGGACCTCGGACCCGTTGGCCTGGTCGGGGAAGGCCGCCTGGGCCACGCCGGTGACCGCCAGCGGGTAGAGGACGCCGCACACCACGGTCAGGACGAGCAGGGCGCGCAGAGCGGCGCCCAGCAACCGAGCGGTGTTGCGTACCGAGTTGTTCATGGCGGTTACCACGCTTTCCGCATCAGTGCAGCCCGGGGATGAGGGAGATGAGCAGGTCGATGAGTTTGATGCCGATGAACGGTGCGATCAGTCCGCCCAGGCCGTAGATGCCGAGATTGCGCCGCAACATCTTGTCGGCGCTCATCGGCCGGTACTGCACGCCCTTCAGGGCGAGCGGCACCAGCGCGATGATGATCAGCGCGTTGAAGATGATCGCCGACAGGATGGCGGAGTTGGGGCTGGACAGCCGCATGATGTTGAGGGTGTCCAGGCCCGGGTAGGCCACGGCGAACATCGCCGGGATGATGGCGAAGTACTTGGCGACGTCGTTGGCGATCGAGAAGGTGGTCAGTGCGCCCCGGGTGATCAGGAGCTGCTTGCCGATCTCGACGATCTCGATGAG
>NZ_JBFACE010000054.1:40576-41110 GCF_040640655.1 Streptomyces sp. NPDC021749 | reverse complement strand
CCGAAACGGACTCGAAACCTCAAAACGGGCATTCTCCTTTGCGAACGCGCCGTGGACGGCGCGGCCGGGGCGCACACCAGGCCACACACCAGGCCCCTCCGGCCCGTCCCCTCCCGTGGGGGGAGTGGGAATGCGGTGGGTGGGGGTGGACGTTGGGGCATGCAAGGGGGCGTGGGATCCCGTAGGGGTGGGTCGAACAGATCCCGTAGGGGGTGCGAGGTCCCCTTGCGGGCCTCAACTCGATGGGCGGGGCAGGTATTCCGGGGCACTGCACAACGCGACGTACGGCCCGCCGCGACGTACGGCCCGCCGCGACGTACGGCACGACGCGACGTACGGCTGAACGACAACACCCACCCCCACCGGCCTCTCACCCCCCACTCACGGGAGGGGACAGACCGGAGGACGAAGTCTGTAGGGCTGTCACCGAACCCGAAAACACCACCGCCGCTGGGGGCACCTCCCACGCCCTTCAGGCAGTGGGGGAGCAACGGCGAACGAGCCCGACGGCGTGACAGCCAGCTACGTGGGCGG
>NZ_JBFACE010000054.1:0-40476 GCF_040640655.1 Streptomyces sp. NPDC021749 | reverse complement strand
CGCCGCAAGCGCGCAACGGCGGGACGCCCCGCGGCGGAACAGCCAGCTACGTGGGCGGCGCCGCAAGCGCGCAACGGCGGGACGCCCCGCGGCGGAACAGCCAGCTACGTGGGCGGCGCCGCAAGCGCGCAACGGCGGGACGCCCCGCGGCGGGATAGCCAGCCACGTACGCGGCCCCGCCCCGCGCAGCGGATGTGCGGCTACTGAAGAACCAGCTGGCGGAGGACGTCCTCCATCGTGACCAGGCCGGCCAGGCGGCCGTCATCGCCGATGACGGCCGCGAGGTGGGTACGAGAGCCCCGCATGGCGGTCAGGACGTCGTCCAGCGGTGTCGCGGCGCGGACCCGGGCGATGGGGCGCAGGGCCGAGACGGGGAACGGCACCTCGCGTGCGACGGCGTCCAGGGCGTCCTTGACGTGGAGGTAGCCGAGGATGCGGCGGGTGTCGTCGACGACCGGGAAGCGGGAGAAGCCGGACTCTGCGGCGAGCTGCTCCAGTTCCTCGGCGGTGATGCCCATCCGGGCCGAGACCACCTTCTCGGCCGGGAGGATCACGTCCCGGACCGGGCGGCGGCCCAGTTCCAGGGCGTCCCGGAGGCGCTCCTGGGCCCGTTCGTCGAGGAGTCCGGCCTGCCGGGAGTCCTCGACCATCCGCGCGAGCTGGGCGTCCGAGAAGGTCGCGGCCACCTCGTCCCTGGTCTCCACCCGCAGCAGTTTGAGCAGCCCGTTGGCGCACGCGTTGACCGTGAAGATCACCGGGCGCAGCGCCCGGGTCAGTGCCACCAGCGGCGGCCCGAGGGCGAGCGCGGTGCGTACCGGCTCGGCCAGCGCCACGTTCTTCGGCACCATCTCGCCGAACAGCATGTGCAGGTACGTGGCCAGGGACAGGGCGATCACGAACGAGATCGGGTGGACCAGCGCGTGCGAGATGCCCACCGCGTGGAAGACCGGTTCCAGCAGGTGCGCGATGGCCGGTTCGGCGACCGCGCCCAGGACCAGGGTGCAGAGGGTGATCCCGAGCTGGGCCGCCGCCAGCAGTGCCGATACGTGGGACAGGCCCCACAGGACGCTGGTCGCCCGCCGGTCCCCGCGTTCGGCGTACGGCTCGATCTGGCTGCGGCGCACCGAGATCAGGGCGAACTCGGCGCCGACGAAGAAGGCGTTGACGACCAGCGTCAGCAGGCCGACGAACAGTTGGAGCGCGGTCATCGGGCGGTCTCCGTCCCCTCGTCGGTGCTGCCCGGCAGCGGGGCGTGCAGCAGCACCCGCGCCGCTCGGTGGCCGGAGGCGTCCAGGACGTCCATCGTCCAGCCGGCCACCTCCAGGCGGTCACCGGGGACCGGTATCCGGCCCAGTTCGGTGGCGATCAGCCCGGCCAGCGTCTCGTACGGGCCCTCCGGGACCCGCAGACCGATGCGTTCCAGCTGGTCGGTGCGGGCGCCGCCGTCGGCCTGGTAGGCGCTGCGGCCCTCGGCGTCGGAGCCGGCGGGGGACAGGTCGGGGGTCTCCAGCGGGTCGTGCTCGTCGCGGACCTCGCCGACCACCTCCTCGACGATGTCCTCCAGCGTCACGACGCCGGCCGTGCCGCCGTACTCGTCGATGACCACGGCCATCGTGCGCCGGCCGGAGAGCCGGTCCAGCAGCCGGTCCACGGTCAGCGTGGCCGGCACCAGCAGCGGCTCGCGCAGCAGGTCGGAGACCGGGTGGCGGAGCCGGCGCTCGGCCGGGACGGTCAGCACGTCCTTGATGTGCACCACGCCGGCGACGCTGTCCAGGTTGCCGCGGTAGACCGGGAAGCGGGACAGTCCGGTCGCCCGGGTCGCATTGGCGACGTCCTCGGCGGTGGACTGCACCTCCAGGGCGATCACCTGGACCCGCGGGGTCATGACGTTCTCCGCGGTGAGGTCGGCGAGGTTGAGGGTCCGGACGAACAGCTCGGCGGTGTCCGCCTCCAGTGCGCCCTCCTTGGCGGAGTGCCGCGCCAGCGCGACCAGCTCCTGCGGGCCGCGGGCCGAGGCCAGCTCCTCGGCGGGGTCCAGGCCCATCCGGCGGACGGTGCGGTTGGCGGTGTTGTTCAGGTGCCGGATGAACGGTCTGAAGGCGGCGCTGAACCCGCGCTGGGCGGTGGCGACCCGCTTGGCGATGGCCAGCGGGTGGGAGATCGCCCAGTTCTTGGGGACCAGCTCGCCGACCACCATCAGGACGACCGTGGAGACCGCCGTGCCGAGGACCAGCGCCACCGACTCCGCGACCCCGCGCGAGAGCCCCACGGCGCCCAGCGGCCCCGCCAGCAGGGTGGCGATGGCCGGTTTGGACAGCATGCCGATGACCAGGCCGGTGACGGTGATGCCGAGCTGGGCACCGGAGAGCTGGAAGGTCAGGCCGCGGACCGCCTTCAGCGCGCTGTCCGCGCCGCGCTCGCCGCGCTCGGCGGCGCGTACGAGGTCGCTGCGCTCGACGGTCGTCAGCGAGAACTCGGCCGCGACGAATACACCACAGGCGAGGGTCAGGAGGAGCGCCACGCCCAGCAGGAGCAGGTCGGTCATCGGGTCACCTCCGTCCCATGCTGGAACACGACGGGGAGGTTCGCGCATCGTCGCGGGAATGTCCGACAACTGGGAGGGTCGCCCATGGCTGGACGCTCACACACCTTTCGCTCGTGACCGGGAAAGACCATGGTAAAGGATCGGCAAAGTGAAGGGTGTGGGAGAGCCCGCCCCAAGTATCCCGGGGCGGGCTCGGTGGTGACGGATTCCGGCGCCGGCGGCGCTCAGACCAGCGGCTTCGTCCAGCGCCGCCACTGCTCCTCGCGGCGGTAGCCCGCCGCCGCCCAGGCGTGGTGGGCCCGCTCGTTCGCCTCCAGCACCATGGCGTCCCCGCGCCGTCCGCCCAGCTTCACGAAGCGCTCCTCGGCCGCGGCGAGCAGCGCCTTCGAGACGCCCCGCCGGCGGTGGGAGGGATGTACGGCGAGCCGGTACAGCGACGCCCGCCAGCCGTCCCAGCCGGCGATCACCGTGCCGACCAGCGTCCCGCCCGACTCGGCCAGGATCAGCGCTTCCGGGTCCCGCTCGATGAGGCGCCGCACCCCGTCCACGTCGTCGCTGATGCTCGTGCCCTCGGCGGCCGCCTCCCAGAAGCCGAGCACCGCCCCGGCGTCGGAGGCGACGGCCGGCCGGATGTCCATATCGCTCATGGCGACGAGCCAAGCACCCGCGGCCCCCGGCCCGCCACCCCTTTCCGTGCCTCGGGGCGGTCAGCTGCCCCGCAATTCCTCCAGCACCGGAGCGAACTCCTCCAGCGCGGAGTCGAGGACGGTGAGGTACGAGAAACCGAACCGCTCGCGGTGCTCCCGCAGCTGCTCGGCCATCTGCCGCGGGGTGCCGATCAGCAGCGTCGGCACCTCCAGCGCCTGCTCCTCGTCCAGCCCGACCTCGCGGTCCGCGATCTCCCGGGCGACCGCCCGCCGGTCGCGGGTGTTCCGCACCTGCTGGATGAGGATGTTGCGCTCGGCCGGCTCCGGGCGGCCGGCCGCGTACCCCTCGTAGCGGGCCACGGACGCCGCCAGTTCGTCCGCGGGCATCAGCTCCAGGGTGCCCTCCGGCCGGCCCGGTGCCTGGCGGCCGCCGGTGAACGCCGCGATCTCGGCGTGTTCGGCGGCCAGCCGCAGCATCCGGGGCCCGTTGCCGCCGATCAGCAGCGGCGGCCGGGGCCGCTGCGCCGGCTGCGGCACGTGGTCCGGGCCGCCCAGCAGCCGGTCCAACTCCTCGACGGTGCGCACCAGATGGTCCACCCGTTCGCGGGGCGAGCCCCACGGCAGTCCGGCGGTCTCGTGCTCGGCGCGGACGTATCCGGTGCCCAGGCCGAGCTCCAGCCGTCCGCCGGTGAGTGCGTCGGTGGTCGCCACCTCGCGGGCCAGCAGCGCCGGGTTCCAGAACCCCGCGTTGAGCACGAAGGTGCCCACCCGCGGCCGTTCGGTCGCCTCCGCCGCCGCGATCAGCGCGGGGAACGGCGCCGGCATCCCGAGGTGGTCCGGTACGAGCAGGACGTCATAACCCAGCTCCTCGGCCCGGCGGCACTTCCGCCGCCAGGAATCCCCGGCCTCCAGCGTGAGCATGTTGACACCGAAGCGGAACGGTCGTGGCATGGAACCCCCTGGTGGATGCGGTGACCGGTGCTGGTCGCGACCGGTCAACCCCTATGCAAGCACGGCCCGTTCACGTCAGGGCGTCCGGCTGTCCTCCGACGGGGCCCGCCACCGCTGCACCAGATACCCGGCCGCCGCGACCGCCAGCAGCACCGCGACCGTACCGAGGGTGAACGCCTCGAAGGCGAGCCGGGAGACGCCCCAGGTGGCCCGGAAGTCGTAGCGGAGGCCGACGAGCTGCTCCAGCGTGCCGGGGAACAGCGCCACCCAGCAGCCGAGCAGGATCCAGGCGTAGACGAGCAGGGTGGCGACCGTGAAACCCCGGGTGCCGAACGGGACTCGGTACGGGCGGGGGGCCGCGCGGTGGTGCAGCCGGAGCGCCAGCAGGGCGGGGACCACGGCGATGTACGACAGCAGCAGGGTGGTGATGGCGACGGTCAGCACCACCCCGAAGATCGCCGAGGCGTCGCCGTTCGCCAGGTTCATCGACGCCGCCATGAAGACGGTGGCGGTGACGCCGGACAGCAGGTTCATCCGGACCGGGGTGCCCAGCCGCGGGTGGAAGGCGCCCAGCGCCCGGGTGAAGAACCCGCCGTCGGCGGCGGCCATCGCCTGCATCCGGTCCGCGACGATCATCCAGGCGCTGCCCTGTGTCAGCAGCGACAGCGCGAACAGCACGGCGACGCACGACAGCAGCGGCCCGCGCCAGCTCCCGTAGATCCCGAAGACCAGCCGGGCCGCCTCCATGAAGCCGCTGACGCCGGTGACCCGGCCGGCCGGGGCGGCGGACAGGATGGCCAGCACCGGCAGCAGATAGCAGCAGGTGGCGACGGAGGCGGACACCCCGATCGCGACCGGTACGTCGCGCCGCGGGTCGAGCATCTCGTCCCCGGCCGCGTTCGGCGCCTCGAACCCGACGAACGCGAACAGCAGCACCGGGACCAGCGCCAGGAAACCGGCCGCCGTCGGCGCGAAACCGGCCACCTCCAGACCGCGGAAACCGTGCTGGAGGCCGTACGCCACCGCCGTCGCGGTGAAGAAGGCCAGTGCCAGGACCTTGGCGCCGGCACCGGCCGTGGTGATCCACTTGCCGCGGCGCAGCGAGATCACCGCGGTGAGGATCGCGATCCAGATGAAGACCAGCTTGAAGGCGTAGTCGGCCACGGTGCCCGTGCCGAGCGGGAAGACGAAACCGTCCCAGGCCTGGGCGGCCAGGACCACCAGCGAACCGCCGAGCCAGACCGGGTTGGTCACCCAGTAGAACATCGTGGTGAGCACCGCCGGCAGCCGGCCGAACGCCACCTCCACCCACACGTACGGGCCGCCCTCCTGCGGGAACGCGGCGCCGGTCTCGGCGAAGACCAGCGTGTACGGCAGCAGGAACCCCACCACGATCACCCCGATCCAGGTGACCGCCTGGCCGCCGCCGGCGGCGATCTGCCCGATCACGTCGAAGGAGACCACCGCGGCGACGCCGATCGCCATGATGTCGAAGCGCCGCAGGCTGCGCTTCAGATGAGGGACGGCAGCGGGCACGGACACGGCGGTGGTCCTCCTGACGGCCGAGCGGTCGAGGGCGGTCCGGTCGCACAACGGATCACATCGTGCGCCATCCGCCCCGGCACCCCCGGCAGCGGCACGCGGACCGCGGGCCCGGGCGACCGGCGGCGCTTGCCGGTGCTAGCGCCACCGCGCTAGCGTGAAGGAGTGGCGAAGACACAGCTGAACGTCCGCGTGGACGAGGCCACCGCCGAAGCGGCGCGGGAGCGTGCCCTGCAGCGGGGAGTGAGCATGAACCGCTATATCGAGGAGCTCGTCCTGCGCGACGCCGGCGAGGTCGGCCAGACCTTCGTCGAGGCCGCCTCCGACTTCATGAAGCAGTACGAGCGGGTCTTCGCCGAGGAATTCGGCCGGGACACGGGCGGCGCGCCCGGACCGGCCGCGCCTGCCGACCGCGAGGGTCTGCCGGGCACGACGTGACGCTCCGCATCGACCTCGCCTGGCTCCTCCTGATCGCCGAACAGCACACCCCCGGGGATCCCCAGGTCACCGACTGGGGTGCGCTGGTGGCCGCGGTCAGCCGCCACGACGCCGAGATATTCGGCGTCCCGGTCTACCCCGACCCGCCGGACCGTGCCGCCGCACTCCTCCAACTCCTGCTCCAGGTACCCGCGTTGGAGCGCTCGAACGCGATGTTCGCGACCGCCGTCGCCTACGGCTACCTGGTCGCCGGCGGACTGAAGATCGCCACCTCGCCGGAGCGGGTCCGCGACCTCGCCCGGCTCATCAAGGACGGCACCGCGGACGTCCATGCCATCGCGGACGAACTGCGCACCTGGATCCTGTGACCACCGGCGGTCGGCCGCGGTCCCGGTGATCCCCGGCGGCCCGGCCGGCCCGCGTGGTCAGTCGGCCGGCCGCCGTGCCAGGCCCAGCACGGCCGGGGAGGTCGGCAGGGTCGGACCGCGCTCCGGGACCTTCAGCCGCCGCACCCGCACCACCTCGAAACCGGCCGCCCGGATCTCGCCCAGCGGGTCCCGGCCGGTGTGGCAGCCGCCCATCAGCAGTGGCCACACCGTGTGGTCCAGCGACCACTGCACCGCCGCCAGACCGCGCCCCGCGGCCCGCCCGTGCTCGAAGAACCGCAGTTCCCCGCCGGGCCGCAGCACCCGCCGCAGCTCCGCCAGCGCCCGCCGGGTCTCGTGTACCGAACACAGCACCAGCGACGCCACCGCCGTGTCGAACGCCTCGCTCTTCACCGGCAGCGCCTCCGCGACCCCCGGCACCAGATCCACCGGCACCTCCGCCCGGGCCGCTGCGGCCCGCGCCACCTGGCGCAGCGTCGGCTCCGGCTCGATCGCCACCACCTCCGAGACCGTGCCCGGGTAGTGCGCGAAGTTCAGCCCGGTGCCCGCGCCGACCTCGATGACCCGGCCGGTGGCCCCGGCCAGCAGCTCCCTGCGGAGCCGCGCCACCCCCGCCCGCGCATCCGCGGCCGGCCCGCAGCAGGTCGCGTAGAAGCGGGCGAAGACCGGGTGGTGGACGGTGCCGGGCGGAACTCTCCTGCGCTGCCTCATGACGACCCCTTTTCCCGTGCTGCCCGATGCCCGCTGCTGCTGTCAGTCTCCCCAGCCGAGGGCGCGCCGAGTCCCGGCCGACGCGGCCCGGCAGATGGTGATGATCTCCGGGGCGTCCGCGGTGAGCGGACTGCGGTCCCAGTCGCCGTACTGCTCCTCGACGGTCAGCCCCGCCCCGGCCAGGTGTTCGCCCAGCGTCCGGTTGTCGAGGAACCGCAGGGCGCTCCGGCTCACCCGCGGCCGGGCGCCGTCCGGGCCGCTGAAGGTCTCCGAGAAGCGGACCACGTCCCCGCGCACCGGCAGGTCGACCCGGTGCGCGACCCGTACCGTGACCCCGGCCGCGTCGGTCACCTCGACCGCCCGGTCCGGCGTCCACCGCTCCCAGGGCCGTACGAACGGATTGCGGGTCTCGAAGGCGAACCGGCCGCCGTCCGCCAGCGCCGCCCGGACCGCGGCCAGCGAACCCCTCAACTCGGCGTCGTCGACGAGGACTTGGAAGGCGTGCCCGGTCATCACCACCAGGTCGAAGACCGGGCCGGGGCGGTTCTCCCCGGCCAGTGACAGCGCGTCGCCCGCGAGCCAGGCGATGTCGGTGCGCCGGCGTGCGCGCTCCAGCATCCCGTCCGCCGGATCGAGTCCGCACAGCCGTCCCCGGTGGCCGCGCGCCCGGGCGCGGTGCAGCAGGGTGCCCGTACCGCAGCCGACGTCCAGGACAGAGGCCGCGGACATGACCAGGTCCAGGTAGAAGTCGTCGCCCGGCCCCCAGGGGTTGAGGAGGTCGTACCACTCGGCGAGGCTCCGGTCCGCGTACGCGAAATCCACCATCCCCGCAGTGTGCCGGTGAGCCGGGTCGACGGTTCGACGTTTCGCCGATTTCCGCCGGGAAGATCCCGTATGATCGGCCGTCAAACCGAACAACTGTCGCAGTCACCGCGCATGCGGAAATCCTCCGCCATGCCCGACCAAGGTGACCGCACCAGGGGGAAGGAACACGATGAAGTCGATGACGTCGACCACGTCCACCCGTCTCCGGCGCCGTCTCGCCGGTACCGCCGCCGCCACGCTCATGCTGGGCGCCGGCGCACTGGCCGCCGCCCCGTCCGCGGCGGCCAAGGCCAACCTGCTGACCATCAACAAGGTCACGTTCCACGAGCCGGGCCTGCAGGCGAAGGTCACGTACTCCTGTGACGAGGGCATGAACCACCAGCTGGTCGCCAACGCCACCAAGCTCAACACCACCGGCCACGAGGAGTCGATCGCCGCCGGCACCATCAAGAACGCCAAGCTCGTCTGCGACTACGCCGACCACACGGCGCAGGTCACCCTGCGCCCGGCCGTCGGCTCGCACTTCGCCAAGGGCGACAAGGTGAAGCTCAGCGTCTTCTACTTCGACGAGGAAGGCTTCAGCTACGCGAACACGGCGACCGTCGCGGTGATCTAAAGCGCCTTGCTGCCGCCGAGCGCCGGGGCCAGCCACGTCGGGGCTGCGGCCCGGAAGGCGCTCGGCGGCAGTGCGCCGGAGCCTTCCGGGATCACGCCCAGCAGCGGCGCCCCGGCCGCCTCCGGAAGGTCCGTCAGATTGCAGCGGCAGGCCAGATCGGGGTCGGCCGGCCAACTGCCGACGACGATGCCGGGGGAGGCGAGACCGTAGTGGCGCAGCGCCAGCGCGGTCAGCGCGGTGGAGTTGAGGGTGCCCAGCCCGGCCTGGACGACCACCAGCACCGGGGCGTCCGCCAGCCGGGCCGCGTCGGCGAGGGTGTGGCCCTCCGCGTCCAGCCGTACGAGCAGCCCGCCCGCACCCTCGACCAGCACCAGGTCGTGCGAGGCGGCCAGTTTGGCGGCGGCCTCGGCGATCTCCTGCGGTCCCACCGGCGGCAGACCGGCCCGCTGGGCGGCCGTCGCGGGCGCCAACGGGTCGGGATAGCGGGCGAGTTCCACGGCGGTGACCGGGCCGGCCAGCCGCTCGACCTCCGCCGCATCGCCCGTCTCGTCCGCGGTGACCCCGGTCTGGGCCGGCTTGAGCACCGCCACCGAACGGCCTTGGGCGAGCGCGGCCGCCGCGATCGCGGCCGTGGTCACCGTCTTGCCGATCTCCGTGCCCGTGCCCGTCACGAACAGCACCGACATCTCTTCGTCCCTCCTCATCGGCCGCAGGCCACGGCCCGCGGCCTTCAGCCCTCGCGTGCCGCGGCGCACACCGCGGCGCAGATCCGCGCCACCTCGGCATCACCGGTGATGTACGGCGGCATCGTGTAGATCAGATCCCGGAACGGCCGCAGCCAGACGCCCGCACGCACGGCCGCCCGGGTCGCGGCCGCCATGTCCACCGGACGGTCGAGCTGCACCACGCCGATCGCGCCGAGCACCCGGACGTCCCGCACCCCGGGGAGCTCAGCGGCCGGCGCCAGTCCGGCCCGCAGCCCGGCCTCGATGCGCTTGACCTCCTGCGCCCAGTCCTGCGACAGCAGCAGCTCGATCGACGCGTCGGCCACCGCGGTGGCCAGCGGATTGCCCATGAACGTCGGGCCGTGCGCCAGCACCGGCAGCTCGCCGCGGGAGATCCCGTCCGCCACCGCCGTGGTGCACAGCGTCGCGCCCAGCGTCAGATAACCGCCGGTCAGCGCCTTGCCGAGGCACATCACATCGGGCGCCACCCCCGCGTGCCCGGCGGCGAAGAGCGCACCGGTACGGCCGAAGCCGGTGGCGATCTCGTCGAACACGAGCAGCACGTCGTGCGCGTCGCAGGCCTCCCGCAGCACCCGCAGGTACGCGGGGGAGTGGAACGACATCCCGCCCGCACCCTGCACCACCGGCTCCACGATCACCGCCGCCAGCTCGTCGGCGTGCCGGCCGATCAGCTCGCGCAGATGCTCCGCGTACGCCGGGTCGGCCGGGGCGTCGAAGCCGGGCGGCGGGGCGTCCGCGAAGATCTGCCGCGGCAGCACCCCCTGCCACAGCTCGTGCATCCCGCCGTCCGGATCGCACACCGACATCGGCTGCCAGGTGTCGCCGTGGTAGCCGCCCCGCCAGGTCAGCAGCCGCTGTTTGCGGGGCCTGCCCAGCGAACGCCAGTACTGCAGGCACATCTTCACGGCGACCTCGACCGACACCGAACCGGAGTCGGCGAGGAAGACGTGCTGCAGCGGCTCCGGGGTGATGTCGACCAGCCGCTTGACCAGCCGCACCGCGGGCTCGTGGGTGAGCCCGCCGAACATCACATGGCTCATCCGCTCCAACTGGCCGCGGGCGGCGTCGTTGAGCACCGGGTGGTTGTAGCCGTGCACCGCCGACCACCAGGAGGACATCCCGTCCACCAACTCGTCCCGGCCCTCGGCCGGTTCGGCCAGCCGCAGCCGGACGCCGGAGGCCGACTCGACCAGCAGCGGCGCGGCGGTGCCGGGCATCGGCCCGTACGGGTGCCAGACGTGCTGCCGGTCCAGGGCGAGCAGTTCGCGGGGGCCGAGCGGCTCAGGCATTGGGCGGCAGGTCGGTACCGGCGCCGCGACGACGCACCGAGACCAGATCGCGGCGGGTCTCGTCGGACGGGGCGGGAACGGTGCCGGCGGGCGCCTCGGCGTCCGTCCCCGGGGTCCCGGCCGCCTGCTCGCCGCACGGCCGGCGGTGCTCGGGCAGCGTCGTGGTGTCGGTGCCCTCCACCTCGAAGCCGGCGTCCGCGATCATCGCCAGGTCGTCCTTGCCGGCCTGGCCCTCACTGGTCAGGTAGTCGCCCAGGAAGATGGAGTTGACCAGGTGCAGGGCCAGCGGCTGCAGACTGCGCAGATGCACCTCGCGGCCGCCGGCCAGCCGCACCTCGATGTCCGGGCAGACGAACCGCACCATCGCCAGGATGCGCAGCGCACGCTGCGGGGTGAGGTTCCACTCCTTGGCGAGCGGGGTGCCCTCGAACGGGATCAGGAAGTTGACCGGCACCGAGTCCGGGTCCAGCTCGCGCAGCGCGAACACCACGTCGACGAGGTCGGCGTCGGACTCGCCCATACCGGCGATCAGCCCGGAACAGGCCGACATGCCCGCGGCCTGGGCCTGCTGGACGGTGTCGACCCGGTCGGAGAAGTCATGCGTGGTGCAGATGTCGCCGTAGGTGGCTTCCGAGGTGTTGAGGTTGTGGTTGTAGGCATCGGCGCCCGCCGCGCGCAGCCGCTCGGCCTGGCCGTCGGAGAGCAGCCCCAGGCAGGCGCACACCTCCACGCCCTCGTTCTGCTCCTTGATGGCGGAGATGGTCTCCGAGACCCGGTCCACGTCCTTGTCCGTCGGTCCGCGGCCGCTGGCCACCAGGCACACGCGCTTGGCACCGCCGGCCACCCCGGCGGCGGCCGCCTTGGAGGCGTCGTCGGGCTTCAGCCAGGTGTACTTGAGGATCTCGGCCTTCGACCCCAGCCGCTGCGAGCAGTACGAGCAGTCCTCGGGGCACAGGCCCGACTTGAGGTTGACGAGGTAGTTGAGCTTGACCCGCCGCCCGAACCACTGGCGGCGCACCTTTCCGGCCGCGGCCACGACGTCGAGCAGTTCGTCATCGGAAGTCGCCAGCACGGCCAGCGCCTCTTCACGGGTCGGCAACTCGCGCCGCAGTCCCTTGTCCACCAGTGTGTTCAGCAGGTCCATGGCGATGATCCTGGCCTACGCCCCCGCCCCCGGCCAAGGAGGATTCCCACAACGCGCGCCGATCGGGGTGTGTGTATCGCCACACCGTGGCCGTGCGGAACGACCGCTAACGTCTATCGACAGCCCACAATCGAGCCCTCGACGAAGGACGCCGATGCCGCAGGACTCCGCCCCGCCGCTGCCGCGCGACACCGCGCCCCCGCCCGCCGCCGGACCGGCGCCCGGCGCGGCCTTCGACTGGCTCGACACCGCCCGCGCCGAGCGCCAACGCGCCGGCCTGGTCCGCGCGCTGCGCCCCCGCCCCGCCGACTCCCCGCTGCTCGACCTGGCCGGAAACGACTATCTCGGACTCTCCCGGCACCCGGAGGTCACCCACGCCGCGGCCGAGGCCGCGCGGCTCTGGGGCGCCGGCGCCACCGGCTCCCGGCTGGTCTCCGGCAGCACCGAACTCCACGCCCGGCTGGAGGCGGAACTCGCCGCGTTCTGCGGCTTCGAGGCGGCTCTGGTGCTGTCGTCCGGATATGCCGCGAATCTCGCCGCGGTCACCGCACTGACCGCACCCGGCACCCTGGTCGTCTCCGACGCGGGCAACCACGCCTCGCTCATCGACGGCTGCCGGCTCGCCAAGGCCCGCACCGAGGTCGCGCCGCACGCCGACCCCGACGCCGTACGCGGCGCCCTGGCCGGCCACGCGGGGCGGGCGCTGGTGGTCACCGACTCGGTGTTCTCGGTCGACGGCGACGCCGCGCCGCTGCCCGCACTGGCCGCCGCCTGCCGCGCGCACGGCGCCGCGCTGCTCGTCGACGACGCCCACGGCCTGGGGGTCCTCGGCGACGGAGGCCGGGGCGCGCTCGCGGCGGCCGGACTGGCCGGCGACGGCGACGTGGTGGCCACCGTGACGCTCTCCAAGTCGCTCGGCTCCCAGGGTGGCGCGGTGCTCGGCCCGGCCCGGGTCATCGAGCACCTGGTCAACACCGCCCGGACGTTCATCTTCGACACCGGGCTGGCCCCGGCCGCGGCCGGCGGCGCGCTGGCCGCACTGCGGCTGATCGGCCGCGAACCCGAGCGCGCCGCCCGGGCCGGCGAGGTCGCCCGTGAACTGCACCGCCGGCTCACCGCGGCCGGACTGACGGCCGTACGGCCGGACGCCGCGGTGGTCTCCGTCCGCGCTCCGTCGCCGGAGGCCGCGGTCCGCTGGGCCGCCGACTGCCGTACGGCCGGTCTCGCGGTCGGCTGCTTCCGGCCGCCGTCCGTACCGGACGGGATCTCCCGGCTGCGGCTCACCGCCCGCGCGGATCTGACGGGCGATCAGCTCGACCGGGCGGTGGACACGATCGTCGCCACCGCACCGCCGATGATCTGACCTCCGGTGACCCTGGGTGACCGGAACGGCGTCCCGCATCCGGTCTCCCGTCGCAGAGTTCACCGCATCGAGCGACAGAAGTCTGCATAAGTTGGCGGATCGAGCACCACACCGGGGGCACGGGTGGCACTCTGGCGCTCCAGCAGAAGTCCGAGGCCGAATCGTTGACCCGAGCGGCACACCGGCTCCCCGGTCAGCGGACCGGAGCCGGCCTCGGTGGGAAAGGGACGGCGTCGCGATGGCAGACCACCAGGAATCCTCACTCACCCTGCCGAGCGCCCCGGAATCGGTCCGCCTCGCCCGCAGACACGCCCTCGCCGTGGTCACCGAATGGGGCCTGCCCGCCGGTTCCGCCACCGCCGACGCGGTCCGCCTGATCGTCTCCGAACTCGCCACCAACGCCGTCCAGCACACCTTCGGCCAGTCCCCGACCTTCACCCTCGAACTGCGTCTGCACCGCGACGAGGTACTGCGTGTCGGGGTCACCGACAGTCATCCCCGCCGCCCGCGCCGGCTGCCCGCCGCGGTCCAGCAGGACAACGGCCGGGGGCTGGTCATCATCCGCTTCCTCGCCGCGGAGGCCGGCGGCCGGCTCTCCGTCGTCCCCACCGACACCGGCGGCAAGACCGTCTGGATCAGCCTGCCCTGGCGGGTCGCGGCCGGCTGACTGCGCGCGACTCGCTCGGTGTGCGACGTGCTCGGCGTGCGACGTGCTCGTGTGCGGCTCGCTCGGTGTGCGGCCGTCACGGCGTGGAGGAGGGCCGGCTGAAGGCACCACACCGCCCCGCTCGCCCCTGCGGCCGCTACGAGCACGAGCTCCTCGGTGAGCAGCGGCTCCGGCACCACGCCGTCCGCGGCGGCATGGCTTCCCTCCGGCACGGCCTCCCCCCGGCACGTACTCGTGGGTCGGCGCCAGATCGACCGCTCCCCGCGCGACCGCCTCCGTGGCGCCCGGCGGGACGTGCTCCGTGCCCCCGTCCGGGCCGGGCCGCCCCTGCGGCGGTACGGCTCAGCCGCGCCCGCCGACCGGCACCATCAGCACCTCCGCGCCCACCGGGACGAACCCCGCGGCCAGCACCGCGCGGACGCTGCGGGCGTTGCCGGGGGCGACCTGGGCCCAGAGCCGTTCGCCGGCCGGTATGAGATGGCGGGCGGCGTGCGCCAGCCGGCGGCCGAGGCCGCGGCCCTGGGCGGCGCCGTCGACCTCCACCGCCAGCTCCCAGCGCCCGGCCACACCGCGGCCGATGACCAGCGTCCCGCCGTCCCCGGTCGTCCAGGCCCGCACCTCGTCGCGGTGGCGCAGCGCCCGGACGATGCGCGGATGGCTGCGGTCCGTCGTCTCCACCAGGTCCAGCGGCGGCGGCCCGGGCAGCGCCGCCGCGACCGTGGCCAGGTCGATGTTGTTGGCCTCGCGGCCGGTCCGTTCGCCGAGCGCGGTCAGGAACGGCGGGCTGAGCGGTCCGGCGAGATCGCCGGGAGCCATCCGGTCGCGCACCCAGGACGGATCCACGTCCGCGAACACCACGGCGTGGCAGGTGAACGACACCACGCCCACGTCCCGCGGGGAGGGCTGGGGCAGCACCGTCACCGCACCGTCCGCGGGCGGGAAGCTCCCCTGCGCGGCGGCCGTCAGCACCTTGCTCAGTTGCGAACTCACCCGGTCAAGTTACCGGCCGGCACTGACAATTGACTGGCCGGCCGGCGTCGCCGCAGCTCAGCGCACCCTTCCGTACGAGACCGCGCGGGACCAGATCTTCTCCAGCCGCACCACGCTGCCGGCCTTGGGCGCATGCCACATCCGGCCCTGCCCGGCGTAGATGCCGACGTGGTAGATGCCGTGGCCCGAACGGAAGAACACCAGGTCCCCGCGTTTCCGGGCGGAGGCCGGGATGTGCCGGGTGTGGCCGTACTGCTGGGCGGCGGTCCGCGGCAGGTCGCGGCCGGCGCGCTTGAACGAGTACAGCGTCAGGCCCGAACAGTCGAAGCGGTACGGCCCCATGGCCCCGTACTGGTAGGGCGAGCCCCGCTTGGAGGCCGCGATCCGCAGCGCATGGGCGGAGACGGTCGCGGCCTCGGCGTCGGCGGTGGTTCCCGGTGCGAGCGTGGTCCCGCCGAGCGTGGCCAGTGCCAGTGCGGACACCGTGCCGGCGCGGGCCAGCAGATGAGGCGTATGCGTGCGCACGGTCATGCGCAAACCCTTCGTCAGCCGCCTGCGAAGGAAGACCTGTCGGGTTCGGGCAGGCGAAGATGCCCGGCCGCTTCCACGGCTTCACCCCAAGGAGTCCGTCGGGCCGCGCGGGCCCCGGACCCCGTACTGCTCGGGTCCTCCGCTCCCGCCGATCCACACGCATCGACCGGACATCCGGCACGGCGGCGGGATTGGGCGCCCGGCCGGACCGCCCCGTCGCTGTGGCGGGGTCTTGTCGTCGAAGGGATCCTCACGCACCTGCCACCGGAATTCCGAGTTGAAAATGCCGTATGTGACATGCGCCACAATTGCGCCGAATGGTGGGATTTGCCTTGTCGCGGGCCGGGGTGCCGTCTGCGGCACCCCCCGGACCTGGGGCGAAACATCGGCGACCGCAGTAATTTCGGTGCCCGGCGCAATTCGTCCACCCCTTACCGCATGCCCGGACGCTACGCCGTCCGGGCAGCGCGAGCGCGTGTCGGGTCAGGGTTCCCGGGCCGGCGGCACCGTCACGTATCCGGCCCGGCGTTCCCCGTCCAGCACCCGCAGCGCCCGGGCCAGCGTCTCGCCGTGCAGCTCGTGCTCACCGCGGCTGTGCATCAGCGTCAGCGCGTCCCGCAGTTCGGCGGCCTTGCCCACCAGGGCCTGGGCGGCGCGCAGCGCCCGGTAGGTGCCGTCGCCGCGGGCCGGGTTGATCCGGCCCAGCAGGTCGAGCGCCTCCAGATAGCAGTCGATCAGCTGCCCCTCGGCGCGGGTGAGGGCGGGCAGCGGCGGGGTCTCCGGCGGCCACATCCGGCTCACCGCGCGACCGACGGCCGGCCGGCCGACTGCTTGCGGTTGCGGGTGAGCCCGTCGATCAGGCCGTACTCCTGCGCCGCGGGGGCGTCGAAGATCTTGTCGCGCTCGATGTCCGCGGCGATCCGCTCGCGCGGCTGGCCGGTGTGCAGCGCCAGCATCTCCTCCAGCATGGCGCGGCTGCGCAGCAGCTCCTGGGCCTGGAGGTAGAGGTCGGTGGCCTGGCCCTCGAACGGTTCGCTCACCGACGGCTGGTGGATCAGCACCCGGGCGCCCGGGAGCGCCAGCCGCTTGCCGGGGGCGCCGGCGGCCAGCAGCACCGCGGCGGCGGACGCGGCCTGTCCCAGGCAGACGGTCTCCACGTCGCAGGACACGAAGCGCATCGTGTCGTAGATCGCGGTCATCGCGGTGACCGAGCCGCCGGGGGAGTTGATGTAGAGCGAGATGTCCCGCTCCGGCGCGGCGTGTTCGAGGTGGATCAGCTGCGCCATGACGTCGTTGGCGGCGGTGTCGTCGATCGGGGTCCCCAGGAAGATGATCCGCTCGCTGAGCAGCTTCGAGTACGGGTCCATCGTCTGCGTCCCCTGCGCGGTGCGCTCGGTGAACTCCGGCAGGACGTAGCGGGCGGTCGGTCGCAGCATGTCCGCTCCTCTTCTCTGTAGAAAATGTACAGGATGTACATCCCGTTAGAATGGCAGCATGGCCTACGAAATTCCGGTGACGCAAGCCCGGGCCGAGCTGGCGGATCTGATCAACCGCGTCGTCTACGGCGGTGAGCGGGTGGTGGTCACCCGCCACGGCAAACCGCTCGTGGCGCTCGTTTCCGCCGCTGACCTGCAGCTGCTCGAAGAGCTGGGACGGCGGGAGGAGGGCGCGGAGGACGAGCAGGTGATCAGCACGGTCTCCGCCGTGCGGCCGCTGTCGTCCGCTCCGGGCGAACGGCGACGCTTCGGCATCGCCGCGGAACACCGCGACCCGGCCGCCGGGGACCGGCGACCGGGTCGCGAGAGATGACGGTCAGCGCGGGCTGACCGGAAGAGGGGGCGGAGGGCTCAGGAGCTGAGCTGCCAGATCGCCGCGGCGATGGCGTCCGTGTTGGTGTCCAGCGCCTTCTCGTCGATGTTCTTCGAGGTGTCGCAGGACTGGTGGTAGCAGGCGTCGAAAGCCTTGCCCGCCTCGCCGCCCCAGTTCTTCGCCTGCTCCTCGGTCTTCTTGTAGTCCGCGCCCGAGAAGAGGCCGCCGACCGCGACGCCGGCGTCCTTGAAGGAGGCGTGGTCCGAGCGCCCGTCGCCCTCGGTCTCCTTCTCGGTGGCGATGTTCTTGGCGGCGAACCAGTCCTTGAAGACCTTCTCCAGGCGCGCGTCGTCGTCGTAGACGAAGTAGCCCGGGTTCGGCGACCCGATCATGTCGAAGTTCAGGTACGCGTCGATCTTCTTCGTGTCGGCGCCGAGCTTCTGGACGTAGGACTGCGAGCCGACCATGCCGTCCTCCTCGTCGCCGAACCAGGCGAACCGGAGGTGCTTGGCGGGCTTGAGCTCGGACTTGGCGACCGCGAGCGCGACTTCGAGGATGCCGGCCGAGCCGGAACCGTTGTCGTTGATGCCGGGACCGGCGTCGACCGAGTCCACGTGGGCGCCGGCCATGACGGTCTTGCTCTCGTCGCCGCCCGGCCAGTCGGCGACGAGGTTGTAGCCGGTGGCGCCGTTGTTGTCGAACTCCTGGACCTGGGTCTTGAATCCGGCCTGGTCCAGCTTGCCCTTGATGAAGTCGATGGACGCCTTGTGGCCGGGCTTGCCGTGGGCGCGGTTGCCGCCGTTGGCGTCGGCGATGGACTGGAGCTGGTCCAGGTCGGCCTTGACGGCCTTGACGTCGATGTCCGGGGCGGCGGCCGGTGCGGGGTCGGCGTGGGCGCCGGCCGCGGTGAAGAGGGTGGCGGCCAGGGCGGTGACGCATCCGGTGGCCAGCGCGGCCCGGCGTATTCGTGCAGAACGGGTCACAGTGAAGGCTCCGATACAGGTGTGGGGGGATGGTGCGGAGCGTTTTGACGCGCACATGAGAATTGCGATCACTTGGGAGATCGTCAAGAGCGCATATCGGACAGGGGTGTTCGCAGAACGGAATGCGTCCGGTATGTCGCGATCATGGTGATCGGTGGTTCCGGGGGTTCGTCTGTGCCGGTGAGCGGTGGCCCGTCAGCGTAAGGAATGCGCCAGCGATGTGCTGCGATACGTCCGCGTCATTCGTGGTAACGCCGACGAAATCCGGCCGAACTAGCCTGCCCCGATGGGGTCCTGGATGGCCAACTGCTGGAAGTCGGTTTGCTCCCCCTTTAATGACTGCGTGATACATCTACCGATACGAGTGCGTCCACGCTCGTGACCTGGGCAAACGTGTCCGGACGGGAAGACTGTGAGGTGGAAGGTATGCAACTGACCCCGCATGAACAAGAACGTTTGATGATTCATGTGGCGGCAGACGTGGCCGAAAAGCGACGTTCCCGAGGGTTGAAGCTCAACCATCCGGAGTCGATCGCCCTGCTGACCGTGCACATCCTCGAAGGCGCCCGGGACGGCCGTACCGTCGCCGAGTTGATGTCCTCCGGCCGGAAGGTCCTCACCCGCGACGAGGTGATGGAGGGAGTGCCCGAGATGATCCACGACGTCCAGGTCGAGGCCACCTTCCCCGACGGCACCAAGCTCGTCACCGTTCACGAACCCATCAACTGACCGCGGGAGCGCAGACCATGATCCCGGGACAGATCCTCCACGCCGACGAGCCGGTACGCCTCAACGAAGGCCTCCCCGTCACGCGCATGACCGTCCTCAACGCCGCCGACCGCCCCGTCCAGGTCGGCTCCCACTACCACTTCGCCGAGGCCAACCCCGGCCTCGACTTCGACCGCGCGGACGCGCACGGCAAGCGGCTGAACGTCCCGGCCGGCTCCGCCGTGCGCTTCGAGCCCGGCATCCCGACGGAGGTCGAGCTGGTCCCCCTCGCGGGCAAGCGGACCGTCCCGGGGCTGCGCGGCGAGACCGGAGGCACCCTCGATGGCTGAGCTGACGCGCCAGGCGTACGCCGATCTCTTCGGCCCGACCGTCGGCGACCGGATCCGGCTCGCGGACACCGACCTGGTCATCGAGATCACCGAGGACCGCTCCGGCGGACCCGGCCGGGCCGGCGACGAGGCGGTCTTCGGCGGCGGCAAGGTGATCCGCGAGTCGATGGGCCAGTCCCGCACCACCCGTGCCGAGGGCGCCCCCGACACCGTGATCACCGGCGCCGTGGTCCTCGACCACTGGGGCGTCGTCAAGGCCGACGTCGGCATCCGTGACGGCCGGATCACCGCCCTCGGCAAGGCCGGCAACCCCGACACCATGGACGGCGTCCACCCCGACCTGGTGATCGGCCCCGAGACCGAGATCATCGCCGGCAACGGCAAGATCCTCACCGCCGGCGGCATCGACACCCACGTCCACTTCATCTGCCCCCAGCAGGCGGACGAGGCGCTCGCCTCCGGCGTGACCACGCTCATCGGCGGCGGCACCGGACCGGCCGAGGGCAGCAAGGCCACCACCATCACGCCCGGTGCCTGGCACATCGCCCGGCTGCTGGAGTCGATGGACTCCTTCCCGGTCAACGTCGGACTGCTCGGCAAGGGCAACACCACCTCCCTCGCCTCGATGCGCGACCAACTGCGGGCCGGCATCCTCGGCTTCAAGATCCACGAGGACTGGGGCGCCACCCCCGCCGTCATCGACGCCTGCCTGACCGTCTGCGAGGAGAGCGGCGCCCAGCTCGCGATCCACACGGACACCCTGAACGAGGCCGGCTTCCTCGGCGACACCCTCGCCGCCATCGCCGGCCGCTCCCTCCACGCGTTCCACGTCGAGGGCGCCGGCGGCGGCCACGCGCCCGACATGATCGCCATGGTCTCCGAGCCCAACGTGCTGCCCGCGTCCACCAACCCCACGCGGCCGCACACCGTCAACACCGTCGAGGAACACCTCGACATGCTGATGGTCTGTCACCACCTCAACCCCGCCGTCCCCGAGGACCTGGCGTTCGCGGAGTCCCGGATCCGGCCCTCCACCATCGCCGCCGAGGACATCCTGCACGACCTCGGCGCCATCTCGATCATGGCCTCCGACGCCCAGGCCATGGGCCGGATCGGCGAGGTCGTGCTGCGCACCTGGCAGACCGCGCACGTGATGAAGCGGCGCCGCGGTGCGCTCCCCGGCGACGGCGGCGCCGACAACCACCGCGCCCGCCGCTACGTCGCGAAGTACACCATCAACGCGGCCCTCGCCCAGGGCATCGACCACCTCGTCGGCTCCGTCGAGGACGGCAAGCTCGCCGACCTCGTCCTGTGGGACCCGGCGTTCTTCGGCGTCAAGCCCCAACTGGTCATCAAGGGCGGGCAGATCGCGTACGCGCAGATGGGCGACGCCAACGCCTCCATCCCCACCCCGCAGCCGGTCCTGCCCCGCCCGATGTTCGGCGCCACCGGCAAGGCCCCCGGCAGCAACTCGGTCAACTTCGTCTCCCCGCAGGCCCTGGAGGACGGCCTCCCCGGGCGCCTGCCGCTGGCCAAGGCGTACGAGGCGATCCGCTCCACCCGCGGTGTCACCAAGGCGGACATGCGCAACAACGACGCGCTGCCGCGGGTCCATGTCGACCCCGACACCTTCACGGTGACCATCGACGGCGAGGTGGTCGAACCCCGTCCGGCCGCCGAACTCCCCATGGCCCAGCGCTACTTCCTCTTCTGAACGCTCCGATCGCTCTGCACGCCATGAGGAAGACCCCGATGACCACCACGGACCACCGATGAGCCGCGCCGCGCTGCTCGTCCTCGCCGACGGCCGGTTCCCCGCCGGCGGGCACGCCCACTCGGGCGGCGCCGAACCGGCCGTCGCCGCGGGCCACATCAAGGACGCCGCCACCCTGGAGCGCTTCTGCCGGGGCCGGCTGCACACCGCCGGCCTGGTCGCCGCCGCACTCGCCGCGGCGGCCGCGGCCGGCTGCGACCCGCTCCTGCTGGACGACGCCGCCGACGCCCGCACACCCGTACCGGCGCTCCGGCAGGTGGCCCGGCGGCTCGGCCGGCAGATGATGCGGGCCGCCCGCGCCACCTGGCCGGATCCCGCACTCGACGCGCTCGCCGCGGCCCGTCCGCGCGGCGCCCACCAGCCCGTCGTCCTCGGCCTGGCCGCCCGGTCCGCCGGACTGCCGCCGCAGGACGCCGCGTACGCCGTGGCGTACGAGACCGTCAGCGGCCCGGCCACCGCCGCCGTCCGGCTGCTCAGCCTGGACCCGTTCGACGCCACCGCGGTGCTCGCCCGCCTCGCCGCGGACGTCGACCGGGTCGCCGAACAGGGCGCCGCGGCCGCGGAACGGGTGGCCGCCGAAGGAGTCGACGCGCTGCCCGCCGCGTCCGCCCCGCTGCTCGACATCACCGCGGAAGCACACGCCGCCTGGCCGGTCCGCCTCTTCGCCTCCTGACCCCGCCCGGCCCAGGCCGGCACCCGCGCCGCCCCCGGCGGCCGTACGAACCACCGGAGTGACCATGCACCTCGACCACCACGAAACCTTCCCCGAACGCCACACCTACAGCGTCGCCGCCCAGCGTGCCGACGGGACCCGGCGGGCGCTGCGCATCGGCCTGGGCGGCCCGGTCGGCACCGGCAAGACCGCCACCGTCGCCGCGCTGTGCCGCGCGCTGCGCGACGAGCTGTCCCTCGCGGTGGTCACCAACGACATCTACACCCGCGAGGACGCCGAGTTCCTGCTCCGCGAGGCGGTACTGCCCGCCGAGCGGATCTCCGCGGTGGAGACCGGCGCCTGCCCGCACACCGCGATCCGCGACGACATCTCCGCCAACCTGGAGGCCGTCGAGGACCTCGAAGACACCGTGGGGCCGCTCGACCTGATCCTGGTCGAGTCCGGCGGCGACAACCTCACCGCGACCTTCTCCAAGGGCCTGGTCGACTTCCAGATCTTCGTCATCGACGTCGCGGGCGGTGACGACATCCCGCGCAAGGGCGGCCCCGGCGTCACCACCGCCGACCTGCTCGTCATCAACAAGACCGACCTCGCCCCGTACGTCGGCGTCGACCTGGCGGGCATGGCCCGCGACGCCAAGGCCCAGCGCGGCGAACTCCCGGTCGCCTTCACGGCGTTGAAGACGGAGAACGGCGTGCGGCCGGTGTCGGACTGGGTCCGGGCCCGGCTGGCGGACTGGACCGCGGGCCCGGCATGACGCTCGCCCTTCCCCCGCAAACCACACCGGCGCGCCCCGGCACCCCGTCCCCGGCCGGCCTGCGCGCCACCGCCCGCATCGTCGCCCGGGCCGACGGCGGGGGCACCACCCGGCTGCCCGTCCTGGACGGCGACGGCCCGTTCGCGCTGCGCCGGCTCCGCGCGCACGGCGGCCCGGCCCGGGTCTGTGTCGTCGGTGCCATGAGCGCCCCGCTCGGCGGTGACCGGCTGGCCATCGACGTCACCGCCGAGGCCGGCAGCGCGCTGCACGTCACGGCCGCCGCGGCCACCGTCGCGCTGCCCGGCCGGACCGGTGAGCCCGCCCACTACGACGTACGCCTCACGGTGGGCGAGGGCGCCCGGCTGGACTGGCTGCCCGAGCCGCTGATCTCGGCCGCCGGCAGCGACCTGCGGATGGCCACGACCGTCGAACTGGCCGCCACCGCCCGGCTCGTGCTCCGCGAGGAACAGGTCCTCGGCCGCAGCGGCGAGCCGACCGGGGCCCTGCGCAGCCGGCTCACCGTCCGGCGCGCCGGACGCACCCTGCTCGACCAGGAGACCGCCTACGGGGCCGACACCCCCGGCTGGGACAGCTCGGCGGTCCTGGGCGGCCACCGGGCCGTCGGCCAACTCCTCCTCGTGGCACCCGAGTTCGAGGCGGAGCCGACCGGAGTGCGGCTGCTCGGCGCGACCGGTGACCGGCCGCCCCAGGGCCGGCGGTCCAGTGACCAACGGCGTGACGCCCAGGGCGTTCTGGCGCCGCTGGCCGGTCCCGGCGTCCTGGCCACGGCCGTCGCCCCGGACGCGCTGCGGCTGCGCCGTCTCCTGGACGAGGCCGCCCGGGGGCTCGGCGCTTGAGGATCACACCTCCAGATCGGCCTCCAGCCGGGCCAGGCGGTGGCGCGCCAGCGCCAGATTGGCGCGCTTGCGGTCCAGCACCAGGTAGAGGAAGAGACCGCTGCCGTTCTTGCCCGTGACCGGCCGGATGATGTGGTACTGCGAGGTCAGCGTGATGAGCATGTCCTCGATGGAGCCCTGGAGTTCGAGCATCTCCATCGTGCGCATCTTGGCGCGGACGACATCGGTGTTGCCGGCCGCGGCGATGTTGAGGTCCAGGGCCTGGTTGTCGCCGAGCGTGGCGAGCGCCATGCCGCTGGTGTAGTCGACCAGGGCGACGCCCATCGCGCCTTCGATGGTGGACATCGCGTCGGCGAGGGCGGATTCCATCTGAGCCATGAGGGGTGGTGACCTTTCGTCGGGGTGGAGGTGGGTGCGGTGTGCGGTGGATTACGGGGACGTGCGGCGGGCCGGCTCAGCGGCGCGGGGGCGCGTCGACCAGCGTCCCGATGCGCTCGGCCGCCCGCCTGGCCTGCAGATGGAGCCGGCCCACATTGGTGTCCGGGCCGGTCACGGCGGTGAGCACGGCACGGCGGCCGGCCGAGTAGGCGGCGATGTAGCCGTCGGTGCCGCGGGTCAGGGACTCCTCGAAAGCGCCCTGCCCGGTCGCCTCGGTGAGCCGCTTGGCGACCCCGATGGCCGCTGCGGTCAGCGCGGCCAGTCCGTCCGGTTCGATGTCCGCCAGATCGTGGGCGATCACCATGCCGTCCGCGCTCGCGACCATGCCGCCCTGGAAATGCCGCACTTGATCGCGCAGCGTCAGCAGTTCGTCCCGTATCCGGGGTTCGATCGTCATCAGTCTCCTTTTCGTGGCCCGCCTTCCGAGGGCGCGCCTCATGCCGTGCACGGTCGTCGCGGACAAGGGGTCACAGGTTCTCCTCCAGTGCCGTACGCAGTCGGACAAGGAGGGCAACGTCCGGGTCCCGGGTGTCGAGGAGCTCCGGCACCGGTGGTTGCCAGGTGGGGGTACGGCGTCCGCCGGCGCCGGGCGGCGGCTGGCCGGCCGGTCGGGCGCCCGGCCGGCGGCGGGGGAGTCCGGCGGGTGCCGACGGCATCCGGACCAGACCGGCCGCGGCGAGCCGGCGGATGTCCAGCAGTGTCACGAACGCCGACTGGCCCAGGACGCGGGCGAGTTCACAGGGGGTGTGCCGGCCGTCGGCGTGTGCGAGCAACCGCCGCTGCCGCGGTGTCGTACCCGCCGGAGCGCCGGGGCCGGCCGGTACGACGGGCTGGGTGTCGACCGCCGCCCAGGCGCGCAGCCGGTCCAGCAGTGCCCGGCGGCGGGCCGTCGCCCGCTGCAGGTCACCGGCGCTGATCGGGCGGACGACACCCAGCCAGTGCCCGGTCCCGGGGGTGAAGGACGTGGTCTCGGGCGGCAGTGGCAGCGCGAAGAACGCCGCGTCGAGCAGGGCGGCGAGATGGCAGATCTCCAGCTCGCCCTGGCTCAGCCAGCCCTCGCTGACCAGGAACCGGCCGCCCTGCCGCTGCGGCCCGGCCGTTTCGACGGCGTACCGCCAGCCCTGCGGCGGCACTCTCCCCGCCGCGCTGAGCCGCACCTCGATCCCGGGCGCCGCGGCGCCCTCGACCCAGGTGACCGCGCCGTCGAGGAGGTAGACACAGCCGTGCGGGCCGCGCAGCGCGCCGGTGACGCGTTCGGCGGCACACCGGTCGAGCAGCCCGGCCGGGCCGGGCGCGGGAGACGGGGGCAGGCCCATGGCTCGTTCCCTCACCGTTCGTGCGAACTGGCCGCGCCGGGCCGTCAGGCCGCGACCAGCCCCGCCGCCAGGTCGCGCAGCCGCATTCGGGCCACGGCGAGATTCGCCTGCGTACGGTCCAGCCACAGGTACAGATACGTCTGGCTGTCGAAGGCGGTGTGCACGAAGCGGATCAGGTGGTAGCAGCCGGCGGCCGTGATGATCAGGTCCTCCAGGCCGGGGCCGGTGGCGCCGGGGGTGTCGAAGGTGGCGTTGCGCGCCACCGCCTGGACGACCTCCGCGGTGTCGGCGGCGGCCGCGTCATGGTCGCCGTGCGGCGCCCGGCCGGCCGTCCCGAGCGTCAGCCCACTGGTCCAGTCGATCAGTCCGGCCCCCAGCACCCCCGGTATTCCCATCGCCTGGGCCAACACCTGATCGATACCCGGCACTTCGGATCTCCTTCGCGAGGGCTTGGACGACGGCTCGGACGACGGGACGGCGTTCCGGACCGAGCGGAAACGCCGAAGCCCTCCCGTGTGGCGGTGAGTGGGAGAGCCTTCACGGAAGGTTACTGAAGGTGTGCGCGTGGCACATGCCTCGTGGGCACGTTCAAGGCAATTGACTCGTTCTCGCCCCTCGGTGGTGCCGCGGCGGCCAGTCGGAGGGTCGCCCGGAGGCCGTTGCGGCACCCGTGGCGGCCGCGTCTGGCGACCCGTCAGATGCGGTCCCACCAGGACGAGTTACGTTCGGCGGACACTGCCCCGCCCCCGACGCAACACCGCCCGCGCAGGCCTTCCGCCCCTTGGCCGGAAAGGCAGGGTTCCGCCGCGACGTCCGGCCAGCGCCACCACCGCAGACCCGCGGCCCGGTAACTGCCGGAAACCTACAGCTTGGTAAAGAATCGCCGGTCAAACCTGTTCAGAGCGGCACGCAGACGACAGGATCCCTCCGTAGGCCTGTGATCAACGGCGCCACAAGTGGCGCACCATGCAGGGGGAACACACCACGTGAGAAAATCAGCAGTGCTCGGCGCCGCCGGCACCCTGGTGACCGGGGCTCTCCTCGCCACCGCGATAGCCACACCCGCCAGCGCGGGGGAACACCACAAGAAGGGCTCGGCCGAGGCCCGCGGAGTCCACATCGCCGCCGCGCGGGCGGCCAAGAAGGGCATCCACTGGCAGGACTGCCCCGCCGACTGGGGCCTGAAGTCGCCCGTCCAGTGCGGTTTCGTGACCGTCCCGGTCGACTACGCCCGGCCCAACGGCCGCACGATCAAGATCGCCGTCGACCGTGCCGTCAGCACCGGCGGCAAGGAGGAGCGCCAGGGCTCCCTCCTCTACAACCCCGGTGGACCCGGCGGTTCGGGCATGCGCTTCCCGACCCGCATCACCAACAAGAACCCGCTGTGGGCCAAGACCGCGAAGGCGTACGACTTCGTCGGCTTCGACCCCCGCGGCGTCGGCCACTCCGCCCCGATCTCCTGCATCGACCCGCAGGAGTTCGTCAAGGCACCGAAGGCCGACCCGGTGCCGGACAGCGAGGCGGACAAGCGCGCCCAGCGCAAGCTCGCCAAGGAGTACGCGGACGGCTGCCTGGAGCGCAGCGGCGCCCTGCTGCCGTACATGACCACCGCGAACACCGCCCGCGACATCGACGTGATCCGCGCCGCGCTGCACGAGAAGAAGCTCAACTACCTGGGCGTCTCGTACGGCACCTACCTCGGCGCCGTCTACGCGACGCTGTTCCCGGACCACGTGCGCCGGATGCTCGTCGACAGCGTCGTCAACCCGTCCCGCGAGAAGGTCTGGTACCAGGCCAACCTCGACCAGGACATCGCCTTCGAGACGCGCTGGGGCGACTGGAAGAAGTGGGTCGCCAAGAACGACGGCGCCTACCACATCGGCGACACCCCCGAGAAGGTCCAGGCGGCCTGGGAGCAGCTGCGCGCCACCGCCAAGAAGAACCCCATCGGCGGCGTGGTCGGCCCGGCGGAGCTCACCGGCTTCTTCCAGAACGCGCCCTACTACGACTCGATGTGGGCCACCGTCGCGCAGGTCTGGAGCGCCTACCGCGCCGGCGACCCGAAGCCGCTGATCGAGAACGCCGGGCCGAACCTCCAGGACACCGCGGGCAACATCGCCGCGGAGAACGGCAACGCCGTCTACACGGCCGTCGAGTGCACCGACACCAAGTGGCCCACCAGCTGGCGGAAGTGGGACCGCGACAACACCCGCATCCACCAGCAGGCCCCGTTCATGACCTGGTCCAACGCCTGGATGAACCTGCCCTGCGCCACCTGGCCGGTCAAGCAGCAGCGGCCGGTCGAGGTCCGCACCGGCAAGGGCCTGCCGAGCGTGCTCATCGTGCAGAGCACCCGTGACGCGGCGACGCCCTACGACGGCGCCGTCGAGCTGCACAAGCGGTTCGCGGGCTCCCGCCTCATCACCGAGCGGGACGCCGGTTCGCACGGCGTCACCGGTCAGGTCAACCCCTGCATCAACGACCGGGTCGACGCGTACTTCCTGGAGGGGAAGACCGACGCCAAGGACGTGACCTGCGCCCCGCACGCCACGCCGAAGCCGGCCACCGCGCCGGCCAAGGCCACCGCGGTGGCCGCGGGCAAGGCCGACCTCCCGGCAGCCCGGTGACCCGATAGCGGCACCGGAACCACCAGGAGGAGAGGGCGGCCGGGAATCCACCCGGCCGCCCTCGCCCTGCGCCCTGGCCCGGCTCAGCCCGCGATCGGCCCGGGCTTGACCATCGGCGGGCGCGCCACGCCCGGCCGCTCACGCCGCGAACGCCTCGGCGAAGGCGGCCCTGGTGGGGGAGTCCTTACGGCGGTCCAGGACCGCGAACACCACCCGGCCGAACCGGTCCGCGAACCTGCCGGCACCCCGCAGCTGCGCGGCGAACGCCCGTGCCACATCGGCGGGTTCGTTGCGGAACACCCCGCACCCCCAGGCGCCGAGGACCAGCTGACGGTACCCGCCGGCCGCCGCGACCTCCAGCACCCGCTCCGCCCGCACCGCCAGCGCCGCCGGCACCCGCCCCGCCTCGGCCGGCCGCTGCCGCGCGATCACCCCCGCGTTCGGCGCCGCCGCCGTCAAGAACCCGGTTTCGTACGGCACTTCGAGCAGCGACCCGCGATCGTCCCGGAACACCGGCACACCCGGCGAGAGGATCACCCGGTCACTGTAGAAGGGATTCGGTGCGGCCCGGTGCGCCGCGTAGAACTCCGGCGCCTCGCGCACGCACGCGTACAGCGCCGACCCCCGGCACAGCGCCTCCTCCTGCGCCTGCGCACCGTTGAGATAGCCACCGCCGGGATTGCGCGCCGAGGCGAAGTTCAGCACCGCGACCGGCCCACCGCCGCTCCCGGCCAGCCGCCGCCCCGCCGTCAGGCTCCCTTCGCCCGTCACCTCGAACCCGGTCTCCCGGCCGCCGGCCTCCGGCTCCGGCACCGCGACCGGCTCCGGCCCGTACAGCCGCGTCCCGGCGCGGGCCCGCGCCACCTGCTCCGCGATCTCCACCAGCCGCCCGCTCGGCGCCCGGTACACCCCCTGCGCAACGATCCGCTCGGTCTCCTGCGCCATCCCCCGCAAACGGGCGCTCATCGACGGCACCCTTCTTCCCACGTCATCATGGTGATCACGGTAGGGGCGCGGGACGGGACGCGCGATCGAATAACGGGTGCCCGGACCGCGCTGCCCGGACGCCCGTCGTCATGTCCGGAACGCTAGGCGGCGTCGGGCGGGGTGCGCGGTGCCGTTCGCCGGCGGCGCGCCTGCGGGTGCGCCTCGGCCTGCGCCCGGGCCTTGGCCTCGGTGGCGTACAGGTCGACGTACTCCTGCCCGGAGAGGGTGAGGATCGCGTACATGATCTCGTCGGTGACGGCGCGCAGCGCGGTGCGCTCGTCGGCCAGGCCCGCGTACCGGCGCGGCGCAGTGAGTTTATGAGCACCTTCCGCCGGAAGTAACCACCTTGGCGCGCATCGATGCTGACGCGCGGGCAGCGGTTTTGGCATCCCCGGACAACTTTGAACTTGGTCTGAGCCCATGCGAGGTGGCTGACCGTA
Organism: Streptomyces sp. NPDC021749; assembly: GCF_040640655.1. Taxonomy (NCBI): domain Bacteria; kingdom Bacillati; phylum Actinomycetota; class Actinomycetes; order Kitasatosporales; family Streptomycetaceae; genus Streptomyces; species Streptomyces sp. NPDC021749. Next base: position 11,366 of record NZ_JBFACE010000054.1, on the reverse strand, counting down.
CTGACCGACGAGCGAGCCCGGTCCCCCGTTCCGGGCCGAGGACAGGAGCCCTGCATGTCCCGCAAGAGGAGAGTCACCCGACGGCAGAAGATCGTGGTCGCGGTGAGCGCCGCGGCGCTGGTGGGTGGTATCGCCATCGTCACCACCGGCACCAGCCAGGCGTCGGTGGCCTGCGACGGACTGGCCGCCGCCCTGAGCAACAACCAGAAGTTCATCGCCGACCAACAGGCCCACCCGGACGCGCAGTCGGCGGCGCGGATCGCCAACCGGCAGGCGGTGATCAAGGAGATCCAGGTCAAGCAGCAGGCCGCCGGCTGCAGTGGGGGAGCGGGCGGGGACACAGCGGGTGCGCCACCCCAGGGCGGTGCGCCGCCCCAGAGCAGCGCCCCGCCCGCCTCCGAGGCACCACCGGGTTCCTCGGCCGACCCGAGCTCCTCGGCCGCTCCGCCGGGATCGGCCGACCCGTCGGCGTCCGGCGCCCCGCCGGCGGCCGGCGGTGACGTGGTCTGCCCCGGCTCGACGGTCACCCTCTCCGGCGAGGGCGGCGCACCGGCCGCGTCCAGCGACCAGTTCCCCAAAGGCACGAAACTCAAGGTGACCAACCTGGACAACAACAAGTCGACGACCGTGTCCGTGACCTCGACGTCGGGCAGCTGCGTCCTGCTCAACAACGCGGCGTTCGAGCAGGTGCGGGAGGCGGGCAAGTTCCTGATCCGCCACGCCCGCATCGAGCGCGTGGGCTAACGGCGCACAGCCGGGCGTGACATGCCCGGGCGTGACACCCCGGGCGTGACACCCCGGGCGTGACACCCCGGGCGTGGGAGCCCGGCGGCGAGAGCCCGGTTCAGGAAAACCCCCTCCGGTCCGGTGGCCGGTGACGGAAGCCGCCTCCTCCGTCACCGGCCACCCTTTTCCGCACGGGCCCGAGGCGGGGCGAGGGGCCCGGAACGGCGGAGGGGCGGCCCGGGAACGGCGCGTACGGGCGACCTCACGGCGTGGCCGCTTGTGTGTCGCGGGCCGGCGGGGTGGCCTGAAGCCCCCCAGCGTTCCCCAGGAGGCACCGATGCCCGTGCACCACCGACGCCGCACCGCGCGTGTCGCCGTGCCCACAGTCATGGCCGCGGCCGTGTCCGCCGCGCTTGCCGGTGCGTTCTGTGCCGCCCCGGCCGGTGCCACCGAACCACCGCCGCCCGCCGGCCCGGGGCTGCTGCTGACCATCTCCGGGGACCACGACACCTGGATCCGCGGGGTGCGGCTCTCCTGCCCGGACGTCTACGGCAGGCACCCCCACGCGGCCGCCGCCTGCGACGCGCTGACCTGGGCCCGCGGCGATTTCGACGCACTGCCCGGCGAACCGCACGCCTGCACCCGGCAGTACGACCCGGTCCACGTCACCGCGACCGGCAACTGGCGCGGCGGACCGGTGAACTGGCGCAAGGAGTTCCCCAACGCCTGCACGCTGGACTCCGCCACGGGGCCGGTCTTCCGCTTCTGACACCTACAGGCGGCGGAGCCCGCCGGTTCCGGGGCCGGCCCGCCCCTCAGTTCGGCCGGGCCGCCACCACCCCGACCGTCACCACGGCCAGGATCACCCAGCAGAACCAGAGCCAGCCATTGGCGCCCAGCGCCACGGTGTAGGCGGTGGCGGCCACCAGACCGGTCACCGTGCACACGGCCATCGTCCTCACAGATCCGGGCATCCCGCATCCTCCTCACGGCGGCCCGGAGCCAAGAAACGCAGCGGGCCGCGGCCATGGGACCATCGTCCCCGGCCGCGGCCCGTACCGCCAGACGGTCGCCCCGCCCGTTCGACGCCCTACCGCCCCCGTGCGTTGAGCGAGGCGAGGTACGCGTTGTAGTCGGCGAGGTCCTGGTCGCCGTTGCGGTCGGCGGCCCGGTCGGCGCGCTGCGACTGCCGCTCCTCGGACTTGTACCACTGGAAGACCAGCGCGATCAGCACCACGACGGACGGGATTTCGCTGAACGCCCAGGCGATGCCACCGGCGGCCTGCTGGTCGGACAGTGCCTCGATGCCGAGCGAGGCCGGCGGGTGCAGGAAGGTGTCGACCATCGGCTCCGAGGCCATCATCAGCGCGATGCCGAAGAAGGCGTGGAACGGCATGCCCGCGAAGAGCTCCAGCATCCGCATCACATAACCGGGGCGGTGCGGCCCCGGGTCGACGCCCATGATCGGCCAGAAGAAGACCAGGCCCACCGCGAGGAAGTGCACCATCATCCCGAGGTGCCCGGCCCGGGACTCCATCAGGAAGTCGAACAGCGGCGAGAAGTAGAGCGCGTAGAGGCTCGCGATGAACAGCGGGATGGTGAAGGCGGGGTGCGTGATGACCCGCATGTAGCGGCTGTGCAGCAGCGCCACCAGCAGCTCCCGGGGGCCCTTGCGGCCGCGTCCGGCGGTGGGCAGCGCCCGCAGCGCCAGCGTCACCGGCGCGCCGAGCAGCAGCAGGATCGGCGAGAGCATGCTCACGATCATGTGCTGCACCATGTGCACGCTGAACATCGCCATGCCGTAGTCGTTCAGCTGGGTGCACATGGCCAGCGCCACGGTGACCACGCCCAGGGCCCAGGCGACGACCCGGCCCAGCGGCCAGGCGTCGCCCCGGCGCCGCAGCCGGACGACCGCCCAGCCGTACAGCCCGAGGGCCAGCAGACAGCCGATGAGGAAGACCGGATCACCACCGAACGCGAGGCCCCGCCCGAGCGTGAACGGCGGTAGATCCATCTGCATGCCGTCCATGCCGTGCCCGCTGTGATCCATCCGCTCGCTCCTGATTCGTACCAATGCTCCGGCGACAAGCGTAGAACCGCCCCCGGCCGTGATCGCGGCCGGGGGCGGGTCGTACCGCAGGGAACTACCGTGCGGAGCGGGCGGGGGTGCGGTGCGCGGTGGCCCGGGTCACAGCACGCACTCGGCCTCGTCGTAGCGCTCCGCGGGCACCGTCTTGAGACTCTCCACCGCCTCGGCCAGCGGGACCAGCGTGATGTCGGTGCCGCGCAGCGCGGTCATCATGCCGAACTCGCCGCGGTGCGCGGCCTCGACGGCGTGCCATCCGAAGCGGGTGGCGAGCACCCGGTCGTACGCGGTGGGGGTGCCGCCGCGCTGGACGTGGCCGAGGATGACCGGCCGGGCCTCCTTGCCGAGGCGGTTCTCCAGCTCGACGGAGAGCTGCCGGGCGACCCCGGCGAACCGCTCGTGCCCGTAGATGTCGGTGCCGCCGACGTCGAACGACATGGAGCCCTCACGCGGCTTGGCACCCTCGGCGACCACCACGATGGCGAACTTCTTGCCGGCCTCGAAACGGGCTGACACCCGCGCGGTGAGCTCGTCGATGTCGAAGGGGCGCTCCGGCACCACGATCGCGTGCGCACCGGCCGCCATGCCCGAGTGCAGCGCGATCCAGCCGGTGTGCCGCCCCATCACCTCGACGATCATGACCCGCTGGTGGGACTCGGCGGTGGTCTTGAGCCGGTCCAGCGCCTCCGTGGCCACGCCCACCGCGGTGTCGAACCCGAACGTCACGTCGGTGACCGCGATGTCGTTGTCGATGGTCTTCGGTACGCCGACGATCGGCAGCCCGGCGTCCGACAGCAGCCGCGCCGCCTTCAGCGTGCCCTCGCCGCCGATCGGGATGATCGCGTCCAGGCCCAGCTCGGCGACATGGCCGCGGGCCCGCTCCACACCGTCGCGCAGATGGGCCGGCTGCACCCGGGACGATCCGAGGATGGTGCCGCCGCGGGCCAGGATGCCGCCGACGGCCTCCAGGTCGAGCTTGCGGTAGTCGGCTTCCAGCAGGCCCTTCCAGCCGTCGCGGAAGCCGATCACCTCATCGCCGTGGTCGGCGGTGGCACGGTGGACGACGGAGCGGATGACGGCGTTCAGACCGGGGCAGTCGCCGCCGGAGGTGAGGACACCAATACGCATTGCTCGAAAACCCTCTGCAACTCAACCGGGGGGCCCGGACCCCGTCGTCCGGTTGGATCCCGCTCACCCTACAAGCGCGGGGCGTCCGGGCACACGTACGCCCGCAGTGCGGACTGCGGGCGTACGGAAAAGCCGCGAAAGGGATATATCGCTCAGGCGGGCTGGGTCGCGGCGGCGATCCGCTCCTGGCGGAGCGCCTCGTACCAGCGGTCGTCCACCGGGGGCAGCGCGTTGACGTCCAGCGCCAGCTTGATCAGCAGGTCGGCGATGTGCGGGTTACGGGCCATCACCGGGCCGTGCATGTACGTGCCGAAGACGGTGTCGTTGTACGCGCCCTCGTAGCCGTCACCGACGCCGTTGCCCTTGCCGAACCGGACCTTGGCGAACGGCCGGGCGGTCGCGCCCAGATGCGTCACGCCCTGGTGGTTCTCGAAGCCGGTCAGCGGCGGCAGCCCCAACTGCGGGTCGATGTCGGCGAGTACGTCACCGACGCACCGCTCGCCCTCGCCGCGGGTGGACACCACGTCCAGCAGTCCCAGGCCCTGCTGCCGCTCACCGAGGTCGTTGATGAACTCGTGGCCCAGGATCTGGTAGCCGGCGCACACCGAGAAGACGATCGCGCCGTTGGAGACCGCGCGGCTCAGACCACCGTCGCGGATCAGCCGCTCGGAGGCCAGTCGCTGCGGCCGGTCCTCACCGCCGCCGATCAGGTAGATGTCGCCGGAGGTGGGGATCTGCTGGTCGGACCGTACGTCCAGGCGCTGGACGTCCAGCCCGCGCTGGCGCGCCCGCCGCTCCACCACCAGGGCGTTGCCCTGGTCGCCGTAGGTGCTCAGCAGGTCCGGGTAGATCCAGACCAGGCGCAGGCTGTTGTCACTCATGCTTGCTCGTCCTTGTCGTGAAGGTGGCTGGATCATGGTCAGTTACCCACCCGACGGCGCAGGTCCTGGAAGGCGGTGTAGTTCGCGATGACCTCGATACGGCCGGGCGGCGCCAGCTGCACCGCCTCGTCGAGGCTGTCGCACACCTCGAAGTCGAGGCCGGCGACCTCCAGCCGCACCGCCAGGTCCAGCTTGCGGTCACCGAGCACGAAGATCGGGTGCCCGGCGAGGCGGGTGTAGTCGACGTCCCACAGCCAGGAGGTGTCCGTGCCGTCCGCGCCGCGGGCGTTCACCGACATGATCACGGGGGTCGGCGGCGGGTCGATCAGCGAGAACGTCTCCAGCCACCCGGCCGGGTTCTTCGCCAGCAGCAGCCGCAGCTCGCGCTGCTGGAACGTGACCACGTCGTAGCGGCCGGCCACCGCCTGCACCGAGAACATCCGCTCCAGGGCCACCTGCGGCGGCACCCCGAAGGCGGCGGCGACCGCCGCGGAGGTGGTCGCGTTGGCCTTGTTGGCCCGCCCCGGAAGCTGGAGCTTGATCGGCCAGGCGCTGCCGTGCGGGTCGAGGACGTGGTCGCCGGAGAGCGCCCAGCTGGGCGTGGGGCGGCGGAAACCGCACTCGGCGCAGAACCAGTCGTCGCCCGGCCGCTGCATCACACCGCCGCACGAGGGGCAGGACCAGGCGTCGTCCTTCCACTCCTGGCCGGCGGCGACCCACACCACGTTCGCGGAGGACGAGGCCGCCCACACGATCAGCGGGTCGTCGGCGTTGGCGACGATCAGGGCCTTGGAGCCGGCCAGTCCCTCGCGCCACTTCTCGGCCAGCATCCGGGTCTCGGCGGCCCGGTCGAGCTGGTCGCGCGAGAGGTTCAGCAGCGCTATGGCCTTCGGCGTGACGTCCCGGGCCACCCCGGCGAGGTACTTCTCGTCGACCTCGATCACGCCGTACTTGGCGTCCGAGCCGCCGGCGAGGGCGGAGGTGATGCCGGCCGGCATGTTGGCGCCGAGCGCGTTGGAGACCACCGGGCCGCTGGCCCGCAGCGCCTCCGCGATCAGCCGGGTCGTCGTGGTCTTGCCGTTGGTCGCCGACACCAGGACGACGTCCAGGTGCCGGGCGAGCCGTGCCAGCAGGTCGGGGTCGAGCTTCAGCGCCACCCGGCCACCGATCACCGATCCGCTGCCGCGGCCCGCCGCGCGCGACACCGCCGCCGCGGCCTTGCCCGCCGTCACGGCCAGCTTGGCCCGCGGCGACAGCGGCTCCGTGTTGCCTGCCATCGTCCTAGATCCTCCTTGCATCCGGCGCCCGGCGTGCGGCTGCCGGTGGAACGCCCCCTCCGCTGCCGACGACCGGCCGGAGGCTTCGGTCGGGGATCAGCCTATCGAGATCCTGCGGCGGGCCCGAACCCCGCCACCCGTCCGGCGACATCCGGCGGTGCCCAGGACCGTACGCTTGCCCCATGCGCCTTGGCACCATCCCCGGCAGTTCCGGCCGGCCCCGCCCGCTGCGTCTGCTCGGCGATCCGACCCTGACCGGGCCCTGTCAGGAGGTCACCGCGTTCGACGACGAGCTGGCCGCGCTCGTCGAGGACATGTTCGCGTCGATGTACGCCGCGCACGGCGTCGGGCTCGCCGCCAACCAGATCGGCGTCCCGCTGCGGGTCTTCGTCTACGACTGCCCCGACGACGAGGACCGCCGCCACCTGGGGCACCTGGTCAACCCCCGGCTCGTCGAGGCCGACGGGCCGGTGATCCGCGGGCCCGAGGGGTGCCTCTCGCTCCCCGGCCTGGAGGCCGGCACCCCGCGCCACGACCGGGCCGTGGTGACCGGATTCAGCGCGTCCGGCGAGCCGCGGACGGTGACCGGCACCGGCTTCTTCGCCCGCTGTCTGCAGCACGAGTGCGACCACCTCGACGGCGGTCTGTACGTCGACCACCTCACCGGGCTGCGCCGCCGCCGGGTGCTGCGCGCCGCGGCCCGGGCGCCGTGGGCCGCGGACGCGGAGACCGCCGGCCGCTGAACGGCCGGCTCCCCCGCTGTCCCTCTGCCGTCCGTTCAGAACCCGGGGCTGTCCTCGCGGTCCTTGAGGGCGGCCAGCTGGCCCCACAGCAGATCGGTCAGGTGCTGGACCAACTGCTCGCGCGAGCACGGGCGTTCGCGCAGCCACCAGTCGCCGGCGCCGTGCATCATGCCGACGATGCCGTGCCCCCAGACCCGGGCCCGTTCCTCGCCGCCGGGGCCGAGGTCGAGCCGTTCGATGATCACGGTGGCCAGCTCCTCGCCGAGCCGGCGCAGCAGCGGAGCGGCGTGCCGTCCCACGTCGAAACCGGACTCCGACGGGGTGTTCTCCTCCGCCGGGTGCATCAGGAAGCGGTAGACCTGCGGGCGGGTCTCGATGGCCAGGAGATAGGCGTCGAGGGTGGCCTCGACCCGCTCGCGGCGCAGCACCGACGCGTCCAGCGCGGTGCGCAGGTTCAGCAGCAGGGCGTCGGTGTGGCGGACGGCCAGCGCGCGGTACAGACCGCCCTTGTCGCCGAAGTGCCGGTAGAGGATCGGCTTGGTGATGCCGGCCTCCGCGGCGATGGCGTTCATCGAGGCGTCCGGGCCGTCGCGCAGCACGATGCGCTCGGCGGCCTCCAGCAGCTCCCGCCGTCTGCGCTCGGTCGCCGAGTGCCGGCGGCCGCTGTTGTCTGTGCTCTCCATGGTCGTGCTCCCCACCCTTGTGAATCCGTGGCGCTCGCGCAACGTAACACCCGATCTTCGCCGGTGATCCGGCCCAGGGGGGAGTTGACAGCGCTTACTGACGAGTAACACACTTCGTTGTTACCGCTAGTAACACGAGAAATGCCTGCACTGGAGGGGACATGGCCGAGTTCACCATGGAGCTCAACGACGAGCAGAAGGAAGTCCGTGACTGGATTCACGGCTTCGCCGCGGACGTCGTGCGCCCCGCCGCCGCCGAATGGGACGAGCGCGAGGAGACCCCCTGGCCCGTCATCCAGGAAGCCGCGAAGATCGGCCTGTACTCGCTGGACTTCTACGCCCAGCAGTTCTTCGACCCCACCGGCCTGGGCATCCCGATGACCATGGAGGAGCTCTTCTGGGGTGATGCGGGCATCGCACTGTCCATCGTCGGCACCGGCCTGGCCGCCGTCGGCGTCCTCGCCAACGGCACCGAGGAGCAGATCGGCACCTGGGTCCCGCAGATGTACGGCGACGCGAACGACGTCAAGGTGGCCGCGTTCTGCTCCTCCGAGCCCGACGCCGGCTCGGACGTCGCCTCGATGCGTACCCGCGCCGTCTACGACGAGGCCAAGGATGAGTGGGTCCTCAACGGCACCAAGACCTGGGCGACCAACGGCGGCATCGCAGGCGTCCACGTCGTCGTCGCGGTCGTCGACCCCGAGCTGGGCTCCAAGGGCCACGCCTCCTTCATCGTCCCGCCGAACACCCCCGGCCTCTCCCAGGGGCAGAAGTTCAAGAAGCACGGCATCCGTGCCTCGCACACCGCCGAGGTCGTCCTGGAGGACGTCCGCGTTCCCGGCCACTGCCTCCTCGGCGGCAAGGACAAGCTCGACGAGCGCCTCGCCCGGGCCCGCGAGAAGGCCAAGGCGGGCGGGGAGAGGGTGAAGAACGCCGCCATGGCGACGTTCGAGGCATCCCGCCCGGCCGTCGGCGCCATGGCCGTCGGCACCGCCCGCGCCGCCTACGAGGAGGCGCTGGAGTACGCCACGACCCGCGAGCAGTTCGGCCGCCCGATCATCGACAACCAGGGCGTCGCCTTCCAACTCGCCGACATGCGCACCCAGATCGACGCCGCCCGCCTCCTCGTCTGGCGCGCCTCCTGGATGGCCACCACGGGCAAGCCCTTCACCTCCGCCGAGGGCTCCATGTCCAAGCTCTTCGCCAGCGAGGTCGCCAAGAAGGTCACCGCCCAGGCCGTCCAGATCCTCGGCGGCAACGGCTTCACCCGCGAATACCCGGTCGAGCGCATGCACCGCGACGCCGCGATCTACACCATCTTCGAAGGCACCAGCGAGATCCAGCGGCTGGTCATCGCCCGGACGCTGTCGGGGGTGCCGATCCGGTAGGGCGAACTCCCAGCGAGACGCGTGTAGTTCGAGACGGACGAAGAAGGGCCCCGCTCCTGTGGGCCCTTCGCGTCGCCGTTCATGACGCCCAGGGGGAGATCCTCTCCAACGGCAACTTCTGGTCCGGTTCCGGTCCGGACGCCCCGACATCCCGACGTCCCGACGCGAGCAATCGCGGCGGGGCGTCGTCGTTTCGGTGCACGGACGCGTCGGCCGTGCCCGTGCCGGTCGGTGTGCACCGGCTCCTCCGTGGCGTCCCGCAGGTGGCCCTTGCTGCGGGTCTTCCGGTCGGGGCGGCACGTCTCCCCTTGACGGCCGGTGCGTCGCGCTCTACTTTCCTTCCGTAAAGCAAAACATTGCTTCCACGATACGGAACTAGATGCTTCCCGGTCCTTGCCCGGGGTCCGCCCGTGACAGGTCGACGCAGGAGTACGCGATGCCTCGAATGACAGCCGCCCGCGCCGCGGTGGAGATCCTCAAGCGTGAGGGCGTGACCCACGCCTTCGGCGTGCCGGGCGCCGCGATCAACCCCTTCTACGCCGCCCTCAAGGGCGCCGGCGGGATCGACCACACGCTGGCCCGGCACGTCGAGGGCGCCTCGCACATGGCCGAGGGCTACACCCGGACCCACCCGGGCAACATCGGCGTCTGCATCGGCACCTCCGGCCCGGCCGGCACGGACATGATCACCGGCCTGTACTCCGCGATCGGCGACTCCATCCCGATCCTCTGCATCACCGGCCAGGCGCCGACCGCGGTGATCCAGAAGGAGGACTTCCAGGCCGTCGACATCGCCTCGATCGCCAAGCCGGTCACCAAGGCCGCGACCACCGTCATGGAGGCCGCCCAGGTCCCCGGCGTCTTCCAGCAGGCCTTCCACCTGATGCGCTCCGGCCGTCCCGGTCCGGTCCTGATCGACCTGCCGGTCGACGTCCAGCTCACCGAGATCGACTTCGACCCGGAGACCTACGAGCCGCTGCCGGCCTTCAAGCCGGCCGCGACCCGCGCCCAGATCGAGAAGGCCCTCGCGCTGCTGAACGAGTCGGAGCGCCCGCTGATCGTCGCCGGCGGCGGCATCATCAACGCCGACGCCTCCGACCTGCTGGTCGAGTTCGCCGAGCTGACCGGCACCCCGGTCATCCCGACCCTGATGGGCTGGGGCATCCTCGCCGACGACCACGAGCTGAACGCCGGCATGGTCGGCCTGCAGACCTCGCACCGCTACGGCAACGCCACCTTCCTGGAGTCGGACTTCGTCCTGGGCATCGGCAACCGCTGGGCCAACCGCCACACCGGCAAGCTGGACGTCTACACCCAGGGCCGCACGTTCGTCCACGTCGACATCGAGCCCACCCAGATCGGCAAGATCTTCGCCCCGGACTACGGCATCGCCTCGGACGCCAAGGCCGCGCTGGAGCTGTTCGTCGAGGTGGCCAAGGAGCTCAAGGCCGCCGGCAAGCTGCCGGACCGCGGCGAGTGGGCCGCCTCCACGCAGGAGCGCAAGGCCCGGCTGCAGCGCCGTACGCACTTCGACAACATCCCGATGAAGCCGCAGCGCGTCTACGAGGAGATGAACAAGGCCTTCGGTCCGGAGACCCGCTACGTCACCACCATCGGCCTGTCCCAGATCGCCGGCGCCCAGATGCTGCACGTCTACAAGCCGCGCCACTGGATCAACTGCGGCCAGGCCGGCCCGCTCGGCTGGACCATCCCGGCCGCGCTCGGCGTCGCCACCGCCGACCCCGAGACGCCGGTCGTCGCGCTCTCCGGCGACTACGACTTCCAGTTCATGATCGAGGAGCTGGCGGTCGGCGCCCAGCACAAGATCCCCTACGTCCACGTCCTGGTGAACAACGCGTACCTGGGCCTGATCCGCCAGGCGCAGCGCAACCTGGACATCAACTTCCAGGTCAACCTGGAGTTCGAGAACATCAACTCGCCGGAGATCGGCGTCTACGGCGTGGACCACGTCAAGGTCGCCGAGGGCCTGGGCTGCAAGGCCATCCGGGTCACCGACCCGAACGAGCTGGGCGCCGCCTTCGAGGAGGCCAAGAAGCTGGCCGCCGAGTACCGCGTCCCGGTCGTCGTCGAGGCCGTCCTGGAGCGGATCACCAACATCTCGATGAGCGGCAGCGACATCGCCGGCGTCAACGAGTGGGAAGAGCTGGCGACCGAGCCGGGGCACGCCCCGACCGCGATCAAGCCGCTCAAGTCCTGACGCCGGACCGGCCCGGCGTTCCGCCGCCGGGCCGGCTCCGGAGGCGAACCGGGCGCGCTCTTGACCGGCGCGCCCGGCACCGCCGCCATCCGTAGCACGGCCGTACCGTACGCAGAAAAACAGTTCCACTATCCAGAAGGGGCGCCGGCCTTATGGCTTTCACGGACACGCGCTTCGATGTCAATCTGTCGATCCTGTTCACCGAGCTTCCGTTGCTGGAGCGGCCGGCGGCCGCG
>NZ_JBFACE010000053.1:0-42083 GCF_040640655.1 Streptomyces sp. NPDC021749 | reverse complement strand
CGCCACCCTGCGCACCACCGACGGCTACGAGCGTTTCCTGGCCCGCGGCAAGGACCTGCTGGAGCGCACCCCGGTCGTCGGCAAACCGCTCTACGAGACCCTGCACGGTGCCAAGAAGGGCCTGAAGGACTTCATCGCGCCGCAGGGCATGTTCGAGGACCTGGGCCTGAAGTACGTCGGCCCGATCGACGGCCACGACATGGAGGCCCTGGAGTCCGCGCTGCAGCGCGCCAAGCGGTTCGGCGGCCCGGTCATCGTGCACTGCCTCACCGAGAAGGGCCGCGGCTACAAGCCGGCCGAGCAGGACGAGGCGGACCGCTTCCACGGCATCGGCGTCATCCACCCCGACACCGGGCTGCCGGTGGCCTCCGGCGGCGCCAGCTGGACCTCCGTCTTCGGCGACGAGATGGTCAAGCTGGGCCGGGAGCGCGACGACATCGTGGCGATCACCGCGGCGATGCTGCAGCCGGTGGGCCTGGGCAAGTTCGCCAAGGCGTTCCCGGACCGGGTCTACGACGTCGGCATCGCCGAGCAGCATGCGGCCGTGTCGGCGGCGGGCCTGGCCACCGGCGGTCTGCACCCGGTCTTCGCGGTCTACGCCACGTTCCTCAACCGCGCCTTCGACCAGGTCCTGATGGACGTCGCGCTGCACAAGTGCGGTGTCACCTTCGTCCTGGACCGGGCCGGGGTCACCGGTGACGACGGCGCCTCGCACAACGGCATGTGGGACATGTCCCTGCTCCAGGTCGTGCCGGGCCTGCGGATCGCCGCCCCGCGCGACGCCGACCAGGTGCGTGCGCAGCTGCGCGAGGCCGTCGAGGTCAAGGACGCGCCGACCGTCGTGCGCTACTCCAAGGGCAAGGTCGGCCCCGCCGTCGAGGCGGTGGGCCGGGTCGGCGGCATGGACGTGCTGCGCGAGCCGGCCGCCGGTGGCGAGCGGCCGGACGTGCTGCTGGTGTCGGTGGGCGCGCTGGCCCCGATGTGCCTGGAGATCGCCGACCTCCTCGACAAGCAGGGCATCTCCACGACCGTCGTGGACCCGCGGTGGGTCAAGCCGGTCGACGAGGCGCTGCCCGGCCTGGCCGCGCGGCACCGGGTCGTCGTCACGGTCGAGGACAACTCCCGTACCGGCGGCGTCGGTTCGGCGATCGCGCAGGCGCTGCGGGACGCCGGTGTGGACCTGCCGCTGCGGGACTTCGGCATCCCCGAGCGGTTCCTCGACCACGCCTCCCGCACGGAGGTCATGGCGGAGATCGGGCTCACCGCCCCCGACATCGCCCGCCAGGTGACCGGCCTGGTCGCCAAGATCGACAACCGTGACGAGGACGCCGCCGGCACCGCGTCGGCAAAGGACGCGGAGCCCGCCGAGGTCGCCCGGGACTGAACCCCGCGCACGGACGGCGATGGGCCGGCCGGTCATCCGTACGGATGTGCCGCCCGGCCCATCGGCATGACGGCAACCGCCCCCCATCGGGTGAATCCCCACCGCCCGGGGGCCCGCCGAAGCTGACTGTTTCACGCCATTGCGGAGACTCGGTCAGTTCAGGAGAGTTGCCAGGGTCGTCCAGGCGGAGGTTCGCCCATGAGCACACAGCACGGACCAGACATCGGACCACGACACTCTGCACGGCGGGACAGCGGGCTGTTCCGCACCAAGTCCGTCGAGCAGTCGATCCAGGACACCGAAGAGCCGGAACACACCCTCAAGAAGTCCCTCTCGGCGCTCGACCTGACCGTATTCGGTGTCGGTGTCATCATCGGCACCGGCATCTTCGTCCTCACCGGAAAGATCGCCAAGGAAACGGCCGGACCCGCCGTCGCGGCGTCCTTCGTCGTCGCCGGCGTGGTCTGCGCGCTGGCGGCGCTGTGTTACGCGGAGTTCGCCTCCACCGTGCCGGTCGCCGGATCGGCCTACACCTTCTCCTACGCCTCGCTGGGCGAACTGCCCGCCTGGATCATCGGCTGGGACCTGATCCTGGAGCTCGCCCTGGGCTGCGCGGTGGTCGCGGTCGGCTGGTCCGGGTACATCCGCTCCCTGCTGGACAGCGCCGGATGGCATCTGCCGCCCGGACTGGCCGGCACCCACGAGGGGCAGTTCGGGTTCGATCTGCTCGCCTGCGTCCTCGTCCTCGTCCTGACCGGCATCCTCGTCCTCGGGATGAAGCTGTCCTCCCGGGTGACCGGCGTGGTCGTGGCGATCAAGGTGACCGTGGTCCTGCTGGTCATCATCGCCGGGTCCTTCCTGATCAGCGGTGCCAACTACGAGCCGTTCGTCCCGCCCAGCCAGCCGAACGAGGCCGGCGGCGGGGTGTCCGCACCCCTGGCCCAGCTCCTCTTCGGGTTCGCCCCGTCCAACTTCGGCACCATGGGCATCTTCGCCGGCGCTGCCGTGGTCTTCTTCGCGTTCATCGGCTTCGACGTCGTGGCCACCGCCGCGGAGGAGACCCGCCACCCCCAGCGGGACGTGCCCCGCGGCATCCTCGGCTCGCTGGCCATCTGCACCCTGCTCTATGTCGCGGTGTCGGTGGTGGTCACCGGCATGGAGAGGTACAGCAAGCTCTCTGTCGACGCCCCGCTCGCGGACGCGTTCAAGGACCTCGGCAAGCCGTTCTTCGCCGACGTCATCAGCTTCGGCGCTGCCGTCGGCCTGACCTCGGTCTGCATGATCCTGCTGCTCGGCCAGAGCCGGGTGTTCTTCGCGATGAGCCGGGACGGGCTGCTGCCGCGGGTGTTCTCCCTCGCCCACCCGCGGTTCGGCACGCCCTACCGCTCGACCATCGCCCTGGGCGTCGTCGTCGCCGTCGTCTCCGGCTTCACCTCGATCGACGTGCTCGCGGAACTCGTCAACATCGGCACGCTGTTCGCGTTCGTGGTCGTCGCCATCGGCGTCATCCTGCTCCGCCGCTCCCGGCCCGACCTGCCGCGCTCCTTCCGCACCCCGTGGGTGCCGGTGGTACCGATCCTGTCGGTCCTCGCCTCGCTGTGGCTGATGCTCAACCTGCCCGCCGAGACCTGGATCCGGTTCGCGATCTGGATGGCCATCGGCTTCGTCATCTACTTCCTCTACGGCAGATCGCACAGCCGCCTCGGCCTCCGCAACCGGCAGGGCAACGGCTAGCGCGGCCCGTCCTGCGTATCACCCGAGCCGGCCGGGGCCCCGACCGGACCTGCCCGGCCCGGGTGATCCGTAAGAGCCCTGACGAACGACCCCTACGGACGGTCCGCCGTCGGGTTGACCGTGCTCCAGTCCTCCTTGCCGCGGCCCTCGGTCAGCGCCGTGGCGAACAGGGACAGCACGCCGTCCAGGAGCGGGTGCGGGAGCCCGCCGGCCATCCGGGCCGCGTACTCCACGTCCTTGTGGGCCCACTCCGCCGAGAAGTTGACCGGCTCCGGCGGGGTCAGATGGCTGCTCCAGGCGAGTTCGGTGACCACCCCGCCGGGCCGCTCCAGCAGGGCCGCGCCGACCTGTCCGGTGTCCAGCCCGGCCGCCCGGGCCAGAGGAGGTGTCGTCGGCCGTGACCTCGAAGACCACCTCCGCGCGGGCGGCCGCGGCCGCCGGGCTCCCGGCCACCACGGCCCCGGCCGCCACCAGGTCCGCGGCCCGCTCCGGGGTGCGGTTCCAGACCACCACCTCGTGCCCGTTCTTCAGCAGGTTCTCGGCCATGCCCCGGCCCATGATGCCCAGGCCCACCACGGTCCTGCGGATGCTCGATATCGTCGCGCCCTGCCCGGCGTACGTACTGGCCCGCTCCAACGACCTGCTGGCCGCCAACACCGCCGGGATGCGGCTGCTGCCCGGCATCGAGGAGTGGCCGGTCCGGCAGCGCAACACCGCGCGCTACACCTTCCTGCACCCGCGGGCCCGCACCCTCTACGGCAACTGGGACGAGGTCGCCGCGGCCACGGTGGCCCATCTGCGGGCGGTCGCCGGCGCCCACCCGGACGCGCCCGACCTCACCGGCCTGATCGGCGAACTCGCCGTCAAGAGCGAGGAGTTCGCCACCCTCTGGCAGCGCTACGACGTGCGCGCACGGACCAACGGCCGCAAGTGCTCCGCGGATTCGGCGGTCGGGCGGATGGACCTGAGCTACGAGGCGTACACGGTGGCCCGCACCGACGGCCACCGCCTCGTCGTCCACCAGGCCGAGCCCGGCACCCCGGACCACGACGCGATGCTCCTGCTGAGCCTCGCGGACGCCCCGGCCGCCCCGACGGCCCCTGACCACGGCCGTCGTCGCGCTCCCGGCGCGGCCGCGGCGAGCGCTATCCGCGCCCGGGCCGGACCGCGCGCGGCCCGGTCACCCGGGCGCCCAGCGCCTGGACGCGGTCGCGCAGTCCACGGTCCGCGGTGACCACCAGGCAGTCCCGCCCGGTGCCCTCGTCCGCGACCAGTTCCACGATCCGGTCGTCGCCGCTGCCGGCCGCCGCAACCACCCGTACGCCCTCCACGGACGTCACCCCGCGCGCCGCGCCCTCCACCACCAGGACCATCTCCAGGGGCGGGTCGGCCAGTCCCGGCAGTCCGCCCGCGGCACAGGCCGGCAGGGTGTCGCGCAGCCGCTCCGCCGCGCCGTGGCGGTCCCGCCACCAGCCGTCGGGCACCGAGCCGACGACGTTCGCGGCATCGACGATGACCAAGGTATCCATGGCGCCACCCTGCCATGCCCGGGCGCCGGCGGACCCCGCCCGGACGTACGGAAGGCGCGGACCGGCTCCGCCGAGCCGGCCCGCGCCTTCCGTACCAGCCGCGTTACGCGGGCACGCTCGCCACGCCCGGGGCCAGGAACTTCTTGCCGGTCACCCGCTCGGAGACGCCCGCACGGTCCAGGTACGGCGTGATGCCGCCCAGGTGGAAGGGCCAGCCGGCACCGGTGATCAGGCACAGGTCGATGTCCTGGGCCTCGGCCACCACGCCCTCGTCGAGCATGATGCCGATCTCCTCGGCGACCGCGTCCAGCACCCGGTCGCGGACCTGGGCCTCGGTCAGCACCGAGTCGCCCTGCTTGAGCAGCGCGGCGACCTCCGGGTCCAGCTCCGGCTTGCCGCTGTCGTAGACGTAGAAGCCGCGCTTGCCGGCCTCGACGACCGCCTTGAGGTTCGGGGACACCTTGAAGCGGTCCGGGAAGGCCCGGTTGAGGGTCTCCGAGACGTGCAGGCCGATCGCGGGGCCGACCAGCTCCAGCAGCACCAGCGGGGACATCGGCAGACCCAGCGGCTCGATGGCCTTCTCCGCGACCTCGACCGGGGTGCCCTCGTCGATGACGTTCTGGATCTCGCCCATGAAGCGGGTCAGGATGCGGTTCACGACGAACGCCGGGGCGTCCTTGGTGAGGACCGCGGTCTTCTTCAGCTTCTTGGCGACGCCGAAGGCCGTGGCCAGCGCGGCGTCATCGGTCTTCTCACCGCGCACGATCTCCAGCAGCGGGAGGATCGCGACCGGGTTGAAGAAGTGGAAGCCCACGACCCGCTCGGGGTGCTTGAGCTTCGACGCCATCTCCGTCACCGACAGCGAGGAGGTGTTGGTGGCGAGGATCGCGTGCTCCGGCGCCACCGCCTCGACCTCGGCGAAGACCTGCTGCTTGACGCCGATCTCCTCGAAGACGGCCTCGATGATGAAGTCCGCGTCCGCGAAGCCCTCGGCCTTGTCGAGGACGCCGCTCACCAGGGCCTTGAGGCGGTTGGCCTTGTCCTGGTTGATCCGGCCCTTGCCCAGCAGCTTGTCGATCTCGCCGTGGACGTAGCCGACGCCCTTGTCGATGCGCTCCTGGTCGATGTCGGTGAGGACCACCGGCACCTCCAGGCGGCGCAGGAAGAGCAGCGCCAGCTGAGAGGCCATCAGACCGGCGCCGACCACGCCGACCTTGCTGACCGGGCGGGCCAGGCTCTTGTCCGGGGCGCCGGCGGGCCGCTTGGCGCGCTTCTGCACCAGGTTGAACGAGTAGATCCCGGCGCGGAGTTCGCCGCCCATGATGAGGTCGGCGAGCGCCTGGTCCTCGGCGTCGAAACCGGCCTGCAGGTCACCGCTCTTGGCGGCCGCGATGATGTCCAGCGCGCGGTACGCGGCCGGGGCGGCGCCGTGCACCTTGCCGTCGGCGATGAAGCGGCCCTTGGCGACGGCCTGGTCCCAGGCCTCGCCGCGGTCGATCTCGGGACGCTCGACGGCGAGGTCGCCCTTGAGCACCTGCGCGGTCCAGATCAGCGACTGCTCCAGGAAGTCCGCGCCCTCGAAGATCGCGTCGGCGATGCCGAGGTCGAAGACCTGCTGGCCCTTGAGCTGCTTGTTCTGGTTGAGCGAGTTCTCGATGATGACCGAGACGGCCTTGTCCGCACCGATGAGGTTCGGCAGCAGGGCGCAGCCGCCCCAGCCGGGGACCAGGCCGAGGAAGACCTCGGGAAGCGAGAAGGCCGGCAGGGCCTTGGAGACCGTGCGGTACGAGCAGTGCAGACCGACCTCGACGCCACCGCCCATCGCGGCGCCGTTGTAGTACGCGAAGGTCGGCACGGCGAGCTGGGAGAGCCGCTTGAAGACCTCGTGGCCGCCCTTGCCGATGGCCAGCGCGTCCTCGTGCCGCTTCAGCAGCTCGACGCCCTTGAGGTCGGCGCCGACCGCGAAGATGAACGGCTTGCCGGTGAGGCCGGCGCCGACGATCTCGCCGTCCGCGGCCTCCTTCTCGACCTGGTCGAGCGCCGCGTTGAGGTTCGCGAGCGAGGCCGGGCCGAAGGTGGTCGGCTTGGTGTGGTCGAAGCCGTTGTCCAGCGTGATGAGGGCGAACCGGCCCGCACCGAAGGGCAGGTCGAGGTGGCGGACGTGCGCCGAGGTGACGACCTCGTCCGGGAACAGCTCGGCCGCGCCCTTCAGGAGCTCAGCGGTGGTGGTGCTCACTTGTCGCCTCCGGCGTCCTTGTGGTTCGGGTTCTCCCAGATGACCGTCGCGCCCATGCCGAAGCCGACGCACATGGTGGTCAGGCCGTAGCGGACCTCGGGCTGCTCCTCGAACTGGCGGGCCAGCTGGGTCATCAGCCGGACGCCGGAGGAGGCGAGCGGGTGGCCGAAGGCGATGGCGCCGCCGTACTGGTTGACGCGCTCGTCGTCGTCCGCGATGCCGTAGTGGTCGAGGAAGGCGAGGACCTGAACGGCGAACGCCTCGTTGATCTCGAACAGGCCGATGTCGCCGATGCCCAGGCCCGCCTTGGCGAGCGCCTTCTCCGTCGCCGGGATCGGGCCGTAGCCCATGACCTCGGGCTCGACGCCCGCGAAGGCGTAGGAGACCAGGCGCATCTTCACCGGGAGGTCGTGCTCCCGGGCGAAGTCCTCGGACGCGATGATCGAGGCGGTGGCACCGTCGTTGAGACCGGCGGCGTTACCGGCGGTGACCCGGCCGTGCGTACGGAACGGCGTCTTGAGGCCCGCGAGGTTCTCCAGCGTCGTGCCCGGGCGCATCGGCTCGTCGGAGGTCACCAGACCCCAACCGGTCTCGCCCACCTCGGCGTTGGTGTTGCGCACCGAGATCGGGACCAGGTCCTGCTGGATCTTCCCGTTGGCGTACGCCTTCGCGGCCTTCTCCTGCGAGCGCACCGCGTAGGCGTCGGCGCGCTCCTTGGTCAGCTGCGGGTAGCGGTCGTGGAGGTTCTCCGCGGTCATGCCCATGAACAGGGCGGACTCGTCGACGAGCTTCTCGCTGACGAAGCGGGGGTTGGGGTCGACCGCCTCGCCCATGGGGTGGCGGCCCATGTGCTCGACACCGCCGGCGATCACGGCGTCGTACGCGCCGAAGGCGATGGAGCCCGCGGTGGTCGTGACGGCGGTCAGCGCACCGGCACACATGCGGTCGATGGAGTAGCCGGGCACCGACTGCGGGAGGCCCGCGAGGATGCCGGCGGTGCGGCCGAGGGTCAGGCCCTGGTCGCCGATCTGGGTCGTGGCGGCGATGGCGACCTCGTCGATCTTCGCCGGGTCGAGACCGGGGTTGCGGCGCAGCAGCTCCCGGATCGACTTCACGACCAGGTCGTCGGCGCGGGTCTCGTGGTAGATGCCCTTCGGGCCCGCCTTGCCGAACGGGGTGCGGACGCCGTCGACGAAGACGACGTCCCTAGCGGTACGAGGCACGTTGGCTCTCCTCCAGGTGCGGGATGGCACTGCTGCGGGGCGCCCCCAGGGACGCTTCCCACCGACATGCTACTTACGGGTAACCAACCTGCCCACCCCCACCGCCGGGAGCGGTGAAGGTCACACCGGATGGAGGTGCGGGGCGGCCGCTGCGGTGCGCCGTCCGCGGGGAACGGCGCGGCGGGAACCGGTGATCGAAAACGTCCGGATGTCGTCGGGCCTGGCGCAAACCGCACCACATCCCACTTAAAGTGACCGTATGGATACAAAGAGGAGTGCGGCGCTCTGTGCCGCCGTCACCCTGGGCGGCGCCCTGCTGGCGGGCTGCGGCAACGGGAGCACCAACGGGACCGGGACGCCCGGCCGGGACAGCGGGGCGCCCTCCCGGCCGGTACCCGCCTCCGCCCCCGGCTCACCCGGCACCACGCTCACCGCGGACCAGACCGAACGCAAGGCGCTGATCCCCGCCGCCAAGGTGGACTACGAACGGGCGCTCCGCGCGGCCGTCGCCGCGGTGCCGTCCTCGGAGCCGGTCGCGGCCGAACTCAAGGGCACGCCGAAGGACCCCTACTGGCAGACGGCGGTCGCGACGTCCGACGGGACCGCGCACGCCGTCCGCGTCAACGCGGTCTCCGGCAAGGCCGATCCGCCCCGCACCGAGTCGGACGACGCCGACGACAAGAAGCAACTGGCCGCCCGGCTCGCCGAGGCCACCGTCACCGCGCAGCAGGCCGTCGAGACGGCCACCGCGAAGACGAAGGGCACGGTCAGCGCCGTGGAGCTCGGCGAGGCCGACAACGGCGGCAAGCAGGCGGCCTGGTCCGTCGACGTGGTCACCACCGACGACTGGAACAAGACCACCTACGACATCGACGCGACCAACCGCAAGGTGCTCCGGATGCACGTCGACCAGGACTGATCCGCGGATCGTCCCTGGTCGGCGTGGTGGTGGGCGGGCGGCTCAGCCGTCCTCGGCGCCCGTCAGCAGGGCCTCGGTGAGGATCGGGGCGACCTGTTCGATCTGCCAGGGGCGGGCGCCGTGGCCGGTGAGGATCTCGGCGACCGACTCGCGGCTGGGTACGGCGGGCGGCTCCCAGCACAGCCGGCGCACCGTGTCCGGCGTGATCAGGTTCTCCTGCGGCAGGTTGAGCTCCTCGGCCAGCGCGGTGACCGCGGCGCGGGCGGCCGCCAGCCGGGCCGCGGCGGCCGGGTCCTTGTCGGCCCAGGAGCGGGGCGGCGGGGGGCCGTTGAGCGGCTGGCCGGGCTGCGGCAGCTCGCTCTCGGGCAGTGCGCGGGCACGGTCGACGGCGGCCTGCCACTGCTCCAGCTGGCGCCGGCCCATGCGGTGGCCGAAGCCGGGCAGCGCGGCCAGTGCGTGGCTGTTGGGCGGGAGGTTCAGCGCCGCCTCCACGATCGCCGCGTCGCCCAGCACCTTGCCCGGGGAGACGTCGCGCCGCTGGGCGACCTGGTCACGGGCCGTCCACAACTCCCGTACCACCGCCATCTGGCGGCGCCGGCGGACCTTGTGCATGCCGGACGTACGGCGCCAGGGGTCCTTGCGGGGCGGTGCCGGGGGCGCGGCGGCGATCGCCGCGAACTCCTGGCGGGCCCACTCCAGCTTCCCCTGCCGGGTCAGCTCCTCCTCCAGTGCGTCGCGCAGGTCCACCAGCAGCTCGACGTCGAGCGCGGCGTAGCGCAGCCAGGGCTCGGGCAGCGGACGGGTGGACCAGTCGACCGCGGAGTGGCCCTTCTCCAGCGCGAAGCCGAGGACCTTCTCGACCATCGCGCCCAGACCGACCCGGGCGAAGCCCGCCAGCCGCCCGGCCAGCTCGGTGTCGAACAGCCGGGTGGGGACCATCCCTATGTCGCGCAGGCACGGCAGGTCCTGAGTGGCGGCGTGCAGCACCCACTCGGCGTCGCCGATCGCCTCGCCCAGGGCCGACAGGTCGGGACAGCCGACCGGGTCGATCAACGCGCTGCCGGCGCCCTCGCGGCGCAGCTGCACGAGGTAGGCGCGCTGGCCGTAGCGGTAGCCCGAGGCGCGCTCGGCGTCGACGGCCACCGGGCCGGTACCGGCCGCGAAGGCCGCCACCACCTCGGCGAGCGCCTCGTCCGTCGCGACCACCGGGGGGATGCCCTCGCGGGGCTCCAGGAGAGGGACCGGCGCCGGTCGGGGATCCGGAGGGGAGTCTCCGGGGGCTCGCAGTGTCGTGTCTGCTGCGGTCTTTTGGGCGTCGGTCACCAGTCAAGGGTATCTGTGTATGCACGTCGCCCGTCGAGGGAACGTTCCCTCGACGGGCGAGCGGGGCGTGTGAACGGGTCAGTGGATGATGCCGGTGCGCAGCGCGACCGCGACCATTCCGGCCCGGTCGCCGGTGCCGAGTTTGCGGGCGATCCGGGCGAGGTGGCTCTTGACGGTCAGGGCGGACAGCCCCATCGACACGCCGATGGCCTTGTTGGACTGGCCCTCCGCCACCAGCCGCAACACCTCGACCTCACGGCCCGACAGCTCCCGGTAGCCGCCGGGGTGCCCGGGGGCGCCCGGCGGACGGCGCTGCATACGGGCCGCGTTGGCCCCGATGGGCGAGGCGCCCGGCCGGCCCGGGATGCCCAGGTTGGTGCGGGTGCCGGTGACGACATAGCCCTTGACGCCACCGGCCAGGGCGTTGCGGACGGCGCCGATGTCGTCGGCGGCGGAGAGGGCGAGGCCGTTGGGCCAGCCGGCCGCCCGGGTCTCGGACAGCAGGGTGAGGCCGGAGCCGTCGGGAAGGTGGACGTCGGCAACGCAGATGTCACGCGGGTTGCCGACACGGGGGCGCGCCTCCGCGATGGACGACGCCTCGATCACGTCACGTACTCCGAGGGCCCACAGGTGGCGGGTGACGGTGGAGCGGACACGGGGGTCGGCCACGACGACCATGGCCGTCGGCTTGTTCGGGCGGTAGGCGACCAGGCTCGAAGGTTGCTCAAGGAGAACAGACACCGGGCCTCCTGGGGGAGTGGCGGGGGACGGAAGCCGACTTGGGGGAGCCGGAATGATCCGTGTTTGAAGGGTCACTGACCTCTTCGGCAGCAATCCGGCCGGACTTTAGACTTTGATCACGATTTAGTTAGGGGCAATTCGGGCAAATCGGATGCGTGATCGATCAGGTGGGCACCCACTGCATACCGAGTTGATCAGAGCCGGCGCGAACGTGATCATTGCGGCCGGAGCGCGTCCGGCCGCCACGGCGCTCAGTGGGGAGGAGCACCGCAGCCGTCAGCGGGAGGGGCGCCGCAGCGGTCAGCGGGGATGGGCACCGCGGCGCTGCGGCAGCGGAACGACCCCGCCGCGCGGACCCGCCTCCGGCGCGGCCGGCGGCAGCCCCGCGACCTGGGCCAGCAGATCGCACCACGCCGCCAGGTGCACGCCCAGGTCCAGCGCTCCGCCCGGCCCCTCGGCCGGCGTCCAGGACGCCCGGATCTCGATCTGGGTCGCCGGCTCCCGCGACGCGAGCCCGCCGAAGTAGTACGACCCGGCCCGGGTCACCGTGCCGCTCGGGGCGCCGTACCGCACCCCCCGGGCCTCCAGCGCACCCGTCAGCCAGGACCAGGAGACCTCCGGCAGCAGCGGATCGGCGCCCATCTCCGGCTCCAGCTCCGCCCGTACCAGCGTCACCAGGCGGAACGTGCCGTGCCAGGCGTCCTCGCCGGCCGGATTGTGCAGCAGCACCAGCCGGCCGTCCGCCAGGTCCCGGTCCTCTTCGCCCGGCGCCGCCGCCCGCTCGACGACCGCCGCCTCCAGCGCGTACGCGTACGGGGCGAGCCGCCTCGGCGCGGGTGCCGGGTCGATCTCGACCTCCGGCCGCAGTCGTGCCGCGCGGAGCGCCTCGACCGCCTGCCGGAAGGGGATCGGGGCCTCGTCCGCGCCGTCCGCGAGGTGTTCGTGAGCCGCAGCCATGCCCGGAAGATTAGGCGGAACCGGGCCCGCATACGGGGAGGACACCCGGTACACACGTCGCCCGTTCGGAGGCGCCCCGGAGCGCATGCGAAGATTTGGGGCGTGAGCGCCAACCAGAGCCCTGCGGGCCAGCAGCAGACCGGTACCCACGACTCGGCCTTCCTCCGGGCCTGCCGGCGTGAGCCGGTACCGCACACGCCGGTGTGGTTCATGCGTCAGGCCGGGCGCTCGCTGCCTGAGTACCGCAAGGTCCGCGAGGGCATCGCGATGCTCGACTCGTGCATGCGGCCCGACCTCGTCACCGAGATCACGCTGCAGCCCGTGCGCCGCCACGGCGTCGACGCCGCCATCTACTTCAGCGACATCGTCGTCCCCCTCAAGGCCATCGGCATCGACCTCGACATCAAGCCCGGCGTCGGCCCGGTCGTCGAGAGGCCCATCCGCACCCGCGCCGACCTGGCGCAGCTGCGCGACCTGGAGCCCGGCGACGTCTCCTACGTCACCGAGGCCATCGGCATGCTCGTCCGCGAGCTGGGCACCACCCCGCTCATCGGCTTCGCCGGTGCGCCGTTCACGCTCGCCAGCTACCTCGTCGAGGGCGGCCCGTCCCGCAACCACGAGCGCACCAAGGCCCTCATGTACGGCGACCCGCAGCTGTGGGCGGACCTCCTGGACCGCCTCGCCGACATCACCGCCGCCTTCCTCAAGGTCCAGATCGAGGCCGGCGCCGGTGCGGTGCAGCTCTTCGACTCCTGGGTCGGCGCGCTCGCCCCGGCCGACTACCGCCGCTCCGTGATGCCCGCCTCCACCAAGGTCTTCCGGGCCGTCGCCGATTACGGTGTCCCGCGGATCCACTTCGGTGTCGGCACCGGCGAACTCCTCGGCCTGCTGGGCGAGGCGGGCGCGGACGTGGTCGGCGTCGACTGGCGGGTGCCGCTCGACGAGGCGGCCCGCCGGGTCGGCCCCGGCAAGGCGCTCCAGGGCAACCTCGACCCGGCCGTCCTCTTCGCCCCCCGCGAGGCCGTCGAGGCCAAGGCCGACGAGGTCCTCGACGCCGCGTCCGGCCTCGAAGGCCACGTCTTCAACCTCGGTCACGGCGTCCTGCCGACCACCGACCCGGACGCGCTCACCCGCCTCGTCGAGTACGTCCACACCCGTACGGCCCGCTGACCCTACGGCCCGCTGACCGGTACGGGAGCGGTACGCCGCGGCGCGGTCAGGTGCCCGCCGCCCGTACCGCACCCGCGGCCTTGCGGGCGGCCACCAGGATCGGGTCCCAGACCGGGGAGAACGGCGGGGCGTAGCCCAGGTCGAGGGCGGTCATCCGCTCCACCGTCATCCCGGCGGTGAGGGCGACCGCGGCGACGTCCACGCGCTTGCCGGCGCCCTCCCGGCCGACGATCTGCACGCCGAGCAGCCGGCCGGTCCGGCGCTCGGCGAGCATCTTGACGTGCATCGGCCGGGTGCCGGGGTAGTAGCCGGCGCGGCTGGTGGCCTCGACGGTGACCGCGACGAACCGCAGTCCGGCGGCGTGCGCCTGGCTCTCCAGCAGCCCGGTCCGGGCGATCTCCAGATCGCAGACCTTGCTGACCGCCGTGCCGACCACCCCAGGGAAGGTCGCATAACCGCCGGCCACATTGGCGCCGATGACCTGGCCGTGCTTGTTGGCGTGGGTGCCCAGCGCGATGTGGCGGGTGCGGCCCGAGACGAGGTCCAGCACCTCGACGCAGTCGCCGCCGGCCCACACGGCGTCGTGGCCGCGCACCCGCATCGCCAGATCGGTGAGCAGCCCGCCGGACTCGCCCAGCGGCAGCCCGGCAGCCTCGGCCAGCGCGGTCTGCGGTCGTACGCCCAGGCCCAGGACCACCACGTCCGCCGGGTACTCGGCGTCCTCGGTGGTGACCGCGCGGGCCCGGCCGTCCTCATCCGTCAGTACGCCGGTGACGGCGGCGCCGAGCACCGTCTCGATGCCCATCCCGCACATCGCCTCGTGCACCAGCGCCCCCATGTCCGGGTCGAGGGTCGACATCGGCTGGCCGGCCTGCTCCAGGACGGTGACCTCGTAACCACGGTGGATCAGTGCCTCGGCCATCTCCACGCCGATGTAGCCCGCCCCGACGACCACGGCCCGCCGGCCCGCGGACTTCTCCAGCGTGTCCAGCAGCGCCTGGCCGTCGTCCAGGGTCTGCACGCCGTGCACGCCGGGGGCGTCGATGCCCGGCAGCGGGGGCCGCTTGGGCGTCGCGCCGGTCGCCAGCACCAGCTTGTCGAAGCCGGTCCAGGTCTCCCGCCCGCCGTTGTCCAGCTCCCGGCTGCGCACCCGCCCCCGGTCCAGGTCGAGTTCGGTGACCTCGGTGCGCATCCGCAGATCGATCTCCCGGGCCCGGTGCTCCTTCGCCGTACGGGCGATCAGCGCGTCCGGTCCGTCGACCTGGCCGCCCACCCAGTAGGGGATGCCGCAGGCGGAATAGGACGTGAAGTGGCTGCGCTCGAACGCGGTGATCGCCAGCTCCTCGGGCTTCTTCAGCCGGCGCGCCTGCGACGCGGCCGCCATCCCCGCCGCATCGCCCCCGACGATCACCAGTCGCTCGGCCGTCGCCATGCCATGTCCCTTCGTCGGATGTCTGAGGTACCTGATGTGCCCTGATGTGCCGGTCGCTCCTGCTGGGTACCCGGTCGTCCCCCGCGTCTACCGCCGGCCCGTACGGGCCCGCCGGATCCTCCGCGGGGCGGCGCGGTTCCGCCGCGCGGGGGAGCGGTGATGCGTCCGCTGGGCGGCCGCACCGTGCCGGCGTCGGCCGCGCTGGTCCCGGCCGTCCTCGGCGCCCTCGGTGCCGCCGGAGTCGTCGGCTACTTCGTCGCGTCCGTATGGATGACGGGCTCCCGCCCGGCCATACCGCCACCGAGGAGCCGGTGCTGACGGTCTGTTACCTCCCGCTGCCGGCCTGGGGCCCGCTGGTGGGGGTGCTGGCGTACGCCTGCCACCGGCGCCGGGCGGGCTACGGAACCGTCCGGGCCGCCCGCGCGCAGGGACGGTGGCGTCACCGCTCCAGTACGAGGGCCAACCCCTGGCCCACGCCGATGCACAGGGCGGCCAGGCCGGTGCCCGAGCCCGCGGTGGCGAGCTGGTGGGCGACCGCGCCGGCCAGACGGGCGCCGGAGGCACCGAGGGGGTGGCCGATGGCGATCGCGCCGCCGCGCGGGTTCACCACGGACGGGTCGAGGTCCGGCCACTGGCCCAGGCAGCCCAGCGCCTGGGCTGCGAACGCCTCGTTCAGCTCGACCGTGGTGAGGTCGGCGAAGCCGCGCCCGGACCGGTCCAGTGCGCGCCGGACCGCCTCCACCGGACCCAGCCCGAACAGCTGGGGCTCGATACCGGTCACCGCGCCGGCCCGAATGCGGGCCAGCGGCTCCCGCCCGGTGGCGCGCAAGCCCTCGTCGTCGACCAACAGGAGCGCGGCCGCACCGTCGTTGAGCGGTGAGGAGTTGCCGGCGGTGACCGTGCCCCCGGCCGTCCGGAACACCGGCTTCAGCTTGGACAGCGCCTCCAGGGAGGAGCCTTCGCGAATCGTTTCGTCACGGCCCAGATCGACGCCCGGGAGCGGGACCACCTCGGCGTCGTAAGCGCCCTCCCGCCAGGCCCGCACCGCCTTCTGGTGGCTGGCCAGCGCGAACACGTCCTGCTGTTCCCGGGTGATGCCGTGCGCGTCGGCGATCAGTTCGGCGCCCTCGCCCAGCGCCACCGTCCACTCCGGGCGCATCCGCGGATTGACCATCCGCCAGCCCAGCGTCGAGGAGAACATCTCCTGGTGGCCGGCGGGGAAGGCCCGCTCGGGCTTGCGCAGGACGTACGGCGCGCGGCTCATCGACTCCACCCCGCCGGCCACCACGATCTGCGCGTCGCCGTGCGCGATCGCCCGGGCCCCCTGGATGACCGCTTCCAGACCGGAGCCGCACAGGCGGTTGACGGTCACGCCGGGCACGGTCGCCGGCAGCCCGGCGAGCAGCACGGCCATCCGCGCGACGTTGCGGTTGTCCTCGCCGGCGCCGTTCGCGTCGCCGAAGCAGACGTCGTCGATCCGCGCCGGGTCCAGGTCCGGGGTGCGGTCGACCAAGGACCGCACCACATGGGCGGCGAGGTCGTCGGGCCGGATGCCGGCCAGCGCGCCGCCGTATTTGCCGACGGGGGTCCGTACGGCGTCGACGATGTAGACATCCCGCAGGCGTGGCTCGGTCATCAGGCGCTGTCCTCGCTGTCCCGGCTCTCGAACGGTCGGCGGACGGTACGAAGATCGCCGCCGCCCACCCGAGTCTTTGCCCGCCGCCGCCCGCTGTCAACGGGGTCCTCGGTCACCCTCCCCGGCCGGCCCGGTCCGGGCGGGGGCCGGCGGGGCGTCCGCCGGCCCGTCGTCCGCGGCACGCGGCCCGTCGGACGGTGCCGGCGCCTCCCGGGTGTCCGCGGCCCGGCGCCGGCGCCGGAGCGCCGACGGCAGCCGGCCGCGGACCAGCCGCCACAGGCCGTACAGCAGCCCCACCGCCCCCGCGAACGGCAGCACCGCGCCGAGTGCCACCAGCAGCCACTTCACGGCCGCCAGGAAGGCGTGCCAGCCGCCGGCCAGCGCGTCGCCGAAGGACCTGTCGCTGTCGTCGTCGGACGCTCCGTCGGGGGCGGCGTCCGGCTGCCGGAGCAGCAGCGTGACGGTGGCCATCGCGGTCCGGTCCCTGAGCGACTTCAGCCGCGCCTCCAGGGACTCCAGATCCGCCTGCCGGCTGCTGAGTTCGGACTCCAGCGAGACGATGTCGGCGATCGACGCCGCCTTCTCCATCAGTGCCCGGACCCGCGCCACGCTCGCCCGTTGCGTCCGGACCCGGCTGTCGACGTCCACCACCTGGTCGGTGACGTCCTTCGCCGCGAGCCGACGGGACACCACGGTGCCCAGACGGGCCAGCCGCCCCAGGACGGCGTCGTACTCCGCCGGCGGTACCCGCAGCACCAGCCGCGACCGCTCATGCCCCTCCGGGTCCCGGTCGGTGGTCTCGGCGGCCGGGTAGCCGCCCGCGCCGTCGACGACCGCCCGCGCCCTGGCCGCCGCCCCGGAGACGTCCTCGGTCCGCACGGTGAGCGTCGCGGTCCGGACGACCTGCGGCGATGCCGCCCCCGGCACCTTGGCGAGCGTGCCGCCCGGGCGGGCCGGGGCGCCCTCCGCGGCGCCCCGGGCACCGGTCCGGCCGTCGGCCGCCGCCCGGTCCGGCGCGGCCTTGCCGGGCAACACCCCCTCGGCCGTGCGCGGGCCGGCCGAGGCGCTGCACCCGGCAGCCGTGAGGGCGACGGTGAGCAGCAGTCCCGCCGTCGCCGCTCGCCCCGCTCCTGCTGGTCCCCGCATGTGCGCTCCCCACGAAGTGACGTGCCGGTGGCGCTCTTTCGACCGGCGCTTCTTCGACGGGCACGCCCGGAGAGGGGTTGCGCTTTCCCGGGTCGCGATCCGGTCACGGCGCTGTCAGTGCCCTTTGAGAGAGTGGAGCCATGAGCGCAGCGCACACGAGTACGGCCACCGGCCCCGGCGGCGCCGGGCATGTCGTCGTCATCGGCGGCGGCATCTCCGGACTGGCGGCCGCCCACCGGCTGCTCGAAGGCGGCGCCCGGGTGACCGTCCTGGAGGCCTCGGACCGGCTCGGCGGCAAGCTGCGGGCCGGCGAGATCGCCGGCGTCCCGGTCGACCTCGGGGCCGAATCGATGCTGGCCAGGCGGCCGGAGGCGGTGGAGCTGGCGCGCGCCGTCGGGATCGGCGACCGGCTGCAGCCGCCCACGACCGCGACCGCCTCCCTCTGGACCCGCGGTGCGCTGCGCCCCATGCCCAAGGGCCATGTCATGGGCGTCCCCGGGGACCTCGCCCCGCTCGCCGCCTCCGGTGTCGTCTCCCCGGAGGGCCTCGCCCGCATCGAGGAGGACGCCGAGCTGCCCCGGACGGAGATCGGCGCGGACGTCGCGGTCGGTGAGTACGTCGCCCGGCGTCTGGGCCGCGAGGTGGTCGACCGCCTGGTGGAGCCGCTGCTCGGCGGGGTGTACGCCGGCGATGCGTACAAGATCTCCATGCGGGCCGCCGTACCGCAGCTGTTCGAGGCCGCGCGGACCAGCCGTTCGCTGTTGGAGGGGGTCCGCGGCATCCAGGCCCGGACCGCCGCCACGATGCACCAGATCGGCCCGGCGGCCGGCGGAGGCGGCCCGGGGGCCCCGGTGTTCATGGGGATCGAGGGCGGGATCGGGACGCTGCCCGGCGCGGTCGCCGAGGCCGTCCGGGCCAAGGGCGGCGAGATCCGTACGGGCACCCCGGTCGGCGCGGTCCGGCGGTCCGCCGACGGCTGGCGGATCGAGCTCGACGGCGCGGCGCTCACCGCGGACGCGGTCGTCCTCGCCACCCCCGCGCCGGACACCGCCCGGCTGCTCGCCCAGGAGTGCGCGCCGGCCGCCCGCGAACTGGCCACCGTCGAATACGCCTCGATGGCCCTGGTCACCCTGGCCTTCCGCCGCTCGGAGCTGGAGCGGCAGCCCACCGGCAGCGGCTTCCTCGTCCCGCCCGTGGACGGCCGCAAGATCAAGGCGGCCACCTTCGCAGGCAACAAGTGGGGCTGGATCGACCGCGCCGACCCGGATCTGTTCGTGCTGCGCACCTCCCTCGGACGCTACGGCGACGAGGCGGACCTGGCGCGCGAGGACGCCGAGCTGACCGCCCTGGCCCGCGCCGACCTGCGCGAGGCGATCGGGCTGGCCGCCGCGCCGGTCGCCGCCCGGATCACCCGTTGGGAGGGCGGCCTGCCCCAGTACCCGGTCGGCCATCTGGAGCGGGTGGCCCGCATCCGGGAGGCCGTCGGACAGCTGCCGGGCCTGCGGGTGTGCGGTGCGCTCTACGACGGCGTCGGCATCCCGGCCTGCATCGCCTCGGCCCGCACGGCCGCCGAGGACATCCTCGGCACCCTGCGGCCGGCCGGCCTCCCCGGCGAGCGAGAATGGACGACATGACAGACGCTTCCACCCCCGCTTCCGCACCGCAGACCCCTGCGGCGCCCGACAAGGCACCGAACGCCGGCAAGAAGGCCAAGGACCTCAACGAGGTCATCCGCTACACCCTCTGGTCGGTGTTCAAGCTGCGCGACGTCCTCCCCGAGGACCGCACCGGCTACGCCGACGAGGTCGAGGAGCTGTTCGCGCAGCTCGCCGCCAAGGACGTGGTGGTCCGCGGCACCTACGACGTCTCCGGCCTGCGCGCCGACGCCGACGTCATGATCTGGTGGCACTCCGAGAGCTCCGACGCCCTCCAGGACGCCTACAACCTCTTCCGCCGCACCCGGCTCGGCCGCGCGCTCGACCCGGTGTGGTCCAACATGGCGCTGCACCGCCCCGCCGAGTTCAACAAGTCGCACATCCCGGCCTTCCTGGCCGACGAGCGGCCCCGCGCCTATGTGAGCGTCTACCCCTTCGTGCGCTCCTACGAGTGGTACCTCCTCCCCGACGAGGACCGCCGCCGGATGCTCGCCGACCACGGCAAGATGGCCCGCGGCTTCCCGGACGTCCGCGCCAACACCGTGCCGTCGTTCTCGCTCGGTGACTACGAGTGGGTGCTCGCCTTCGAGGCGGACGAGCTCTACCGCATCGTCGACCTGATGCGTCACCTGCGCGGCTCCGAGGCGCGGATGCACGTCCGCGAGGAGATCCCGTTCTACACCGGCCGTCGCAAGGCGGTCGCCGAGCTGGTCGCCGGGCTGGCCTGACCGCCCGGCACGGACGAGCGGGCCGCCCCTGCCCCGGGGCGGCCCGCTCGTCGGTCGTCGCGTTACTTCCCCGGGCGCGCGTGCTGGGCCCGGGACGTCTGCTGGCCCGGCACCGGCTCGGCGCGCGGCGCGCAGTAGACCTTGTGGGCCGGGATCTTCCCGTGCAGCAGATACGACTCGGCGTAGCGGTTCACGCAGTCGTTCTCGCCGAAGGCGATGCCGTGGGTGCCCGCACCGTTCTCGGTGACCAGCGACGAGCCGGGCAGCCGGTGCTGGAGCTCCAGCGCGCCCCGGTACGGCGTCGCCGCGTCCCGCTCGGCCGCCAGCAGCAGCACCGGCGGCAGCGCACCGGGCTCGGTGTGGACGTCGAGCGGCAGGCGCCGGCCGTGCAGTGCACCGTCCAGCGCGGTGCTGGCGGCATGATCGGCGGCGTCCGCCAGCTCCTGGCCCGACCCGTGCTCCGTGCGGCGGGCCGCCGTGTCGATCCCGGCCGCCGCGGACTGCGTCCGCTCCGGCCAGAAGGCGCACGGCAGGTTCATCCAGGCGTTGTCCCAGGTCTCGAACGGCGCGATCTCGGCGACGTCGGTGTTGTCCCGGTCCCAGGTCCGCCAGGACCGCGGCCAGGGCGCGTCGTTGCACTCCACGGCCGTGTAGACCGCGTTGGCGTTCTCCGCGTCCTTGGCGCCGGTCTCCCGGGGCAGGGCCTGGGCGATCAGCGGTTTCGGATCGCCGTGCAGATAGCTCGCGAGCGCCTCGGCGCGCAGCGGCCAGAAGCCGTCGTTGTAGCCCGTCTTGAGGAAGGCGGACTGCAGCTCACCGGCGCCGATCTTGCCGTTGACCGGGTGCCGGCGCAGCTTCCCGAGGGCGGTGTCGTACGCCTGCTGCACGGCCTTCTTGGTCTTGCCGAGGTGGTAGTGGTCGTCGTGCTTGGCGACCCAGCGCAGCCAGTCGCCCCAGCGCCGCTCGAAGGCGATGTCCTGGTCGAGGTTGTTGCGGTACCAGATCTGCCGGGGCGAGGGGTTGACCACGCTGTCGAAGACCATCCGCCGCACATGGCCGGGGTAGAGCGTCGCGTAGACCGCGCCGAAGTACGTCCCGTACGAGGCGCCGAAGAAGGTCAGCTTCTTCTCGCCGAGGGCGGCCCGCAGCATGTCCAGGTCGCGGGCGTTGTTGACCGAGTTGTAGAACGGCAGGTCGGCGCCGGCCCGCCGGGCGCAGCCGCGGGCGTACGCCCTGGCCTGGGCCCTCTTCTTGCGCTTGAACGCCGCATCGGGGTACATCCGGCTGTCGGTGGGCGCCTTGGCGAACTTCTCGGGATTCTGGCACGACAGCGGCGCCGAACGGCCCACCCCGCGCGGGGCGTAACCGACGAAGTCATAGGCCCGGGCCAGCCGGCTCCACTTGGGCAGCGCGCCGTAGAGCGGGAACTCCAGGCTGGAGGCGCCGGGGCCGCCCGGGTTGAACACCAGTGAGCCCTGTCGTTCGCGGTGCGCGGTGGCCCGCGCCCGGCTGACCGTGAGCTGGATCTTCTTGCCGTCGGGGCGCGCGTAGTCGAGGGGGACGGTGAGTTTGCCGCACTCGACGGACGACGGCAGATGCTCCACCGGCGCGCACCGGCCGAAGTCGATGCGGTGCGCGCCGGGCGTGGGCGGCGCCCCGGCCGGCTGCGTGGTGCCGCCCGCCGGGGCGGTGGCGAGGGCGGTCACGATCAGCGACCCGATGGTGCCGTACAACGCAAGTGCTCTCACTGGCCGTCCCTTCGTGTGTGCATACAAAAGGGATAGTTGGGGCGGTGATTGGCGATGTAAAGCACCGGGCACCGGTGTCGGACGCTATGCCCCGGAAGAGTGGAGCGCGGCGCGAAGGGCGGGATCGGTGAGGGCGGTGGGGCCGTGCAGGGCGAGGGAGATGAGGGAGGTGAGGGGTACCAGGGTGCCGGAGGAGGGCCGTGAGTCAGGCCGCTCGGCCGTCCCGGGAAGGCGCCGTTCACCCGCGTCGGTGGCCCAGTCGCGGTACGGGTGGAGTTCGAAGCGGGCCACGGCCAGGGTCCCCAGACAGAGCACCAGCGGCAGCGAGAACCACCCCAGGAGCAGCGCGGTGTCCGTGCCGGGCGGTGCCATCCAGTACGCCGCGGCGGCGGCCAGTACGACCAGGAGGGCGGCGGCCCACACCTGGCGCACGCCGCTGCGGATGCCCGGGCGGGCCGCGGCCGGCAGCGCCAGCCCGTCGGCCACCAGCTTGTCGGCCACCGCCCGCACCGCCTCGTCGGCCACCAGGGCCTCCCGCACCGCGGGTATCGCGCGCTGTCCGTCCGGGCCTATCGCGCTGAGCGTCGCCCGCTCGACCGGGTCCTGTGCGACCGGCTCGACGACGGTGGCCCAGCCGGTGTGGGCGAGCAGCAGCCGCCGCTTCTGGGCCATCAGCACCAGGACCACATCGGCGAGCCGCTGCGGCCCGCCGGAGAGGTAGGCCATCTCGTACAGGGTCAGTCCGGGTGTGGGCCCGTCGTCACCGGTCGGATCCGGGACGGGCGCGGCGGCCGGCGGCCGGGCCGGACGTCCGGTCCGGGCCGCGGCGACCGCGGCCCGGCACACCCGCGCGCAGGAGAACACCGCCGCCACCGCGGCGACGAGGAGGAAGAGCAGCCACATAGCCCATTTTCTACGGGAAGGTCCATGACAATGGCCAACAATTTTCCCCTCATGTGGATCACATCACGTTCCTGCCTGCCCTGATCAGGCCAGGTGCGGCCGAATTTCCCGGACCGGCCGCCTCCGCCCCAGGGGCGCCTCCCCGGTCGGTCCGGATCAGGGCGGCACCCCTGCGGCGGCCGTCGCTCAGCCGCCGCCGCAGCCGCCGCCCCCGCCGCAGGACGAGCCGCCACCGCACGAGGACCCACCCCCGCACGAGGAGCCGCCGCCGCACGACGACCCGGAGCCGCAGGACGAGCCGCTGCCGCAGCCCGAACCCGAGCCGCCGTCGGACGAGCCGCACCAGGAGCTGTCGCCCCCCGGGTCGCCCCCGGAGGCATAGCCGGACGACGCGCTGCCGGACGACGACGAGCCGCCGGCGCCGGCCAGTGCGGCGGTCCGCTGGGCCTCCTCGAACTGCTGCCGCAGCAGCTCGTCCGCTATCAGCGCCGTACCGCCGAGCGCCACCGCCAGCCCGGCGGGCTGCCATGCGCCGCCCACACCGCCCGGGGAGTGGCCGGCCTGCGCGGTGCGCAGCGCGCGGGCGCCCGCCTTGGTGACGCGGTTCCGGAAGACCGTC
The DNA here is from genome assembly GCF_040640655.1 of Streptomyces sp. NPDC021749. Classification (NCBI taxonomy): domain Bacteria; kingdom Bacillati; phylum Actinomycetota; class Actinomycetes; order Kitasatosporales; family Streptomycetaceae; genus Streptomyces; species Streptomyces sp. NPDC021749. Next base: position 19,000 of record NZ_JBFACE010000053.1, on the reverse strand, counting down.
CGGCACAGTGCGGCCACGATCAGACCCGCGATCAGCGCGGGCATGACCGTGATCACCACCGGCGGGTCGAATCCCTCGGCGAGGCCGTCGCTGACGTCGTCGCCGAGGCCGGCGTCGTTGGCGACGTCCGCGACCGAGAGCAGCGCCCCGACGGCGAACAGCACGAAGACGGACGCCATTTGGGTGCTCGCCAGCTGCCGCCAACCGCGCCCCCGCCGCGGATGACGCATCAGCCCGCGGGCCGCCAGCCGGTCGCCGACGCCCTGGACCGCCGGGCTGCGCATCGCCTCGGCACGCACCGCGGCCAGCGCCCCGCCGGGCGTCCGGGCGACCGCGTCGAGGACGGCGGTCTCCACGGCGTGCTGTGCGGTGGCCTGACGGACCGTCACCACACCGGGGCCGCCCACCGCCAGCCGGCCGTCCTCGCACATCCCGGCGAGCGCGGCGTCCACCACCCGCCCGGGACCGCCGGCGAGGAACGCCGTCTCCCACACGTCGCGGGCCTGCGCCTCGCTCCGCCGTACGGACGGGGTGCCGCGCCGCACCAGGATCGTGCCGAGCAGCAGTACCAGCGAGGAGGCACCGAGGCCCACATACACCCACTGCGTGAAGGACATCACCGCCACCTTCCCTTCAGAGCCTGGCGGACGGCGCGGGCGAGGCGGGCCGCGGGCCCGGCGGACGGCGGGGTGGGGCCCGCGCGATCCCGCCACCAGCGGGTCAGCCGCTGCCGGGCGGCGGCGTCCGCGGGGCGGCCCTGGGCCAGCAGATGCGCCGCGAAGTCCAGGGCGTCCTGGCGGTAGCCGCCATGCATCGGCCGGTTGTGGGCATAGCCGGCGAACGCCGGACGGTAGTCGGCGCCGAGGATCTCGGGCAGCTCGGGCGCGACCTTGGCGACCACCGCGGACCGCTTGGCGGTCAGCGCCCGGCTCTGCACGCCCAGCCGGGTGCGGTCGAAGCCCTCCGGCGCCGGGGTGCCGGCGACCAGGGCGGAGAGCAGCGCGGTCTGCGCCAGGGCCAGCCGCTGCCGCGCCGCGTCGGTGCCGTTGCCGGGGGCGGTGGTGGCCGCGGTGGCGCGGGCAGCGGTGGCGGGGGTGCCGGTGCCCGGCTCCGGTACGGGCTCAAGCCGCCTGGACATGACGGGCCTCCTTCAGGACGGTGCGGATCGCGTCGAGTTCCCCGGCCAGCTCGCCGGCCTCGGGGAAGTCGTCGTCGCGCTCCAGCAGGACACCGGGCGGGGCGGTCCGGGCACACAGCTCGGCGAGCACGTCCAGCACCGGCTGGGTCACCGGGTGGGCGTGGCTGTCGTGCCAGACCCCGTCCCGCTCGATCCCGCCCGCCACATGGACGTAGGCGATCGCCTCGACCGGCAGTTCGTCCAGCGCCACGGCCGGGTCCTCACCGCGGTTGACGTGGTTGGTGTGGAGGTTGGCGACGTCGATGAGCAGCCGCACCCCCGTCCGCTCGACCAGCTCGGCCAGGAACTGCCCCTCGGTCAGCTCCTCGTCCGGCCAGTTGATCAGGGCCGCGATGTTCTCCAGCGCCAGCGGCACCGGGAGCGCGTCCTGGGCGATGCGGACGTTCTCGCAGAGCACGTCCAGCGCGTCGCGGGTGCGCGGGACCGGCAGCAGGTGCCCGGCCTCCATCAGCGGCGAGGCGGTCAGCGGCCCGCCGGCCCGGACGAACGCGATGTGCTCGGTGACCAGCGGGGCGCCCAGCACCTCGACGCGCTCGGCGAGGGCGGCCAGGCGGCCGGCGTCGGGGCGGTCGGCGCCGCCGAGGCCGAGCGAGACGCCGTGCGGGACGACGGTCGTTCCGCGCTCGCGCAACTCCCGCAGGGCGTCCGGCAGATGGCCGGGGCAGAGGTTCTCCGCCACCACCTCGACCCAGTCCACACCGGGCAGCCCGGCGATCTCCGCGGCGATTTCCGGCCGCCAGCCGATGCCTGTCCCCAGGCGCGCGATGTCCGTTCCCGGACGCTCCATGGTTCCCCCTCTTGCTCCGTGGTCGGGGTACTCATGGCCACGTCATGACGGGCCGAATCCTGCACCTGCCGAGTTCAGAGCTTCATTTGAGCTTCCCGCCGGGGCTCCCGCCTCCCCGCGGGAACCCGTCGGCCGCCCCCGCCGGTCAGCGCGCGGTCTCGAACCCCACCGCGGCACCGAGCGCCAGCAACACCCCACCGGTGGCCTGATCCAGCCGCCGCCGTATGCGCGGGCGTTGGAAGACGGCCCGCGCGCGGTGCACCGCGAAGGCGATCCCGCCGAGCCACAGCACGCCCAGCACGGCATGGATGGCCACCAGCAGCAGCGTCGTCGCCAGTACCGGCGCGCCGTGCGGGATGAACTGCGGCAACAGCGACATGTAGACCACCCCGACCTTGGGGTTGAGGACATTGGTCAACAGCCCCGTCCGCAACGCCCGCAGCGGGCTCGCCGCGCGCGGCCCCCCGCCGTCACCGCCGCGCTCCCGCGCCGCGGCGGACACCCCGGCGTCCGGCCCCCCGGCCTCCGGCGCCCCGGCCCGCGGCAGCCCCGCCTCCGGCTCCCCGGCGGTCCGTATGCGCCGGGCGCTGCGCAGCGCCTGTATACCAAGCCACATCAGATACAGCGCGCCGGCCACCCGCAGGACGTCGTACGCCGTCTTCGACGCGGCGAGCATCGCCGTCAGCCCGACCGCACCGGCCAGCCCCCACACGAAGCATCCGGCGGCTATGCCCAGCGCGCTGAACAGTGCGGCGCGCCGCCCCGAGCCGAGCGCGGTCCGCAGGACCACCGCGAAATCGGGGCCGGGCGAAATGGTCAGCAGCGCGGCCACCAGGGTGAAACCGACCAGGGACGTCATCACGGCCGCCTCACCGCCCCTGCACCGGTGCGCCGCGCAGCGCGGGGTGGTCCGCGACGACCGTGCAGGAGCCCGGTGCGATCTCCGTGAACCCGGCATCGCGCACCACGGGCAGCCCGCTGCGGGTCAGCGCCTCCCAGCGCGCGGGATCCGCGGACCGGACGGCCAGCGGGAACCCGGCCGCGCGCCAGGCCGCCCGCGCCTCCTCGGACAGCTCCCACCACGCCAACTGGGCGCCGTGGCCGGCCTGTGCCATCCCCTTGCCCGCCGACATCTCCAGCGTCGGGTTCAGCCACAGCACGGGCACGCCGTCGGCGGGCGGGCCGGGCGGCTCGGGGTCGTCCAGCTCCGTGCCGGAAACCTGCAGCTTCACCAGCTCCTTGGGCCAGCCGTCCAGCGGGACCGGGGGATAGACCCGCACCTCGGCGCGGCGTCCGGTGACCGTGATCCCGGGCAGTGCCCCGGCCCGCCGCCACTCCGCGCCGCGCGCCCGCCGCACCACCTTCCGGACCCGGGCGTCCTGCCAGTCCCGCACCGCCGCCGCCCACTCGCCGTCCCCGGCCGACCGCTCGTCCGACAGCAGCACCAGCACCGCCCGGGCCGCCGTCTCCAGCGCGTCCGTACGCGCCGGGGGCTCGGCCCGCTCCAGCCGCACGACGAGCGGCAGCACGAACTGCGGCGCCGCGTCCCGGTCGCTCTCGTCGGGCCGGAAAGGGCTGGTGGAATCGTTGCCGGGCTGTCCGGCGGTCTCGGTCCTGGTCACCCGATCAGTCTGCCAGCCGCCACTGACAATGCCCGTGCGGCCGTCGGCGCGGGCCCCCACCCGCCCGCACATGCCCGCCCGCGCATGCCCCCGCGCGGGCCCGCCCCCACCACCGCCCCCCGGGATCCGCCCGCCAAGGTGCCCCGCCCGCGCTGCGCCCGTCGCGTCCCTGAGCGGGCATCGGGCGGACGGGCCCGCTACCGTCGGGGACGGCGGGCGGCGCAAGGCCGTACGGCGGCGGACCGGTGGCGTACGGCCACGGGCGTGCCGGCACGGCGGACCGGAGCGCCGGACCAGGCAGTGCCGGGGACACGGGGAGGCAGCGGGTGCCGGAGCGGATGCGGCTGGACGGGGTGGGGCGGCGTTACGGGGTGCAGGGTCCCTGGGTGCTGCGCGAGGTCGACCTCACGGTCCCCGAAGGCGCGTTGTTGCGGATCGAGGGGACCAACGGCACCGGGAAGTCCACCCTGCTGCGGCTGCTCGCGGGGATCGACCGGCCCAGCACCGGACGCATCACCGGCCGGCCGCGCCGCGCCTACGTCCCCGAGCGCTTCCCCGCCGCCATGCCCTTCACCGCCGCCGGCTACCTCACCCACCTCGGCCGCGTCCACGGTCTCACCGGCGCGCAAGCGGCCCGGCGCGCCGCCGAGTGGCTGGAACGCTTCGGCGCGGCCGGGCACGCCCGTACCCGGCTGGCCGAGCTGTCCAAGGGGACCAGTCAGAAGGTCGCGGTCGCCCAGGCCCTGCTCGCCGAGCCCGAACTCCTGGTCCTGGACGAGGCGTGGACCGGCCTGGACCGCGGCGCCCGCGAGGTGCTCGACCGCGCGGTCGCCGAACGGGTCGCGGACGGCGGCACGGTGGTGTTCGTCGACCACGACCCGCAGCGGCTGGCCGGCGCGGCGGACGCCCGCTACCGGGTCGCGGACGGGCGGCTGCTGGCCCAGGAGGAGCGGACCGGCAGGCCCACGGATCCGGGCGCCGCGACCGGCCCCCGGGTGATCGTCGAGGCCGAGGGCCCACCGGGCGCCGCCCCGCCGACCGGGCCGGGGACGGCCGCCGACGGTCCGCGGCTGCCCGGCGCCCCGGAGATCACGCCAGGACCGGACGGCACGTTCCGGCTCACGGTCCCCGCCGCCCACTCCGACGCCCTGCTGCGCGCCCTGCTCACCGCCCGCCCGCCGTGGCACATCCGCGCCGTCACCACCGCCCCGGGACCGGCCGTACCGCCGGGTCCCGCACACCCGACCGCCCCCGACCCCGACGAGGCCCCCTACCCGTGACTGCTCTCCTCCGCTATCAGGTGGCGCTGCTCGTCGGCTCGCACCGCTGGCTGCCGCCGGTCATCCTCTACGCGGCGTTCCTGGCCGTCGGCATCCAGAGCGGCGGCCCGATCCTCGACGCGTTCGGCTACGCCGCGGTCGGTGTGCTGCCGGTCGCGGTCTGGCTGACCCGGATCTGCGTGACCAACGAGCCGCCCGCTGCCCGTAGTTGTGCGGCGGCCGCCGCCGGGCCCGGCCGGGCGCACCTCGCGTGCGTACTGACCGCGGCGGGTGCCGGGCTGCTGCTCGGGCTGCTCGGTACGGCCCTGGTGGTGCTGGTGTCCGACCCGCACTCGGCCCACGGGGTGGCGGTACCCGTCCTGCCCGCGACCGTTGCCGGCCTCTTCGCCGTACTGAGCTGTCTGCTGACGGGCGTGGCGATCGGCGCGCTGTGCGCCTGGCCGGTGCTGCGTACCCCCGGCTGGGGCATTCCGGCCGGCCTGCTCGGCTCGTTGCTGCTGCTCGTCCTGGGCGGCTCGCCCGCCAACGCCGCGATGACGGGCCTGGTCACCGGCTCCCTGCACGGCACGATCACCGTCCCCTGGATCCCGGTCGCCACGGCCGCCCTGCTCGCGGCCGCCGCCACCGCCACCGCCTGCGCCCTGGCCTCCCGCCGTAGCTGAAGGCCGGGAGCCGCGCGGCCCCGGGTACGTACGCGGCGCCGCACGGCGCAATGGTGAGCGACCACCACGGCGGGGCGGTCGACCCCGCACGCGGCGCCGCACAGGTCAGTGGTGCCAGGGGCCGGTCACCGCGAACGTCGTGCCGGGCGTGTAGCAGTTGACGTACATCGTGCGGTGGTCGGGCGCGAAGGTGACGCCCGCGAACTCGCCCCACTCCGGCTTCTCCGGCGTGCCGATGTTCTGTCGCCCACGGGCCATCGGGTAGACCTCGCCGCCCCGGGTGAGCCCGAAGACGTGCTGGGCACCGTCGCCGTCCTCGCAGACCATCAGGCCGCCGCCGGGCGCCAGGCAGATGTTGTCGGGGGACTCGCCGGGCAGTTGGAGGTCGGTGTCGGGACCGAAGACGACGACGAGGGTGAGCCGGCGCCGCCGCGGGTCGTACTGCCAGACCTGGCCGTAGTGGTCGGCCGCCGAACCGGCCGAGCGGTGCGCGAAGCTGGAGACGAAGTGGACGCAGGAGCCGCCCCAGTAGCAGCCCTCCAGTTTCTGCGCGTGGGTGATGCCGCCGGCACCGAAGTCCTGGAAGCGGATCGGCGTGGTCCGGGCCAGCGGGTCGGGGACGTCGACCCAGGTGACGTGGTCGAAGGCGGTGCCGGGTTCCTGGACGGTCGACAGGTCGGGCACACCGGGCACCCGCAGCGCCTGGAGGCGTCCGCCGGCCCGCAGTGAACCCCGGCCGCCCAGCGGCTTGTCGGGCAGGAAGCGGTAGAAGAGCCCGAACGGCTTCTCGAAGGCGTCCTCGGTCTCGTAGACGGTGCCGGTGCCGGGATCCACGGCGATCGCCTCGTGCTGGAAGCGGCCCATCGCGGTCAGCGGTACGGCCCCGGTGCGCAGCGGATCGTACGGGTCCACCTCGAAGATGAAGCCGTGGTCCTTGGTGTAGTTCTGGTCGCCGGCCCGGAACTCGGTCTCCTCGCAGGTCAGCCAGGTGTGCCAGGGGGTGGGGCCGCCCGCGCAGTTGGTGGAGGTGCCGGCGATGGCGACCCGTTCCGAGCGCACCGTGTTGTCGCGGCCCAGTTCAAGAGCCGTACAGCCGCCCTCGCCACCGGGGTCGTAGGTCAGATCGCGCACCCGGGGGACGGCGGAGCGGGAGCCCGTCCGGTTCTCGTGGTTGCGGACGAGGTACGTTCCGCCGCGGTGGCCGGGGGCGGGGAAGGCGGCCATGCCGTCGCAGTTGCCGGGCACCTTGCCCTCGCCGGAGCGCAGCGGATCGCCCTCCCGTGAGAGGACCCGGTAGCGGAAGCCTTCGGGGAGGTCGAGCAGACCGTCCGGGTCGGGGACCAGCGGGCCGTACCCGCGCCGTCCCATGCCCTCGGCGGTCGCGGTTCCCGCGAAGACCGCACCGAGGCTTCCGGAGAAGGCGAGGGACGCCCCCAACGCACCGGTTCTTGCCAGAATCTGACGCCGTGTCGCAGACATGGGCAACTCCCTGATGGCGGACAGGTGACGTGACCCGCTTGTGTGTACCACGCACCCGGCCGCCCGGGAACCAGGCGGACCGACGGCCCCGCCAGACCCCCCTGACGGACGTCGCCTAGCGGACCTCGCCGGTCACCAGGGACTTCGCGTCGCGCGCCAGGGCCGTCAGCCGGGAGATCGCCCGGAAGTACTTCTTGCGGTAGCCGCCGCGCAGCATCTCCTCGCTGAACAGCTCGTCGAAGGGCTTGCCGGAGGCCAGCACCGGCACCTCGCGGTCGTAGAGCCGGTCCGCGAGGACCACCAGGCGCAGCGCGGTGGACTGGTCGGGCACCGCCTGCACGTCGGTCAGGCAGACCGCCTCGATGCCGTCGCACATCGCGCCGTACCTGCTGGGGTGCACCTTCGACAGGTGGTCCAGGAGGGAGGGGAAGTCGTCGAGCGAGGCCCCGGGCGTGCGGTACGCGGTGCGGGTGACGGTCTCGTCGTCGAACGGGGCGGGCGCCTCGGGCAGACCGCGGTGGCGGTAGTCCTCGCCGTCGATCCGCAGCGGGCGGAAGTGGGCGCTCAGGCCCTGGATCTCACGCAGGAAGTCGACGGCGGCGAACCGGCCCTCGCCGAGCTTGCCGGGCAGCGTGTTGGAGGTGGCGGCCAGCGCCACACCAGCCTCCACCAGCTTGCCGAGCAGCGTGGAGACCAGCACCGTGTCGCCGGGGTCGTCCAGCTCGAACTCGTCGATGCACAGCAGCTTGTGCTCGCCGAGCGTGCGGACGGTCTGCTGGAAGCCGAGCGCGCCCACCAGGTTCGTCAGCTCGACGAAGGTGCCGAAGGCCTTCTGTTCGGCGGGCGCCGGGGCGGCGTGCCACAGGGAGGCGAGCAGATGGGTCTTGCCGACGCCGTAGCCCCCGTCCAGATAGACGCCCCGCGGGCCCTTGGGGGCGGCGGCCTTCTTGGGGCTTCTGGCGAACCAGCGGCGCTTGCCGCCGCCGGTGTCCGCGCCGGCGCCGATGCCGTCCGCGAAGTCGCCCAGGACCTGGACCGCCTCGGCCTGGCTGGGCTGCTTCGGGTCGGGGATGTATGTGTCGAACCGGGCGTCCTGGAAGCGCGGCGGCGGCACCATCTCGGCGACCAGGCGGTCGGCCGGGACGTGCGGGGCGCGGGCGGTGAGCGCGGCGGGGGCCGCGGCGTCCGCGTCGGCCGGCGGTCCGGCTATCGGGTCGGGCTGCGGCGCGGAGGGCTGGGAAGGCGACACAATCGTCCAGCCTATCTCCTTCGCCGGAGGGGCCGGACCGTCCGGCAAGGCATGTCACACTGCCGCCATGCGACGCCTGTTCCCCCTCCCCGCCCCGCCCGCCCCCGCCGCCGACGGGACGGCCGCCGCGCCCGCGGTGCCCGGTGCCGACGACCGTGAGTGGACGCTGGACGAACTGGCCGACGCCTACGCCTACCCGGCGGCGGACGACCCGGTGCGTGCGGGGCGTCCGGGCTGGCTGCGCGCCAACATGGTGTCCTCGATGGACGGCGCGGCCCACCACGAGGGGCACTCCCAGCCGCTCTCCAGCGACGCCGACATGCGGATCTTCGGGGTGCTGCGGGCGGTCGCGGACGTCGTGGTGGTGGGGGCGGAAACGGTGCGCCAGGAGGGCTACCGGCCAGCCCGCGCCCGGGAGGCCTTCGCCGCCCGCCGGGCCGCCGCCGGACAGTCTCCGGCGCCCGCCATCGCGGTGGTCACCGCCGGGCTCGGGCTGGACTTCGGGCTGCCCCTGTTCACCGAGGCGCTGGCGCCGACCGTCGTCCTGACCGGCGCGGGCGCCCCCGCCGACCGGGTGGCCAAGGCCCGGGCGGCCGGTGTGGAGGTGCTGTTCGCCGGTGAAGGCCTGGGCGTCGACCCGGCGCGGGTGGCCGGTGTCCTGGCCGAACGCGGCCACTCCCGGCTGCTCACCGAGGGCGGACCGATGCTCCTGGGGCAGTTCGCGGCGGCCGGTGCGCTGGACGAGATGTGCCTGACGCTCGCTCCTGTGGTTACCGTCGGAGATGCGCCGAGGATCATGAAGGGGCCGGCCGTCGAGGTTCCCGAGCGGTTCACCCTGGCATCCGTATTGGAGGAGGCCGGGTTCCTGTTCACTCGCTACCGTCGGTCCTGACAAACAGCGGAATTATCTGTTCCGCTTAGCTTCCTTTGGGCACACTAAAAGCCAACAGGTCCCGCGCCGCGACGGGGCAGGATGGTGTCTGTCGGGCTCCGCGCAATGCGGCGCTGAGGAGAAGAAGGGCGTCCGTCGTGTTCACGAGCGTATTGATGATCGAGAAACCTCTGACGCCCGCCGACGTGGAGTTCGTGACCACCCTGCACGGCGACGACCAGGTCTCCTTCGTCGTGCTCATGCAGCCCCGCGGCAAGCAGGACGTTCTGCTGCGGGCCATCGACGACGTGGCTCTGGGCGAGTTCGACGACGCGGTGCGCGAGGGCGCCGAACCAGCCGGCGCGCAGGCCGAGGCGCCCGCCGGGGTCGGGCTCTCGCACACCCTCCAGGCGCTCCGGGGCGCCGGTGCCCAGGCCGTCGGACAGGTGGTCGAGGACCATCCGCTGGACCTGCTGCGCTCCGTCGTGGACGAGACCGGGGCGGACGAGGTGATCGTCCTGACCGCCCCGCACTTCGTCGAGGAGTTCTTCCACCGCGACTGGGCCTCCCGCGCCCGCCACAAGGTCGGCGTCCCGGTCCTCAAGCTCTTCTCGCACGCCGCCGACGACCAGCCCCAGGGGACGCCCGGGGGCTGACCCCGCCCCGGGGGCCAACCGGCGGCGCGGTCACAGCCGGGCGGCCGGGCGGGGGCACAGCCGTCCGTCGTGCACCTCCGCGATCTCGTCCGCCACGTCCAGATGGCTGTGGTCGTGGGTGACCAGCACCGTCGCCGTCGCCCGCTCATGGGTCAGGGTCAGCAGCAGCTCCAGCACCGCGGCGCCCCGCTCGTGGTCCAGCGCGCTGGTCGGCTCGTCCACCAGCAGCACCGCGGGGTCGTTCATCAGCGCCCGGGCGATGTTGATCCGCTGCCGCTGACCGCCCGACAACTGGTGCGGCCGCCGGTCGGCCAGCCCCTCCAGGCCCACCGCCGCCAGCAGCTCCCGCGCCCTGGCGCGGGCCGTACGCGGGGAGCGGCCGTCCAGATGGGCCATCACCTCCAGCTGCTCGGCGGCGGTCAGCGACGGCAGCAGGTTCGGCTGCTGGAAGACCATGCCGAGGGCCGTCCGGCGCAGCGCGGTCAGCTCGGCGCGGCCGAGGCCGGTGGTGTCCGTGCCGTCGATCACCACCCGACCGCGGTCCGGCCGGATCAGCGTCGCGGCGACCGCCAGCAGGCTGGACTTCCCCGACCCGGACGGTCCGATCACCGCGGTCAGAGAGCCGGCGGGCACGGTCAGCGAGACCGCGTCCAGCGCGGTCAGCCGGTCCTCGCCGTCCGGGTAGGTCAGGGTCACATCGGTCAGTTCGAGGCTCATCGGGCACTCCCCAGGGCGGTCAGCGGATCGACGGAGGTGATACGGCGGATGGACAGCGCGGCCCCGGCGGCGCCGAGCGCGATCATGACCAGGGCAGGGACCAGCACCGTGGGCGGATCGAGCACGAACGGCACCGCGCCGCCGATCCCCGCACCCACCCCCGCCGCCACCGCGGTGCCCAGACCCGTCCCGATCACCAGCAGGACGACGGCCTGTCCGAGCGCGTCCCGCAGCAGATAGCGGGTCGAGGCGCCCAGCGCCTTCAGCACCGCGACGTCGCCGCTGCGCTGAATCGTCCAGACCGTGAAGAACGCGCCGATCACCAGCGCCGAGATGGCGAACAGGAAGCCGCGCATCAGCTGGAGCGAGCCGTTCTCGGCGGAGTACGAGCCGATGGCCTGCAGGGCGTCGTCGAGGGGCACCGTCTTCGTGCCGAGCCGCTTGTCGGCGGCGGCGAGGCCCTGCGTCCCCGTGGTGGAGAGCGCCAGCACCGTCGCGCCGGAGGAGCCGCCCCGGGTGCCGCCCGTCAGCCCCCGCCAGTCGGCGAGCGACGTCCAGACCACCGGGGTGTGGCTGTACATGGCCGCTCCCGATACCGCCGCCACCCGGAACGACCGCCCGCCCAGCGACACCGAGCCGCCGGCCCGCACCCCGAGCGTGTCCGCGGCCTTCTCCGAGAGCACCACCGCGCCGTTCCCGGCCGGTCCGTGCGCCGGGGCCAGCGGCGACCCGGGGCGCACCCCGAACGCCGACACCGCGGCCGCCCGGTCACCGGCCTCCGCCTTCGCCGTCGTGATCCCCAGCGGCTCGGCCCGCCGTACCCCGGGCACCCGCGCCCACTCCCGTACGGCGTGCCCGGTCAGCAGGGAGTCGGTGAAGGCGACCGCACGGCCCTCCAGGGGCGCCGAGAACACCAGGTGGTCGGCGGGCAGCCCGGTGATCGCCGAGGTGTTCTCCCGGCCCAGGCCCGCCGTCAGGCCCGACAGCAGGCCCACCAGCACGGTGATCAGCACCACGACGGTGCCCATCAGGGCGAACCGCCCCTTGGCGAATCTCAGATCTCTCCAGGCGACGAACACGGCCTCGGCCATCCTCCGGGAACGGGCGCCGGGCCCGGTGCCCGGCGGCTGGCTCCCACCGTCGCCCGCCGGAGGGCCCCGTGGCATCGCGCCGCGGAGTGGTCCGCGGAGATCGAAAGGTGCGCCCCGGCATCAACCCTTCGGTTGATGCCGCAGGCCGGCTCCACCCGTAGCCTGAAGAGGCCGTGACCGAAGAAGCCGTGACCGCCCACTCCCTCACCCCCGTCCTGCGGGTCCTGCGCAGCTGCCTCCATCTGATGGTGGCCGCGCTGCTCGGGCTCGCCGCCGTCCGCGCGCTCGCCGATCACCGCCCGCACGCACCCGCGGTCCTCGCCACCGCCGTCGTGCTGTTCGCGCTCTACGTCGCCGGCCCCCGACTGCCCCGGCTGCGCAGCTCCACCGGAGCCGCCGCCCTCTGGCTCACCGCCGTCGGGCTGGTCTGGCTGGTGCTGCTGGCCCTCACCCCGGACGGCGTCTGGCTGGCCTTCCCGCTGTTCTTCGTCCAGCTGCACCTGCTCCCGCTGCGCTGGGCACTGCCCGCCGTCGCGGCCACCACCCTCGCCGCCGTCGCCGGCTTCGGCTGGCACGCCCACGCCCTCACCGTCGGCACGGTCCTCGGCCCGGCCCTCGGGGCGGCGGTCGCGGTCGCCGTCGTCCTCGGATACGAGGCCCTCTACCGCGAGAGCGAACAGCGCCGCCGGCTGATCGAGGAGCTGACCGCGGCCCGCAGCGAGCTGGCCGCCGCGGAGCACGCCGCCGGGGTCCTTGCCGAACGGGAGCGGCTGGCCCGGGAGATCCACGACACGCTCGCCCAGGGCCTGTCCAGCATCCAGTTGCTGCTGCGCGCCGCCGAACGCGCCCTGCCCGAGCGGCCCGGGGCGGCGCTCGGGCACGTCCGGCAGGCCCGTACGGCCGCGGTCGACAACCTCGCCGAGGCCCGCCGGTTCGTCCGCGCCCTCAGCCCGCCCGACCTGGAGACCGGATCGCTGCCCGCCGCCCTGGAGCGGCTGTGCGCCACCACGGCCCGCACCTCCGGTCTGGCCGTGCACTGCCAGGTCTCCGGCGCGCCCACCGCGCTGCCCACCCCGCACGAGGTCGCCCTGCTGCGCATCGCCCAGTCCGCGCTCGCCAACACCGTCCAGCACGCCGCGGCCGGCCGGGTCGAGCTGACCCTCAGCTACATGGACACCGAGGTCGCGCTGGACGTCGTCGACGACGGCACCGGATTCGTCCCGGCGGAGGTGCCCGCGCCGGGCTCCGCGGCGGCCTCCGGCACCGGCTTCGGGCTCGCCGCGATGCGCGCCCGGGCCCGCGCCCTCCAGGGCACCCTCGCCGTCGAGTCCGCCCCCGGAGAGGGCACCGCCATCGCCGTCACCCTGCCCTGCCCGACAGCGCCCGTCACCCCGGAGGCCGCCCCGTGACCAGCCCCGCGACCCCCATCCGGCTGCTGCTCGCCGACGACCACCCCGTCGTCCGGGCCGGACTGCGCGCCGTCCTGGAGACCGAACCGGGCTTCGAGGTCGTCGCGGACGTGCCCACCGCCGAGGAGGCCGTCGAGCTCGCCGGCCGGTGCGAGGTGGACGTGGTCCTCATGGACCTCCAGTTCGGCGGGCGGATGCTGGGCTCCCAGGCCACCGCCGCGATCACCGCCCGGGCCGCCGCCCCGCGCGTGCTGGTCCTGACCACGTACGACACCGACGCCGACATCCTCGCCGCCATCGAGGCCGGAGCCACCGGCTACCTCCTCAAGGACGCCCCGCCCGAGGAGCTCGCCGCCGCGGTGCGCACCGCCGCGGCCGGGAAGTCCGCGCTCGCGCCCACCATCGCGCTGCGCCTGATGGACCGGATGCGGACGCCCGCCACCGCGCTCTCCCGTCGCGAGACCGAGGTCCTCCAGCTCGTCGCGGACGGCCTGTCGAACGCCGCGATCAGCAAACGGCTCTTCCTCAGCCAGGCGACCGTCAAATCCCACCTTGTCCACATCTACTCCAAGCTGGGGGTGGACTCCCGCACGTCCGCGGTCGCCGCGGCCACCGCGAAGGGCCTGATCCGCCGCTAGCCTCACCGGCCGGCGCTCACCCGGCCGGTGCCCGGCCCGGTGAGCGCCGCCGGTTGGCGCGCGGCCGGTGACCGCTGACCGGTGGCGGCAGGTCCGGCGGCGGCCGGGCCGGGCACCACCGTTCCGTGGCCGTCCGGGGTCCGCGGACCGCCACTGTCGGTGCCGGGTGCGACAATCTTCGGCAGCAGGACAGCGGTACCGGCAGCACGACGGCCGATACCGGCAGCAGAACCGCAGCACCACAGCAGCACCACAGCAGAACCGCACGACCGCAGAACCGCACCACCGCTCGCGATGATCGACGATCAGGGAGACCCGCTCATGGCACCCGCCATCCCAGCCTCGATGGACCGACCGCACTTCATCGGTATCGGCGGAGCCGGCATGTCGGGCATCGCCAAGATCCTCGCCCAGCGCGGTGCCCGGGTGGCCGGCAGCGATGCCAAGGACTCCGCGACCGCCGAGGCCCTGCGCGCGCTCGGCGTCACCGTCCACCTCGGCCACGCCGCCGAGCACCTCGCCGCCGACGCCACCAGCGTCGTGGTCTCGTCCGCGATCCGCCCCGACAACCCCGAGCTGACCGCCGCCCATGAGCGCGGCATCCCCGTCGTGCACCGCTCCGACGCCCTCGCCGCCCTCATGGAGGGCCTGCGCCCGATCGCCGTGGCGGGTACGCACGGCAAGACGACGACCACCTCCATGCTCGCCGTCTCCCTCGGCGCCCTCGGCCTCAAGCCGTCCTACGCCATCGGCGGCGACCTCGACGCCCCCGGCTCCAACGCCGAGCACGGCGCCGGCGAGATCTTCGTCGCCGAGGCCGACGAGAGCGACCGCAGCTTCCACAAGTACGCCCCCGAGGTCGCCATCGTCCTCAACGTCGAGCTGGACCACCACGCCAACTACGCCTCGATGGACGAGATCTACGAGTCCTTCGAGACCTTCGTCGGCCGCATCCGCCCCGGCGGCACCCTGGTCATCGCCGCCGACCACCCCGGCGCGCGCGAACTGACCGCCCGGGTCTCCGGCCGCAAGGACATCGAGATCGTCACCTACGGCGAGTCCAAGGACGCCGACGTCCGCATCCTCCAGGTCACTCCGCACGGCCTGACCAGCGACGTCACCGTCAGCCTCACCAGCGGCAAGATCCTCACCTTCACCGTCTCCGTCCCCGGCCGGCACTACGCCCACAACGCCGTCGCCGCCCTCGCCGCCGGGGTCGCCCTCGACCTGCCGCCGCACAACCTCTCCACCGCGCTCGGCAAGTACACGGGCGTCAAGCGCCGCCTCCAGCTCAAGGGCGAGGCAGCCGGCGTCCAGGTCATCGACTCCTACGCGCACCACCCGACGGAGATGACCGCCGACCTCGAAGCGATCCGCGGCGCCGTGCCGGGGGGCTCCCGCGTCCTGGTCGTCTTCCAGCCGCACCTCTTCTCCCGCACCCAGGAGCTCGGCACGGAAATGGGTCAGGCGCTCGCCCTCGCCGACGCCTCCGTCGTGCTGGACATCTACCCGGCCCGCGAGGACCCGATCCCGGGCATCACCAGCGCCCTGATCATCGACGCCGCGCGCGCCGCCGGCGCCGAGGTCACCGCCGAGAGCGACAAGTCCGCCGTCCCGGACGTCATCGCCGGAATGGCCCGGCCCGGTGACCTTGTTCTCACCATGGGCGCGGGCGATGTGACCGACCTCGGCCCCGCCATCCTGACCCGCCTGGGCAGCTGAGCCGGAGGAGGCCCCAGATGTCGTACGAGATCGACAAGCCCGATGAGCAGTGGCGCGCCGAGCTGACCCCCGCCGAGTACCAGGTACTCCGCCAGGCCGGCACCGAGCCCGCCTTCGTCGGTGAATACACCGACACCAAGACCCCGGGCATCTACTCCTGCCGCGCCTGCGGCGCCGAACTCTTCCGCTCCACCACCAAGTTCGAGAGCCACTGCGGCTGGCCGTCCTTCTACGACCCCAAGGATTCCGACGCCGTCGAGCTCCTGGAGGACCGTTCGCACGGCATGGTCCGCACCGAAGTGCGCTGCGCCCGCTGCGGCTCCCACCTGGGGCACGTCTTCGAGGGCGAGGGCTACCCGACGCCTACGGACCAGCGGTACTGCATCAACTCGATCTCGCTGCGGCTGGTTCCGGACGAAGGCTGAGACCTGGACGGATGTACCTGGTCGGCGGAGCGGCGGCCTGCTGACACGGTTGTGCCTGGGCAGGCCGCTCCCTCGGCCCTCGGGGCCACCCCCACAGGCGCGGGGAGCAGGGGTTGCCGTGACCGTCCGTGCCTGCGTGTGCGCCGGGTCGCATCATCGGCGTTCATGCGAGAGGCGAGGGGGTCGGAGTCGCCAGAGCCGACCGAGCACTACATCTTCAACGACAGCCGGACGATCGTGCTGGAATGCGGAATCCAGTGGGGATCCGCGCCCGTCCAGAATGCGATCGAGCTGGAGCGAACGACCGCGCACCGTGCGGTCCGAGCGCTGACTGTGCTGTGTGAAGGGCTCATCAGGCCGATGACGTTCTGCGTGACCAGGAACTGGGTGGACGAGTACGGGTGGCCGGCCGACGACGACCCTCCGCGAGGGAACTGGTTCCTCAAGACACCGCAGTCGCCGTCTGACGCTCGCCCGACCCATGCGGACCCCCAGGTCATGGAGACGGCAACGCTGGACGAGCGGTCGATGCTGGCCGTCGTCGACCGCGTGCTCGACGACCGGTGTGAGGCACGCCAAGGCCGGCGCCTGGCATGGGCCGAGATGCTGGTGGATCACACCTGGGCCCGGCTGCCCGAGCCCGCACGGCACATGCAGAACGACGAACTGCGCATCGACGACCACGACAACAAGCTGCGTCGCGTTCTGGTCCCGTATGAGTGCGTCAACGGCCGCACATGGGTGACCGTGCCGGAGACCAGCGTGTGGTATCCGTTCCTGCTGAGGGTGACCAAGTCCTGCGGCACGTCGTATTCCGACGGGCACGAGTACGACGAGTTCATCGAGATGACGATTGACGTCAATTGGTCACTTTGGTGGCACCCCGGGGAGGGCCGAACCATGCTCGAACGAGCCGTGGACCGCCTGCTTCGGCAAGGATGGCGCCACGCGAACCCGCACCTCGGAACCCGCCTCCAGTGATCACCCCGTGCGCAGCAGCGGCGACGACTGAGGCCGCAGCGGCTCGTCCGGGCCCCACCACGCCGTGGGAGGGTGGGTGCCGTGACGGCGGCGGAAGCGACGAACGCAGCAGTGGGCGAGGTCGAAGCGCTGGCAGCGGACGCTGTGCGGTGGCTGCTCGGGAGCGCTCGCTGACGAGACCGACCCCTCGCTCTACAGCGGAACGGCCGCGCACTCGTCCCTGAAGGTACCCGCCGCCCGGGAAAGCCGCCCGCCCCGGGAAGGCGCCTGCCCCCGTGGCCTACCTCGCATTGCCGTCATGTCACACCGGGCGGGCTTCCGGCGTCTCATGTTCGACCAGTTGCTCTGATGGGAGGCCGAGATGAAGGTTGTGGTGGTGGGCGCGGGGTACGCCGGTACGTTCGCGGCGAACCGGGTGGCCAAGAAGGTGAAGGGCGCCGAGGTCACGGTGGTCAACGTGCGACCCGAGTTCGTGGAGCGGGTGCGGCTGCATCAGCAGATCGCCGGCACCGCCGCGGCCGCGACGCCCCTCACGTCGATGCTGAGGGACGGGATCACGTCGCGGGTCGGCACCGCCGCGAAGATCGGCGACGGCACCGTCACCCTCGACGACGGCGGGACCCTCGACTTCGACCACCTCTTCCTCGCTGTCGGCAGCACGGTTCGGCCCCTGGTGGGCACGGTCCCGGTCGGCACGTGGGAGGGGGCCGAACAGGCCCGAGCGGCTCTCGCCGTCCTCCCCGCCGGGAGTGCCGTGACGGTGGTCGGGGGCGGTCCGACGGGCATCGAGACGGCGACCGAGGTGGCGGAGGCCAGGCCCGATGTCCAGGTGCGGCTCGTCGGGTCGTCGGTCGCCGGGAGTTTCTCCGGTGGGGCACGCCAGCGGGTGCTCGCCGCGCTGGACCGGCTCAAGGTCGAGGTCATCGTCGACGGGGTCGAGGAAGTGGCCGTGGGGGACGGGGAGTTCGACGGTGTGGTGCGCTTGCGGTCGGGAGCGGACGTCGCCTCCGACCTGACCCTGTGGGCGATCGTGGCGGGCGTCCCCGAGCTCGCGGCGCGCAGCGGACTCGTGGTCGATGCGGAGGGTCGTGTCGTCGTGGACGAGTTCCTGCGCAGTGTCACCGACGAGCGGATCTTCGCGGTGGGCGACTGCGCGGCGGTGCCGGGCGCCCGTTTCGGCTGCCAGACCGCCGGGGCGCAGGCCGGGGCCGCGGCCGACGCCCTGGCGGCCAGCCTGATCGAGGGCCGCAGGCCCCAGCCGTACTCGCTGCGCTACGTGGCCCGGTGCGTCAGCCTCGGACGCAAGGACGCGGTGGCCCAGTTCACCCACCACGACGACACCCTCCGGGAGCGCTACATCAAGGGGCGCGCCGCGGTGGTGGCCAAGGGGATCACCGTCAGCGGCGCGAAGTTCGGCTCCCGCAAGGCCGTCGGTGCCTGAACGCCGGAGCACTGTCCGACGGACGGGTGCCCGCACCTCGATGACGCCCACCGGCCTGCCTACGCCCACCGGCCTGCCCAAGGCCGGCGGGCGATCGTGACGCTGTCCTGGCTCGTCGGGGTGAGGGGGCCGCGGCTCCGGTCGCCGTACCGGGCCGCGGGCCAGGCGCTCGCCTGCGGCGGTGAGGCGCCCGCGCCGTCGGCACCCGTAGCGACCGCGCCGGCCTCCTCCGTTCCAGTCTTGGCCGTGTTCGCCCGTGGGGGCCGCTCTCGGGAGGGCAGGCATGCCCCGGCACCGGGCGCGGGGCGGTCCGAGAAGTGTCTGCGTTCCGGGCTATGCGGCGTCGGCGAGGATGCGTCGTACCACGGGGGAGCGGGGTTCGAAGACGTCGAGGAGGCCGATGGTGCGCAGTACAGGGGCGAGTTCCCGCATCTGCGTGACGAGGGCTTCGTACTCGGGGGTGCCCTCGGTGAGGTCGTCGAGCTGCAGGGCGTTGGCGACGAATGCGGCCACCGAACCCTTGCGGACGGTGAGTCCGTTGATCGCGGTCGAGTCGACTCCTGCGGGGAGGACGTCTTCGGGGCGCACGGTCGACTGAGGCTGAGGTTGACGCTGATGCGACATGGCGGAGCCCTTTGCGCGTGAGAGACGCGTGCTTTTTGCACGCAATGACGACGCTAGGGAGCGTATTTGGTTGTGATCAAGGGGCCGCTCGCGTGAGGTCCTTGATCCAGATCACGGAGGCCCGGAGGTGGAGTCCCGCGAGGTAGCT